>NZ_JAXHLN010000003.1:1556577-1867893 GCF_034522235.1 Thiohalophilus sp. | reverse complement strand
ACGCCGATGCCCAATATTGTTATTATCCGGAACAGGGACCGGTACAGTCTGTCGTCGCAAAACAGGTTGATTGTCCGCAGATCAGTGGCCGAACGCTGCTGGCGATCCGCGATAACGACTATCAGGATCCACAGGTCTTGCGGGAAGCGAAGATCCTGATGCGATTCCTGCTGAGCCGGCACCTGGACAATCGGCCGCTTAAATCCCGCGAACTCTATTGGCAAAGTCGCGATTTATAAGTTACTAGTCGCTAGAAACTAGTAACTAGAAACTGATTTCGAACGAGGTAAACAATCTGTGTCTGGCACAACAGCGAACGAAATATTGTTGGGTGTGAATATTGATCACATCGCGACCCTGCGCCAGAGCCGGGGAACCCTGTATCCCGAACCGATCCAGGCGGCATTACTGGCCGAGCAGGCCGGCGCTGATTCCATTACCCTGCATCTGCGCGAGGATCGACGGCACATTCAGGATCGCGACGTGCAGATGTTGCGTGGAATTTTGCAAACCCGGATGAATCTGGAGATGGCGGTCACCGACGAGATGCTGGCCATTGCCGAACAGCTGCAACCGGCGGACTGTTGTCTGGTGCCCGAGCGACGCGAGGAGCTGACGACCGAAGGCGGTCTGGACGTTAAAGGTCAGCGTCCACGGATTACCGAAGCCTGCCGGCGACTGGCGGATGCCGGGGTGCGGGTGTCATTGTTTATTGACGCCGAGCCCGAACAGATCGTGGCGGCGGCGGAATGCGGCGCCCCGGTAATTGAAATTCACACCGGCCATTATGCCGATGCCGGCACAGCCGCTGCGCAAGAGCGGGAATTTGTGAAAATTGCCGAAGCGGTGGAGCACGGTCTGGCCGCGGGCCTGCAGGTCAACGCCGGTCACGGCTTGCATTATCACAATGTCAGCCGGATCGCCGTGCTTCCAGGGATCCGCGAACTGAACATCGGCCATGCGATTGTCGCGCGCAGTGTCTTTACCGGCTTCGAAGCGGCGGTCCGGGAAATGAAACAGCTGATGGTGGCCGTCCGGACCGGGTAGGTTGTTAACCGTCACCACCATAACCCCGGGGATAGTGAAATTGCCGACCGGGCTATGATCGGGCGGCTGACAGGAGCCGGCTCTCTAGCGGGATTTCGATTGATTCCGGGTGTTCGGTGAGCGCACAGCCCGGGTGGGTCGGCACCCGGGCTCATTCCACCGCCCAGGGCCCCTCGGCCAGCTGCGGGCCCTGTTCCAGCAGGTTGTCGATCTCCGCGGACAGGCGGGCAAAACAGACTGTCAGCTCAGCCTCATTCTGCTGCTTGATGCATTCCTCCATGGCCCGGGCGGCCTCGCGCAGGGCAGGGACACCGCAATAGGCGGTCGACCCGTACAGTTTGTGAGCGTGATTCCACATGGCCTCTGCCCGCTTGTCGGCAAGGGCCTGTTGCAGTTGCTGCTGCAGCACGGGCAGATCGTCCAGGAGCATGCCGAACAGCTCCCTGGCCAGGCTTTCACTGCCCCCGGCCTGCTCGAGTGCCTGATCTTTGTCCAGAATCGCCCGGCTGCGGGCTGGTGATGCATTATCCGCCATACTGTTAGTGACCTGGTTCGTCCCATTCCCGGATATACAGGATGGACAGTTTATTATCGCTTCTTTGCAAAATGGTAGCGGGTAATGAAAAGTCATGCCAGAACAAGGTAAACTGTCACGATGAATTACCCCACGATTGAAGCCTTTGTCGGCAATACCCCGCTGGTGCGCCTGCAACGTTTGCCCGGCGAGACCAGCAACACCCTGCTGGTCAAGCTGGAGGGCAATAACCCGGCCGGCTCGGTCAAGGATCGGCCGGCGCTGAGCATGATCCAGCATGCCGAACAACGCGGTGAAATCCACCCGGGGGAGACCCTGATTGAGGCGACCAGCGGCAATACCGGCATTGCCCTGGCCATGGCGGCCGCGATCAAGGGCTATCGGATGATTCTGATCATGCCCGAGAACATGAGCGTCGAGCGCCGCGCGGTCATGAAGGCCTTTGGCGCCGAAATCATTCTGGTCAGTGCCGAGGCAAGCATGGAAGGGGCGCGGGATCAGGCCGCGCAGATGGCTGCCGAGGGGCAGGGCAAGGTACTGGATCAGTTTTCCAACCCGGACAACCCGCTGGCTCACTACGAGACTACCGGCCCCGAGATCTGGCGCGACACCGGCGGCACGATCACCCACTTCGTCAGCGCCATGGGCACTACCGGCACCATCATGGGGGTCTCCCGTTACCTCAAGGAGCAAAGCAGCGCCGTGCAGATCGTCGGCGTGCAGCCCGCCGAGGGGGCGAAGATACCGGGCATCCGGCGCTGGCCCGAGGCCTATCTGCCGGGTATTTTCGAAGCCGCCCGGGTGGATCAGACTCTGGATGTCACCCAGCAGGCCGCCGAGGAGACCACCCGGGCGCTGGCCGCACAGGAGGGGATTTTCTGTGGCATCTCCTCCGGCGGGGCGGTGGCCGCCGCCCTGCAACTGTCGCAACAGGTGGAGCAGGCCACCATCGTTTCGATCATCTGTGATCGGGGTGATCGCTATCTGTCCACCAATGTGTTTCCCGCCTGATCCGGTTGCCTTGCATGCACCTGTTTGACAAGCCATTGTCGCCGGTCAAGCGATAGACCGGCGCCTGTTAATTACGAAGTTTTTATGTCACGCAAACGCCGCGCCCTGCCAAGCGAACCGTTCATCGCCGAGATCGAAAGTATGACCCATGAAGGCAAGGGGGTTGCCCGAATCGCGGGCAAAACGGTGTTTATCGATGATGCCTTGCCGGGCGAGAAAGTGGAATTTGTCTATACCCGCAGCCGGCGCAACTATGACGAGGGCCGTCTGTATCAGGTGCTCGAGGCCTCCCCGGCACGCATCGAACCGGCCTGTGAGCATTTCGGGCTCTGTGGCGGTTGCCGTTTACAGCATGTGTCGAGTGACGAGCAAATTCGCCTCAAACAGCAGACTCTGCTGGAGGATCAGATGCGTATCGGCCATGTGGAACCGCAGACGGTATTACCGCCGCTGACCGGTCCGGTGTGGGGTTACCGTAACAAGGCCCGGCTTGGCGTCCGTTATGTGGATAAAAAAGAAAAAGTCCTGGTCGGATTTCGCGAGCGCGGCAGTCACTTTCTGGCCCAACTGCAACACTGCAAAATATTGACGCCGCCGCTCGGCGATCGACTGGTGGAACTGGGCGAACTGATCGCTCAGCTCAGCTGTTACCGGCGCATCCCCCAGATTGAAGTGGCGGCCGATGATGAAAAAATTGCCCTGGTATTTCGTAATCTGGAACCGTTGACCGAGGCGGACATTGCCTTGCTGATCGACTATGGCAAAACGACCGGCTTTGTCATTTATCATCAACCCGGGGGGCCGGAGAGTATCACGCTGTTGTATCCGCAACAGGCGACACTGCGTTATTCGATTCCACAGTTCGATGTCAGCTTCGACTTTCAGCCGACTGACTTTATCCAGGTTAACAGCGACATCAACCGGCGTATGATCGGCCAGGCCCTGCAATTGCTGGAACCGCAGGCCACGGATCGGATTCTGGAACTGTTTTGCGGCCTGGGTAACTTCTCCCTGCCGTTGGCGCGTCGTGGCGGCGAAGTGGTGGCGGTTGAAGGCGAGGCGGGATTGATCGAACGGGCGCGGGCCAATGCCGCATTAAACGGGATTGACCAGGTCCGCTTTCATGTCGCCAACCTGTTCGAACCGACGGATCACGAACCCTGGCTCAAGGGACAGCAGTATGACAAGATTCTGCTGGATCCTCCGCGCAGCGGGGCCGCCGAAATGGTGCCGTATCTGGCGGCCAGCGGGGCGCAGCGCATTGTTTATGTCTCATGTAACCCCGCCACCCTGGCCCGCGATGCCGGCGAACTGGTCAATCGCCATGGCTATCGTCTGCAGCAGGCCGGTATTATGGATATGTTCCCGCACACGGCTCATGTGGAATCCATGGCCCTGTTTATCAAAGGCTCCTGATGGCGACCGAGATTGAACGCAAATTCCTGATTCGCGATGATCGCTGGCGCCAGCAGGCGGATGCGGGACACCGTATTGCGCAGGGCTATCTCATTGGCGCCCGGGATGCGTCGGTGCGCGTTCGCATCGAGGGCGATCAGGCCAACCTGAATATCAAAAGCGCCACACTGGGAATCCATCGACAGGAATACGAGTACCCCATTCCGCTGGAAGATGCGCGCGAGATGCTGGACAATCTGTGTGACAAACCGATCATCGAAAAAGTCCGCTACCATGTGCCGCATGTCGGCCATGTCTGGGAGATCGATGTCTTCGAGGGTGAAAATGCCGGTCTCATAGTGGCGGAAATCGAACTGGACAGTGAGGATGAAGTGTTTGAACAGCCCAACTGGCTCGGTGAAGAGGTTTCCGATGACGTGCGGTATTACAACGTGAGTCTGGTCAACCACCCTTATAAGGATTGGCACTGATGCCGGAACAGCGGGAAATTAAAGTCAGTGTCACGCGTCAGGAACTGTCTGTGCTGGAGCAGGGCGGTTGCGTTGCCACATTTTCCGTCTCGACCGCCAAAAACGGCGTCGGTGAGCGCAACGGCAGTGAACAGACGCCCCGGGGGCAACATAAGATTCGCGCCAAAATCGGCGCCGGGCAACCGGTCAATACCGTGTTTGTCGCACGGCGTCCTACCGGCGAGACCTATTCGCCGGCATTACGCGAACAATACCCCGGGCGTGACTGGATACTGACCCGTATTCTGTGGCTCAGTGGCCTGGAGCCGGGCGTCAACCGACTGGGCGCGGTGGATACCATGCGTCGCTATGTCTATATCCACGGCTGCCCCGACGAGGACAAAATGGGAATACCGAGTTCACATGGCTGTATCAAAATGCGCAACAACGATATTCTCACACTCTTTAACATGGTGCCGTATGGCACCCCGGTCCTGATAGAAGAATAGGCAATCAACGATGTCACTGGGTCCTGTCATGCTGGATATTGCCGGTACTGCTCTGTCCGAAGAAGATCGGGAGATACTGCTGCATCCGCATGTTGGTGGTGTCATCCTGTTCACCCGCAACTTCGAGTCGATCGAACAACTGCAGCAACTGGTTCGCGAGATTCATGCGCTGCGTGAACCCCGCCTGCTGGTTTCGGTGGATCACGAGGGCGGTCGCGTGCAGCGCTTTCGCGACGGCTTCAGTCATATTCCGCCGGCACGCCTGTTTGGTCAGGTCTATGAACAGGATCACCAGAGAGCCCGGGCATTAACCCGGCAAGCCGGCTGGTTGATGGCGATCGAATTGCGGGCCCTGGAGATTGATTTCAGCTTCGCTCCGGTGCTGGATCTGGATTACGGGGTCAGTGAGGTCATCGGTGATCGCGCCTTTCATCACAAACCGGAAATCGTCGCCGAACTGGCCCATGCCTGGATGCAGGGGATGGCCGATGCCGGCATGGCGGCCACCGGCAAGCACTTTCCCGGCCACGGTGCGGTGGCGGCGGACTCGCATCATGCCATACCGGTCGACGGCCGTGACTACAACGATATTTATGCCCACGATATCCTGCCGTTTCGCCGTATGATCAGTTACGGTCTGAGCGCCATCATGCCGGCGCATATCATTTATGATAAAGTCGATCGATTGCCGGCCGGCTTCTCTTCCATCTGGCTGAAACAAATTCTGCGCGAGAGACTGCGGTTTCAGGGTGTGATTTTCAGTGACGATCTGGATATGGAAGGGGCCAGTGTTGCTGGCGAGCAGTACAGTGATCGGGCCAGGTCGGCACTGCAGGCCGGGTGTGATATGGTCCTGGTCTGTAATAATCGTGCTGCGGCTGTTGAGGTACTGGAAGCGCTGGGCGATTATGATGATCCGGTAGCGCACCTGCGGCTTGCGCGTATGCATGGCAAGGGTGAGGTGGATCGGCAACAACTGCACGCCGGGAGCCAGTGGCGTCAGGTAAACGCGCAGTTGGATAAATACAGTGCCAATCCGACTCTGGCGTTCGATTTCTAACGACCAGCATATAAGGAAAAGATATGCTTGAACAGATTACCAACTATGTCGACCAGCTACTGGGTGGCAACTGGTGGATCGTGCACAGCTTTGTCATCATCTTCGCCACGCTGTTGCTGGACTTTATCCAGAAACGGGTTCTGAAGCATCTGGAAAAACGTTTTGAGAAGACGGCCAGTATCTGGGACAACTCCCTGGTCAACTCCATTCGCCATCCGGTGACCCTGTTTATCTGGGTCCTGGGTATTTCGCTTTTGATGGCGGTATTTGATCTCGAATCCGACCGTGCGGTGCGTGAGGTCGGGGCGATCATTGCGATTGCCTGGGCGCTGCTGCGTTTTGTGGATCAGATGGAGAAAAACATTCTCGATCGCAAGGATCTGGAAGGCAAGCCACTGGATAGAACCACGGCCGATGCGATCACCCAGTTGCTGAAAATCTCGGTGTTTATCACGGCTTCCCTGGTCATGTTGCAGACACTCGGGGTCAATATCTCGGCGATCCTCGCTTTTGGTGGTATCGGCGGCATCGCTATCGGTTTTGCGGCCAAGGACCTGCTGGCCAACTTCTTTGGCGCCATGATGATCTACTTTGATCGGCCCTTTGCCATTGGCGACTGGGTCCGCTCGCCGGATCGTAATATCGAGGGCACGGTAGAGAAAATCGGCTGGCGCCTGACGATTGTTCGTACTTTCGACAAGCGGCCCATCTACGTGCCCAATTCCGTGTTTTCCAGTATCGTGGTGGAAAACCCCTCGCGCATGTTCAATCGCCGTATTTTCGAAACCATCGGGGTGCGCTATACGGATCTGGATGTGTTACCGAAAATTATCGATGATGTGAAAGCCATGTTACAGGCACATCCGGAAATCGATCAGGAGCAGACTCTGATTGTTAACTTCAACGCTTTTGGTGCCTCGTCGCTCGACTTCTTTGTGTATACCTTTACCAAAACGGTCAAATGGATCGAGTTTCATGAAGTCAAGCAGGACGTGCTGTTTAAAATCAGTGATATTATCGCCAGTCACGGCGCCGAAGTGGCCTTCCCGACCCGGACATTGCATATGCCGGATCTAATAGAAGGTGCGAATCTGCCACAACCACCGACAACACAATAATGAATATCAATACCGTTAACCAGACAATGAACGAGGCGGATTGCCTCTATGATCAGCAACAGGTCGAAGCGGCGCTGGACAAAATGGCCGCGGCAATGACCCAGGTACTGAAAAACAGCGATCCGCTGGTCCTGTGCGTGCTGACCGGTGCCATCATCCCGGCTGGTCATCTGCTGACCCGGTTGAACTTTCCCTTGCAGATCGACTACATCCATGCCACCCGCTATGCCGGTGGGACCAGCGGCGGCGATCTGAACTGGCAGGTGCGGCCTACACATCCTCTGGCGGGACGGAATATTCTTATCATTGACGATATCCTGGACGAGGGGATTACACTGGCGGCGATCATGGAGCACTGCCGCGCCGAGGGCGCGACCGAAGTCTATAGCGCGGTACTGGTGGAAAAAATGCACGATCGCAAAAACGGTTTGCAGGCGGACTTTGTCGGTCTGCGGACCGAAGATCGCTATCTATTCGGATACGGGATGGATTACAAAGGCTACCTGCGCAATGCGCCGGGTATCTACGCAGTCAAAGGGTTATAACATGTCAAAAGTGGCAATAATCGGCGGTACCGGGCTGACCAGCCTGCAAAACCTGAAAATCTCCGGTCGTGAAATTATGCACACCCCTTATGGCGAACCGTCCAGTACGCTGGTGCGGGGGACGCTGGGGGACAATGACGTGCTGTTTTTACCGCGTCATGGCTCGGGACATACTATTACCCCGCACCGCATCAATTACCGCGCGAATCTCTGGGCGCTCAAAGAAGCCGGGGCCGAGATGATTATCGCCATTAACGCCGTCGGCGGGATTCAGTCCCAGTACCAGCCCGGTTGCCTGGTTATTCCAGATCAAATCATTGACTACACCTGGGGACGTCACAATACATTTTTCGATGAGGGGGACAATCCGGTCTTGCATGTCGATTTTACCTGGCCGTACTGTGAAACTCTGCGCCAGTCACTGCTACAGGCCGCCAGCCAGTCCGGTGTCGGCGTCATCGACGGAGGCACCTATGGTGCCACCCAGGGCCCACGTCTGGAAACCGCCGCCGAGATCAACAAACTCGAAGCCGACGGCTGCAACATCGTCGGTATGACCGGCATGCCCGAAGCGGTACTCGCCCGGGAACTGGAAGTCTGCTATGCGTCAATCGGCGTCGTCGCCAACCTGGCTGCGGGCCGCCATGATGGCGAGATCACCATGGGAGAGATCGAACAACACCTGAAAGAGGGCATGACAAACGTCCGCACCCTGCTGGAACACGTCATTCCGTTATTGTAATAATTTTTACCGCAGAGACGCAGAGGGTGAAAAGATAATTTTGAATGTTGAATTATGAGTTTTGAATTACACCGATATCCCTTAATTCAAAATTCAACATTTAGAATTTAACATTGGTATTTTCTCTGCGTCTCTGCGGTGAAAAATCTAGAGCTTGTCGGTTTCGACCGGATGCATGGTGATCAACATCCCGAGTACGGGATGGTCGAGGTAGTGGACTTCGGTGCTGCGAATGCGGTTACGCAACTGTTTCAGCTGGTAAACCACCGGTTCGTCGGCTTCTTCAATGAAGAACTCGAAACGGCCGAGTTGTGGCCGGGTCCGTAATACGACGTCGGCATCGACATGCAGATAGCGTGACAGGATCACCCGGATATACGCTTTCAGCTCACCGGATTCGCCCTGCAGGGCAGTTTCTTTAGCCTCTGCGTCCTCGGCTGATGCGGGAATGGTCCGGCTCAGACGGACGTTGAGTGCTTCTTCGCCACTCATACCGGGCTGGGTCCAGGCGGTATGCAGCAGCACCCGGCGGGTCGATGACTCCTTGATTTTTTCTGCTGCTTTACTCAGGCGATACTGGCTCTTTGGCAGGCTCTTGAAAGTAAGCGAGGGATCGTAGTTTTCCGGGATCGGGCCCGGAAAGGGGCGATCGAGTTCGATCATGACCTCGGATTCGGGCAAACCCTGTTCTACCGAACTTGGCCAGATTTCACTCTCTCTGCCGCGCTGGTTGAGGTGTTCGAAGATGATCACTTCGACCTCGTAGTAACGAACCTCCTCGTCGGCGCCAATCGCGTTAAGAGGCAGGAGACAGAGAATTGCCAGGCACAGATATTTTTTCAATGCTATATTCCTTGTAACCATCAGGTGTGTAATGTAACCAATTATACCCCGGCTTGACCAGCGAGAGGTGTTATGGCCGTCAAAGAAGTGCTTAAAATGGGACATCCGCTGCTGCAACAGGTGGCTGAACCCGTGGGTGAGTTCAACAGCCCAAAACTGGATGCCCTGATCACGGATATGCTCGACACCATGCACGCCCTGGACGGCGCCGGTCTGGCCGCGCCGCAGATCGGCGTCTCGCAGCGAGTGGTCATCTTCGAGGTGGCTGCCAATCCCCGCTATCCCGACGTGGAGAGCGTGCCGCGCACGATTTTAATCAACCCCGAGATTACGCCGCTGGATGACAGCCGTGAGGCCGGCTGGGAAGGGTGTCTGAGCGTGCCGGGCCTGCGCGGTCTGGTCCCGCGTTACACGCAGGTCCGCTACAGCGGTTTCGATCCCGGCGGCACGCCCATCGAACGTGAGGTCGGCGGCTTTCATGCCCGGGTGGTGCAGCACGAGGTGGACCACCTAAACGGGATACTCTATCCGCAGCGCATGGACGATATGCAGTATTTCGGTTTCGAGGAGGAACTGATTCAATACGGGGTGCCCGGCAGCGGGCCGGCGTCGCGGGAATAAATCAAAGATAGTTGGCAGAGGGCAGTTAGCAGTTGGCAGTACTTGTAGGAGCGGCTACGCCGCGAGTTGAACCGGAACAGGGGCTGTTCTACGTATCACTGCACAACCCAGAAGACATTTAATTTAACCTTGGTAAACCGCCATCTTTGGCGGCGAGTCGGGTAGGGTGCGTCCTACGCACCACCCTCCCGATACCAGGATAACGGTGCGTGGAACGCACCCTATCCCTGATATAGCCTACTCCGGGGCTTTCATCATACTACCCGCCTTGCGGATAGTATTTTATTGTAAGAGGGGCTTTCAGCTGCGACATAGACAGGATGAATTGATGAGTTGGTTGAAGATTATTCACGTCAGTACGGTTGTCATTACGATCAGTCTGTTTATGATCCGGGGCATGGGGCTGTTCATGAACGCCGGTTTCATGCGTCAGAAATGGGTCAAGATCGTCCCGCACATCAACGATACGGTATTGCTGGTCAGCGGCATCTGGATGGCGGTGCTCATCCAGCAATATCCGCTGGTGCACGGCTGGCTCACCGCCAAGCTGGTAGCACTGCTGGTCTATATCGGACTGGGGTTGATGGTGTTCCGCTTCGCCAGCACCCGGCGTGAGCG
Organism: Thiohalophilus sp.; assembly: GCF_034522235.1. Classification (NCBI taxonomy): domain Bacteria; kingdom Pseudomonadati; phylum Pseudomonadota; class Gammaproteobacteria; order Thiohalomonadales; family Thiohalophilaceae; genus Thiohalophilus; species Thiohalophilus sp. Next base: position 1,857,379 of record NZ_JAXHLN010000003.1, on the reverse strand, counting down.
GATGGCGTACTGGCTGGTGGCGATCCTGGTGTTTGTCTACATGGTCAGCGTGGCGTTGTATCATCATCCGCTCGGGTGGCTGGTCACTCTTTGATTTGTCATTATGCCGGCGCAGAGTCTGGCCCGGCATGCTTTAAGCTGGGGCCGGCATCCATTTTGTGGGAGGCGCTTTCAGCGGCGACTCTTCGTCGGAGCACCTCACTTATTAAAATGTTCGCCCTGCGGGCGGGCTGAGTCTTGAAAGCGGGCTCTCGCGCCCGCGCGGCGAGTGACTTTTCTTACTCGTCTAAGAAAAGTCACCAAAAGAAGGACGCCCGAAAGACACCACCGGTTCAGCCATTTCCAATGGCTGAACCGGTTCCCTGCGCTTCTCGCTCCAGTCGGGCTCGCCAGACGGCACCTCCGTGTGCCGACTGGCGAGTGCGCGCGGTCGCTCCCGGCATCCCTGCCTCCCGCGACATTAGTACCTCCATGTACGTCATCCATGCGCCCACCCTTCGGGCGATTCCTCCTTCCGCTGTGATGCTCGGCGGCGTCTAACGGGAATCAAGAGCCCATTAGCCAGAATCAGGGTTAACCCGCATTGAAATCACGGATAATGATATCTAAGCTGTTAATTATTTGAGAAAGTGCCGAACAGCACCTGATTACGGGAAAAATGGATTCTGTCGACATTACTCAGGTGCCGGTCATCGTACTGACCCCGCTGCCAGGAATTTTAGGGGGAGCCAATGGACATATTTACGCGCTTCAACCGCAAGTCGATCGATGATCGTCAAATCGACACCCTCATTGGACTTAGTAAAGGAGTATTAGCTGATGGCAAGGTTGATCAGACCGAAGCCGAGTTTCTTCAGAACTGGTTAGCTCAAAGCCGGCAGGTAACGGACAATCCAATTATATTGAATTTGTTGGGAAAGGTAGATTCCATGCTATCAGATGGCGTCCTCGACCAGGAGGAATCTGATGAACTCATGGGTTTACTCCAAAAAATATCTGGTGAAAAATCCGAACTCGGCGAATTAGCCAAGACCAGCTCATTACCTGTCAATAACCCGATGCCCGATATCGTCTTTGAGGGAAATTTTTTCCTCTTTACCGGAACCTGCGCCTTTGGAACGAGAAAGCAGTGTCAAGAAGCAGTTAAATCACTCGGTGGACTGAACGCCAAGGGTGTAACAAAGTCACTCAATTTCCTGGTCCTTGGAACATATGTCACGGATAGCTGGTCACACGAATCGTTTGGCCGCAAGATCGAGAAGGCTATCGACTACCGGGACAATGGAGTGCCTCTGGCGATAGTAACCGAAGAGCACTGGGCAAAATCCGGAGGCTTGATGTGATTAATAAAAGGTGTCAAAAAAGTAACGAAGGGATTAAAAAATGGTCAATCCTATCAGCTGGATAAAATTAAATCCCTCCGTCACCTTTTTCCTACCTTTTTCCTAAATCTGTGTCTAATAAGGGTACACCTCTATGAACCGTTGACCGGTTCGGAAAAGTGTGTTTATCCTTAATTTATAAACAAACCGCTGCCGGCTCTCCGGCAGAAGACATCCCAGGAGGTAAGTATGCAAGCACGAGGAAGCCGGGCCGTTTGGCTCATGGGGCTATTGGCCGTTCCCGCTTTGGCCATGGGATCGGGAACCGCCTCCATCCAAAGCGAGAACCAAACCCTTGACGTGCTGTGGCAAGACAAGAGCAAGGCACGGGTCGATCCCCAGGGCCAGCCGGCCTACTTGGTGATGCGGGATGATAAACTGTACAGCGTTTCTACGGGGGGCAGGCGCACCATGGTCATAGACCTGTCCGCCATGGCGGGCATGATGGGAGGCCGGATGGGTGCCGAAGTCCCCTCCACCAGCCCCGGGACGGATCGAGCGGTGGAGGTGGAATCCTTCGGAGCCACAGGGGAAAAGGAGGTCGTGGCGGGGATCCAGGGGGAGGTCTATGAGATCCGCTGGCGCGACGAAGATGGCCGGACCCATACGGATCAAGCGGTCCTCAGCGACAACCCTCTGGCAGTGGAGCTGACGTCGGTAATGCATGAGGTCGCTCGAACCTACGCGGAGGCTATGGATCGGGAGCATAGCGGCGTGGTGGAGGATGCCCTCTCGGCCCGGGGGCTGGGGATCTTGCGCTACGGCGACATGCGCCTGACCGAGATCTCCGGGGAATCCCCCGGTGAAAAAGCCTTCACGCTACCGGCAAAGCCCATGGATCCTTCCGGTATGGGGGGCATACCCGGAGGGCGTTAAGAACAGCCTATGGGACACACCCACTTCATTACCGGGCACGATTTAAAACCGCTATCCTGTTTATTGCGGTGGGTGTCCTTGATGCCTGATAAATATGAAACAGTGGTCCCACTATAATCTGGTGAAGTCCAAAAATTTTAGTAAAGGAGTTTCCAGCATGTTCAAAAAAAATATTTTATTTGCTGTATTGATTTTTGTTTTTAGCGGTGCTGTTTCATCCCCTGCGCTGGCTGAAAAGGATAAGGAAGGGAGCACAGATCATCCCATGATCTCCCGGTACGAAGGTTCTTACATTAGTGGTTATGAACACTTTAATTATGACCGTTTGACCTTTTATACAGGAAAGAAAAATGGCGAGCTACAGGAGATAGCTCCGGAAGGGGAAGTCACACAGATTTTGTATTTCTTACCCGCAGAAGGTTTATCAGTATTGCAGGTACAGCGAAACTACCAGATGGCGCTAAAGGAAGCCGGTTTCGAAATTGTATATGAATGTTTCAGGGATACAGATGAATGTCCATACTCAGTTTTCGAGGGTATGCTTGGACATCATTACAGTGGAGATCATAGCAAACATGTTTTTGTTGGAAAAGATCAAAGCTATTTTTTAGCCAAGCTTCCGCAAGATGATGGGAATATGTATGTTTCTGCACATACTTTGCTTAGTGAACATGCTGATGAGGACAATCAACCTGTAACGCTTCTTCAGATCCTTGAAGAAAAACCCATGGAGACCGGAAAAGTTAAGGTCGATATCGATGCTCAAGCTATGGCAGACGATATTGATGAAAAGGGCAGTGTCCGCGTTTACGGCATACACTTTGACACGGACAAGGCCATGATCAAAAAAAAATCTGAATCCACACTGGCTGAAATTGCCGCTCTTCTGGAACAGGAGTCGGATCTCAGGCTTTTCGTTGTCGGCCATACTGATGCTGTGGGAGACATGGAATATAATTTGGATCTCTCCGAAAAGCGCGCAGAGGCGGTAGAGGAGTTTCTGGTCTCAGAGCACGGAATTTCCGAAGACAGGCTCAGTCCCCATGGCGTAGGTCCTCTTGCCCCTGTTGCCAGCAATGAGGATGAAGATGGCCGGGCACAGAATCGGCGGGTTGAACTGGTTAAGATTATAGTTCAATAGATACGGGTATTACGTCAATATAATCGATTACCTGGCCGGAGACACCAGTATGGGGACATGGTAATGGTATTCAATACCCACGGTGGTAAAGTCTTTGTTGCGGCTACCAAAAGAAAGGATATGCGAAATGGAGAAAAATAAGACGACTCTGGGGATTGACCAGAATATTGAGGCAGTTCTCTGTTATGTGCTGGGCTGGCTGACAGGAATTGTTTTTTTGCTGCTGGAAAAAGAAAACCGATTTGTAAGATTTCATGCGATGCAATCCCTCGTGGTCTTTCTTGCCTTGTTCGTCCTGAGCCTGATTGTGGGTTGGATTCCGGTTATTGGTTTACTGTCTCCTGTAATATTCCTGTTGGCTGTAATACTTTGGATTTTGCTCATGGTTAAGGCGTTTCAGGGAGAGATATATAAGCTGCCATGGGCCGGAGATTTTGCCGAGAAGCAGGTTTTCACCGCAAAGGACTGAGGAGAGCGGGCCTGGGAAGTGATGAACTTTTCACTGACCAGGCACTTCCAACCTTATACCAGCTGATCTGTATCCCCGAATAGGGGAGGAAATCCGGGGACAATGTATCTATTTCTCTGTGTAGACTAGCACCTAGCACCTAGCACCTAGCACCTAGCACCTAGCACCTAGCACCTAGCACCTGATCTTCAGGCCGCTTCCTTCTCCGCCAATGTCGCCAGCAGGGTGTTGAGTTCGTCGAACCGGTCTTCGGTGTCAGGCAGTTCCTTGTTGATGCGCAGTTTTTCCCCGCCGTCCAGTTTGTATTGATCCGGGTGTGACTGGATCAGTTGAATAATCCGTGTGGGATCGATGTCGGGCTGTTCGACGAACAGGATGCGGCCGCCTTCTTCGCCCAGTTCGATCTTGCGGATGCCCAGCGGCAGGGCTTTGAGTTTGAGTTCGGTGACGGCGAACAGGTTTTTGACTTCCTCGGGCAGCAGGCCGAAGCGGTCGATCATTTCCACTTGCAGGTCTTTCAGTTCCTGCGAGTCGGCGGCGTTGGCGATGCGCTTGTAGAGGATCAGGCGCTCGTGGATGTCCGGCAGGTAGTCGTCGGGGATCAGGGCCGGGCAGTACAGGTTGATCTCGGCGCCGTGGTTGAGGGGTTTGTCCAGTTGGGGCTCGTGGCCTTCTTTTAATGCCTTGACCGCGCGCTCCAGCAGTTCGGTGTACATGTGATAGCCGATTTCCATCATCTGGCCGCTTTGTTCGTCGCCCAGCAGTTCACCGGCGCCGCGGATCTCCAGATCATGCGTGGCCAGGGTGAAGCCGGTGCCCAGGGTCTGAATGGATTCGATGGCTTCCAGTCGCTTTTGCGCGTCCTGGTTCATGGCCCGGCGCGAGGGCGTAATCAGATAAGCATAGGCGCGATGATGCGAGCGACCGACGCGGCCGCGCAACTGGTAGAGCTGGGCCAGGCCGAAGCGATCGGCGCGGTTGATGACGATGGTGTTGGCCGAGGGGATGTCGATGCCGGTTTCGATGATGGTGGTGCAGACCAGGATGTTGAAGCGCTGGTGATAGAAGTCGGACATCACCTGTTCAAGATCGCGCTCGCGCATCTGGCCGTGGGCGTAGCGAATGCTCGCCTCGGGAACCAGCTCGGCCAGCTTGGTGACCTGCTTTTCGATGGTCTCGATGTCGTTGTGCAGGAAATAGACCTGCCCGCCGCGGCGGATCTCGCGCAGGCAGGCTTCCTGGATCAATCCGTCCTGCCATTCGCTGACGAAAGTCTTGATCGCCAGACGCCGCGCCGGCGGGGTGGCGATGATGGACAGGTCGCGCATGCCGGACATGGCCATGTTCAGGGTACGCGGGATCGGCGTGGCGGTCAGGGTCAGGACATCCACTTCCGAACGCAGTGCCTTGAACTTGTCCTTCTGGCGCACGCCGAAGCGGTGTTCCTCGTCGATGATCACCAGGCCCAGGTTCCGGTATTGCACATCGCCTTGCAGCAGCTTGTGGGTGCCGATGATGATATCCACCTTGCCGGCCTCGAGATCGCGCATGATGGCCTGTTGCTGTTTGGTACTGACAAACCGCGACAGCGCCTCGACTCGCACCGGCCAGTCGGCAAATCTGTCACGAAAGTTCTCCAGATGCTGCTGGGTGAGCAGGGTGGTCGGGGCCAGGACCGCCACCTGTCTGCCGTCCTGCACGGCGATGAACGCGGCGCGCATGGCGACCTCGGTCTTGCCAAAGCCGACGTCGCCGCAGACCAGGTGATCCATGGGCTGATCGGCGCGCATGCTTTCGATGACGTTGTCGATGGCCTGTTGCTGATCGGGCGTCTCTTCAAAGGGAAAGCCGGCGGCGAAGGCGCGATAGTGCGCCTCGTCGATATGATAGGCGTAACCGTGACGAGCGGCGCGCCGGGCATAGATATCCAGCAGTTCGGCGGCCACGTCGCGCACCCGCTCGGCGGCCTTGCGCCGCGCCTTCTCCCACTGGCCGCTGCCCAGTTTGTGCAGCGGGGCGGTCTCCGGCGAGGCGCCGGTGTAGCGGCTGATCAGATGCAATGAGCTGACCGGCACATAGAGCTTGTCGGCGCCGGCGTATTCCAGGGTCAGAAACTCGGTATCCTGGCCGTTGAGCTGCAGCGTCTGCAGCCCCTTGTAGCGGCCCACGCCGTAATCCTCGTGAACCACCGGCGCGTCGACGGTCAGTTCGGCCAGGTTGCGAACAATCGCGTCGCTGTCGCGATCGCTTTGCTTGCGCCGGCGTCGCTGCTGCACCTGCTGGCCGAACAGCTGGGTTTCGGCGATCACCGCCAGCGCCGGATCGTTCAGCAGCAGGCCCTGATCCAGCGGCGCGACGGTGATGGCCAGCCGTTCGTCGCTGTCGACAAACTGCTGCCAGCTGTCCACCTCGCGCGGGCGGATGTGATAGTGGCCCAGCAGATCCAGAATGTATTCGCGCCGGCCGGTGGTCTCGGCGGCGAACAGGGCACGACCGGGGAAGGTGTCCAGAAACTGCCTGAGCTGGCGGGCCGGCTCGGCGGCGCGCACGTCCAGATTCAGTGGCGGCGGCGCGGCGGTGGCGAACTGGATCGCCGTGTCCTCTTCGAACTTGAAGTTTTGCAGCGCGACCCGCGGGTGCTGTTTCAGGCCCGCGAACAGCTCCGGCACCGGTATAAATAGCTCGCTCGGGCTGAGCAGCGGGCGTTCCTGATCGTGGCGCAGCTGCTCGTAACGCTGGCCCACCTCGGTCCAGAAGCCCTCGGCGGCTTCCTCGAGTTGCGCTTCGCCCAAAAACAGGGTCGCCTGCGGCAGGTAGTCGAACAGGGTCGCCATCCGTTCGTGAAACAGCGGCAGATAGTACTCGATGCCGGCGCTGGCCAGCCCCTCGCTCACATCCCGGTAGACCCGGGCCTTTTGCGGATCGCCCTCGAAACGGGCCCGGAAGGCCTGGCGAAAGCGGGAGATGGCCTCCTTGTGCAGCGGGTACTCGTGGGCCGGCAGCAGGCGGACCTGCTCGACCTTGTCGGTGGAGCGCTGGGTCTCGGGATCGAACAGGCGGATGCTTTCGATCTCGTCATCGAACAGCTCGATACGATAGGGCACCTCGCTGCCCATGGGAAACAGATCGAGAATGTTGCCGCGCACCGCGAACTCGCCGTGTTCCATCACCGCCGAGACACACCGGTAGCCGGCCGATTCCAGGCGCCGGCGCATTTCATCCAGTTGCAGGGTCTGGCCGCGATCCAGCATCAGGGTGTTGGCCTGCAGATACTCGGGCGGCGGCAGGCGATGCATCAGGGTCTGGACCGGAATCAGCAGGATGCCCTGCTGCATGTCGGGCAGGTGATACAGGCTGGTCAGGCGCCCGGAGATGATGTCCTGGTGCGGCGAGAAGACATCGTAGGGCAGGGTTTCCCAGTCCGGAAAATTGAGAATCGGCAGATCGGTGTCGGCCAGATAAAAACGCAGCGCGTATTCCAGGCGCTGGGCGGCGGCGGTGTCGGCGGCGATGACCACCAGCGGCCCGTTGTGCTCACGGGCCGCCCGGGCGATGACCAGTGCCGGGCTGTTGCCATACAGTTGCCCCCAGCGGGACAGCTCGCCGGCGCGGGCGGGCAACGGTGGATGAAACGGATTACACAGGGTGACGTCTGACATGCGAACGGTTGGCGGCTGACCACGGTGAAAACAGGGCGGTCATTTTAGCGGGATCGGCCGCGGATGTGAAAACTATCCTGCCTGCCGGTGTCGATTTAGCTAATATCCTCGATCGACAGCTGCTTGCTCATGATGTTGGGTGTGATCAGCCCGTAGCCCTGCTGCTGCCAGTGCACCAGTTCGGTGATGGCCGACGGCGCCAGTTTGATGAAATCCTGGAAGTCGTCGGTGCTGTAATCATAATCCTTCGCCGCCAGGCCGCAGACGATGAACTCCACGCCCAGCTGGTCGTAATACTTCATCCGTTCGACCGCCTCCCGGTACTTTTCATAATTGTGTTTGGCGACGGTGACGATCTCGGTGCCGTGAATGACCACCTTGACGCTCATAAACTCGGGCGAAAAGTTATACGGCGCCTCGCCCAGCGGATTGATATAGGAGCGCACCCAGTAAAGCGCCGAGTTGATCTTCTCCGGGTGATCGAAATAGAAATCGAACACCACTTTGGGATCTTCATAGGGCGTTTTGACAATCTCCCCGCTATGCGCAAGGCTATGGAACAGCAGCAGGGTGAACAACAGAACGGAAAGACGGGTCATGGCGGCACTCCTTTAACGGGGCCTATAACCCAGTATAGAAGAGACAGGGCCGAGTCACGAGGTACGAGTGCCGAGTAAAAGCGCTGTTAGTAAAAAATCGTGATACCTTGTTAACCGTAGTGTTATTCGGTCGAGCAAGCAATGTAAATGGTTTTGTCGAGCAAAAGAAAAGGGCCGGGAACGAGGATGATACAAATCCTCGTCCCTCGGCCCTCGTCACTCGTCCCTGTGTTTTTAAAAGTGCAGATAGACTCCGGCAAAGGGTCCATCGAATTTCATGTTGGAATCGACATCATCCAGATCGTCCAGCTCCAGCTCCAGCGAACGGTAGCCGGCTTCGATGCCGAGCATGTAATTCGTGGTGTAACTGACCTTGGCGGTGATATCGGTGAGACTGTTGTCGCCCACGCTCAAGGCACTGCCTTCCAAACGCAGTTCCACGCCGGGCCAGGGAGAGGCGCCCACGGCCAGATACCCCATCGGCACCACGCCGTCGAAACTGTTGGTGACCGAGTCGTTATCGCCGCTGGTCTGGGTAACAGTGGCTTCGGCGTCGACCATCTTGGCGACCAGCCCGAAATCGAAGCTGACAATATTGTCCAGCAACTGCCAGTACGCGGTCACGTCGGTGTGATCCAGCACCAGTTCCGAGCGGACAGATTCATTGGCTTCATAAGTATTTCCGCCATATTGAAATTCGGAGTTGATGGTCCCGGAACCGCTGCTGGTCAGGCCGGTTCGCATCACCTTGACGTTGGGGATCAACGGCACCGGATGCTCGACGAGGGCGTAGAAGTAGCCTTCCTGGTCGGACTCCAGGTTCAGATCGTCCTTGAGGTCGGCGTTGTGGCTGCTGCTGGTGGACTGGTAGCGAATATGACCGCTGGGATCGTGGTTCCACATACCGGCGCCGGCGCGCACTCCGATGGTGTCGGCGAAGGCGGAGGAGCTCATCGCCAGGGCGGTCAGGGAAAGGGCAAGTTTGCGTAACATCATGATCGGGTTCCTTATCGGATTGTCGGTGAATTCCTGGCTGAATCCGGGTTAATTATTGGCTTATTGACGCTTGATGCAAGGAGTTTATCGCGGATTTGTGCGGTTTTCACGGAATAACATGGCATGGCTACTGCCGCAGGGTCAATGTGTTGTCTTTCTGGTTCATCTCCAGCTGGCGCAGGAAGCTCATGCCGAGCAGAATTTCGTCATGGGCAACATTCGGGTTGATGGAGGCCGGCAGGTCGGTCAGGCGGATATTGCCGAGGCTGACGCTCTCCAGCCGGGTACTGTAGCCCCGGGCCACGCCGTTGGCGGTCTGGAACTGCACCTGCCGCCCGCGGGGCAGGCCGAGGCGGTTGGCGATATTCTCCGGGATGGCGATATCCGTGGCACCGGTGTCGAGTAAAAAGGTCACTTCCTGGCCGTTAATCTTGCCATTGGCCAGATAATGGCCCTGGCGATTTTGCTTGAGCACCACTTCCCGGCTGCCGTCGGCGGCCTGGCGCTGCACCACCTGTTGATTGGGGTTGTGCTGATCGCCCAGGTACTTGTCGAAAAACAGGGTCAGCAGGGCCAGCAGCACCAGCCACATGGCAAACACCATGCTCTTGCCGATTTTCCGTTGCTGTTGTTCGGGTGAATTCATCTCAATTGCGGTCGCGATAGCGCAATAACAAGTCATCATAGGCGTCGATGCGTCGATCGCGCAAATAGGGCCACAGGCGCCGAACGCTGTCGCTGCGGGCCAGGTCGAGCTCGGTGATCAGCAGATGCTCCTCGTCGCTCGGGGCTTCGGCCAGGATTTCCCCCTGCGGGCCGGCGATGAAGCTGTGGCCCCAGAACCGGATCCGATCGCCGGTCACGGGGTCGGTCTCCACGCCGGTGCGGTTACAGGCCAGCACCGGCAGCCCGTTGGCCACGGCATGCGCGCGCTGGCTGAGCTGCCAGGCCTCGAGCTGGCGCTGCTGTTCTTCGGCAGAATCGTTCTCGTCCCAGCCAATGGCGGTGGGATAGAGCAGCAACTCGGCGCCGGCCAGGGCCATCAGCCGCGCCGCCTCGGGGTACCATTGATCCCAGCAGACCAGCACACCGAGACGGCCGACCGAGGTGTCGATGGGGGTAAAGCCGAGATCGCCGGGGGTGAAATAGAACTTCTCGTAATAGCCGGGATCGTCGGGAATGTGCATCTTGCGATAGATCCCGGCAATGCGGCCATCGGATTCCAGCACCACGGCGGTATTGTGGTACAGGCCGGCGGCCCGTTTTTCGAACAGCGAGGCAACGATCACCAGTCCCAGTTCGCGGGCCAGCGCCCCCAGCTGTTCGCTGCCCGGACCGGGAATTGGCTCGGCCAGATCAAACAGTGCCGGATCTTCACGCTGGCAAAAATAGAGCCCTGTATGCAGCTCTTGCAGCAATACCAGCTGTGCGCCGGCAGTGGCCGCCTCGCGGATCCGCGCTTCGCTGGTCTGCAGGTTGGCCACCCGATCCGCGCTGCAACGCTGCTGGACCAGGGCAACTTTCAAAGTCTGGTTCATCCGTACGCTTCCCGGTGAGTGATGGCGTTAGTCTAACAACGCCCTGATAGTCGATGATATACGCATTTGCCAAATCTGTTTATAATACTGAACGTGTGTGAATTCACTGCAAGGGGGACGGATGAGAACGCTGTGGGTTATTTCTCTGGCGGTGCTGCTGAGTGCTTGCAGTACCACACCGAGTGAGCTCGATGCACTGGACAAGGTCTTGCGTGCGTACGAACACAGCATGCGCTGGTCGCGCCTGGAACTGGCCGGCCAATACTATAAAGAGCCGCCGGTGTTCAGCAAGCGGGAAAAACAGCATCTCAAGGAGATCAAGATAACCAGCTACAGGGTTCTGGATCTCAATGCCTCCAAAACCGAAGCGATTCAACGGGTCGAGATGCGTTACTTCAATACCAACAATGCTGTCGAAAAAGAATTCACCGACATCCAGAAATGGGCGTATGACGAGGAAGCCGAACATTGGCAGTTGACCTCGGAATTTCCCGAATTTAAATAATGATCACCCGATAAAGAGAAGCCCCTAGTCGAAAGCGCTTGTGTCGACGATTCGATATTATCTCGCACTGTCGAAGGTGCTCCAACCCTCGATTTCAATCAGTAATTCTTTATAGATGATAAAGCCGGGACCGGTTGTGCCCGGGGTGCTGGCGGCCGGTAGCCGGGTTTTATAATCAGGTTCTGTTGCCAGAGCAACATGTCGACCCGTGCAAAAAAGCGGATAGCGTTCCACGCCCTGCTCGAACCCGACAATATCCGACAGGTAATTCCATATATGTAACGGAGGGGTAGCCCAGGTGACGTAATTGCGTGAGAATCGTCTCATAGGCCCGTTGCGTGGCCTGCTCCAGATCCGGCTTCTCATCCACCTGTAATGCGCCGAACAAAAAAGGGGCATGGGTGTGGAGTCGTTGCGGCGTCGCCATTCTGTATGCGGAGAGCCAATTGAATACTGACAAAAATTATATATAATCTGGCGGCTGAGGACCAGACTATGGACTTTATTGCTGGCTTGCAATAACAAACAAGAATACTCGCCAGCACCCCCGGAACAGCCAAATAATGCACAGGATAAATCATCATGTCAGGATTTTGCCCAGAGCAACGTACTGCGACGGCTGTATCGGCGTATTTTGTTTGCCCGCGCGTCGGTTTACGCTCGCCCATGCCGGGTCTGTCCGAATTCCCCCGGCGCTTTGTTACACCCCTGCGATCTGTCTGCGTGTCTCTTGAGTGAATTAACTGTGGCGCGCCGCGCCTCTCCACTGCTGCTGCTTGTGTATCTGGTCGCGGTCCATTACGGCGTGATGACCGGCAGCTTTGTTCCCGCGATTGTTGCGTTGGCGCTGTTGGCAGCGACGTTGGCAGGGTTGTGTGCGCAAGAGTTTCATTATGCGGGCGCGTTACTTGTCGCCACGGTCATCCTCGCGGCAGGATGGATCGTCAAGGATCAATTTAATTTGCTTGTCTTGCCTCCTCTGTTGTTCTACTTCGGTCTGGCAATGGTCTTTGCCGTGAGTCTATTGCCCGGACGTGAGCCGCTGGTGACACGCTTTGCCCGGCTGCTTGATGGCGAGGCGGATGTGGCAGTCCAGCGCTATACCTGGAAAGTGACGCTGGCCTGGGCGCTCTTTTTACTGTTGCTGGGTGTCGTCAGTTTGTTGCTGGCCTGCTGTGCCAGCCGGCAATCGTGGTCGCTGTTTACCAACTTGCTTGGGTATGTGTTGGTGTTAGTGTTTTTTATTGTCGAGTTTGCCTGGCGCAAACGCCGTTTTCCCAGGCGATCGCAATACAGCTTCATTGGTTTTATGCGTGCCATGGGGCGCCTGGGTTCCCGGGGTGGTTGGAAATGATGTCGGAAAAGGGAATACCGCTGACAAGCCATGCGCCTGAGGAGATTATCGCCTGGCATAATGCCCGGGCGGTGGCGACGCAGGAATTTGTGGGCCAGGCGCTGGCGCTGGCGAGGCGCTTGCCGTCTGCCACGCACGCCGTGAATTTGTGTGAGGATCGTTATTTGTTCCTGTTAGCGTTTGCCGCACTGCTGATTCGTGGTCAGGTCTGTCTGCTGCCTCCCAACCGGGCCACGGGGGTGGTGTCATCCGTCGTGGCGAAGTATCCCGGCAGTTATTGTCTGGTGGATCGATCCTCTGACGAACTGGCGCTGCCGCAATTTTTCGTTTCCCTCCAGTCCGACGCCTATGCGGTGCGCACCTCGCCATTGATTGACTCCGGTCAGGAGGCGGTGGTGATTTTTACCTCCGGCAGTACCGGCGCCCCGCAACCCTACCGTAAATTCTGGGGCGATCTGGTCCGGGGAACGATGCTGGCCGCGCGCCGTTTTGCCCTGGATGAGTTTGCGGGCGGGACAGTGATTGCGACAGTCCCGCCTCAGCATATGTACGGTCTGGAATCCACCATTCTGTATGGCCTGCACTCGCCACTGGCAGTGCACGGGGGACAGCCGTTTTATCCGGAGGATGTCCGTCAGGCCTTGTTAGAGATATCCGGTCCCCGTCTGTTGATAACCACCCCGGTGCATTTGCGTGCCTGTGTCGGTGCCGCGCTGGCGTGGCCGCCAATGGGTTTGATTATTTGTGCCACGGCACCGTTGTCGACGCTGCTGGCGGCGCAGGCCGAGGCGCATTTTGGTTGTCCTGTGCGAGAGGTTTTTGGTTCGACCGAGACGGGTGCCATTGCCAGTCGGCATACCCTCACAGAACCGCTCTGGCGGCCCTACGATGGGGTGCAGCTGCATTGTAAGGCTGATGGCCGCTGCCAGGTCGAGGCCGATTTTCTCCCTCAGCCGATGCCGTTGAATGATATTATTGAATCACAGGCGGCAGGCTTCCAACTGCTGGGGCGCGACAGTGATATGATCAACATTGCCGGTAAGCGCGCCTCGCTGGGTGATCTGACCCGTCGGTTGCTGGATATTCCCGGGGTGGACGATGCGGCCCTGGTGTTGCAGGAGGACGCAAGCCATGAGCGCGGCGGGCGCATCTGCGCGCTGGTGGTGGCGCCTGAGCTTTCCGAACAGGCGATACTGGCCGCGATGGCGCCATTGATGGATGCCGTGTTTATTCCACGGACCCTCTACCGGGTTGATCGCTTGCCGCGCAGTGAAACCGGCAAGTTGCCGCGTGATGAGTTGCTGACTCTGCTGACGCGGCTGCGTCAGCGCGGCGTTTGAAGTGGTGTGTCATATCGCAATTCAAAAAATAGTCAACGTTACTTACCTCTATAACCCCAGCGTGAAGTATTTATGTCGTCCGAGCCCCTTCTGATTACCGCCAGTAGCACAGTCAGTGCACTCGGCCGGGGCATCCAGGTGGCAAAGACGGCGTTGCTGCAGGGACGCAGTGGTTTACGCCGGAATGATTATGATGACGGGCGTCTGGATACCTGGATCGGGCGGGTCGAAGGGGTCGAGAATGTCGTGTTGCCCGGGGCGCTGGCGCCGTTTGATTGCCGCAATAACCGGCTTGCGGCGCTGGGGCTGGAAACCGATGGCTTTGCCACTGCCGTGGCAACTGCGCGTCAGCGTTATGGCGCCCGGCGTATCGGTCTTTTTCTGGGGACCAGTACTTCCGGTATCGAAGCGACCGAACAGGCCTATCTCCAGCGCGGCAGTGGCGACGGTCCGCTGCCGGCCAGCTTTGATTACCGGCACACTCATAACACCTATTCCTGCGCCGACTTTACTCGCCAGTATCTGGAACTCGAAGGACCGGCCCAGGTAATTTCGACGGCATGTTCGTCCAGTGCCAAGGTCTTCGCGACCGCCAGCCGTTATATTCAGGCCGGCTGGTGTGACGCGGCCGTGATCGGCGGGATCGACAGCCTCTGTCTGACGACATTGCTGGGCTTCAATGCGCTGGAGCTGGTCTCTGCCCAACCTTGCCGTCCCTGGGACAGGCATCGCAACGGCATCAATATTGGCGAGGCCGCCGGGTTCGCGCTGCTGGAACCTGACCCAGGCCGTGCGGGCGTCGCGCTGCTGGGTTATGGCGAAAGCAGTGATGCCTACCACATGTCCACGCCTCATCCACAGGGGGAGGGGGCTTTACTGGCCATGCGCCGGGCGCTGGACAGCGCCGGGTTGACGCCGGTGCAGGTGGATTACATTAACTTGCACGGTACTGCGACGTCGTCCAACGATCGGGCCGAGGATCAGGCGGTAACACGCCTGTTCAAGGAGGTGCCGTGCAGTTCGACCAAGGGCTGGACCGGCCATACCCTGGGCGCGGCCGGTATTACCGAAGCGGTCTTCTGCAAGCTGGCCATTGAAAATGGCCTGATGCCCGGAACCTTGAATTTGCAGGACATCGACCCGGGGTTATCGGCTCCGATTCTGCGTGATACCCAACAACGGCCGGTGCGGGTGGCAATGAGCAATTCGTTCGGTTTTGGTGGCAGTAACTGCGCACTGGTTTTCGGGTGGCAGGGATGATGCGGATTTCGATTGAACATATTGGGCTCATGGCACCGGGCATGGCCGGCTGGGATGCGGCCCGCCCGGTATTACGCGGCGAACAGGCACCGGATACGCAGACATTACCGGCCTTTTGGCCTAACCTGTTGCCGCCCAATGAGCGCCGTCGCACCACAGCGTTAATCAAGTTGGCTTTGCAGGCCGCCGAGGATGCCCTGCGCCACAGTCCGTACGCCTTGTATGAACTGGCCTCGGTATTTGCCTCTTCGGAAGGCGACGGCGAAGTCGTGGATCGGATCTGCCAGAGTCTGACCTTGCCGGATCGGCCGGTCTCACCGACGCATTTTCACAATTCTGTGCATAACGCGCCGGCTGGCTACTGGGCAATTGCCAGCGGGTCACGGCAATTTTCCACCAGTCTGGCGGCGGGGGCGGACACTTTTGCGGCCGGTCTGCTCGAAGCGGCCACCGTGGCGATATTGCAACAACGACCGGTGCTGTTGCTCAGTTATGACTACGCCTTGCCACCGGCTTTGGCCGGGCGCGGTTATGTGGATACGATTTTCGGGGTAGCGCTACTTTTGAGTGCACAGGCGAGTGATGCCACGATGGGGAGTCTGCAGTTGGAACTGAAGGCGGGGACAGTAGTACCACCGATCTTGCCCGCTGAACTGGCGGAATTGCGGGAATATAACCCGGCGGCTGCGGCCTTGCCGCTGCTGATCGCTCTGGCCAGGGCCGAGACTGCTGATCTGGCCCTGCCCTGTCATGACAAGCTGACCTTGCAGATCGGTATTGATATGTGAGAACCGTTTTTTACAACTTCGGGCCTGCCCCGACGTTACAGGCGAGGCAAGACGAAGAAGCGGGCTTGTGTTTGTCAGCCTCTAGACGTTATCACCCGGATGTTGGGTATCTATAGGATTGGTTAACCAAAGGGCAATATTCCCCGGCCCGGCGCCTTGACCGTGCGTCCAAGTACAGAGTCGGTCCATGGAATGTGGAATGTCTGCTGGAGTAAATAGTGCGGGGTTTTCCGTCTATCAATGATTACCCTTTGCTGCGCGGGTGGGATGGTTTAGTGTCAAATCTCATCCTGTTGAGTTGTGCCACCGACGAATTTCAAGCGCGCATTGCGCCGCCGACGCAGATAAAATTCGAGGGTGCGATGCAGATGTCGGATAAAGACGAAATAGTAGATACTCTTGAATGCCATAAGCGCCCACTGTACTCGCGTGGTGCGATAGACGTCTCCGGCGAGCAGGGAAATGACAGCCTGTTCCATCTTTAGCAGATTACGCGGGGCCATGAACAATTGCCGCATGGCCGGACTGTTGAATCGATATATCATCCAGGAGAAGCGCTTTACCGCCCGGCGTATATCCCGTTCGTAAGCATCCAGTATCCGGCTTGCTTTTGTCGGTTGCGCCAGACAACGGTCGACAGCATCGGCGGCACGAAAGGCGCTGGACATGGCGATGTACACCCCGCTGGAAAAGACGGGGTCCACAAAAGTGAAGGCATCACCGACCAGTAAAAATCCGGGGCCATGCGCCTTGCCGGACATGTAAGAGAAATTGCCGGTAGCGTTAACCTCGCCCACGCAATGGGCGTGTTTCATGCGTTCCAGTGCCGGCGGGCACAACGCCAGCGTTTGCCAGAGAAATTCTTCCGGTGGGCATTGACGCTGCTTCAGGTATTCGGGAAAACACACCGCGCCCACGCTCACCGTGTCGTCACGCAGTGGGATCATCCAGAACCAGCCATGCGTAAACCAGTAGATGCTGATATTGCCGGCATCGCGCCCCGGGCGCCGGGTAACGCCTTTAAAGTGGCCGAAAATTGCGGCACTGTTGTGTTCGGGATTACGGCTCTTGAGATTCAGCCGGCGGGATAAAAATGTGTCGCGACCGGAGGCGTCGACGACAAACTCCGTATCATAATAGTGCAGGTTACCGTCATCGTTTTGCACGGTGACTCGCCGGGTGTTGCCCGTATTTAATTCGACGTGGGTGACTTTCATGCCTTCACAGACCCGGGCGCCGAGCCGGGCGCAGTTTTTCAGTAACAGGTGATCGAATTCGGAGCGACGTACTTCGTAGGCGTGCGGTGGGGTGTCTGTATTTAATGCGCGATCAAAGTAATACGTGCGTGGCTTGTCGGGCGCTTCGGGAATGTTGAATTCGGCGCCGTATTTCATCACGCCGATATCCTGTACGGCCTCGTCGAGGCCGAGTTCCTTGAATAGCGGCAGGTTCATTGGCAACAGGGATTCCCCGATGTGAAAACGGGGATGATGATCCTTCTCCAGCAGCACTACGTCACGCCCCTTTTGTGCCAGTCGGGCCGCGACTGTGGAACCGGCGGGTCCGCCGCCGATAACGACAACCTGGCAACGATTAATCCGCTTGTTTTGTTCCTGATCGGTGGTTTTATACATGACGGGTGGCCCATCCTGTTTTTATCAGGGATAACGATTGCTTGTTAGTATCAAGTTGCATTATATCATTGTGATCAGGCTGATGTTTGACGGCCGTTTCGAACCGATGTTTCGCCATACAGTGTTCGCCGTTTGATAACGGTGTTATAACACGCCCTCAGGAAACTGCATGGTCAGGCAATGCAGACTGCCGAACTGTTCAATCAACGGCCGGCAGTCGATGCCGATGATCTCCCGATCCGGGAAAGCTGTTTGCAGGTGTGACAGAGCCTGTTGATCATTGCTGTCCCCGTATTGCGGGACCAGCACTGCGCCGTTGATTACCAGAAAATTTGCGTAACTGGCCGGTAAACGTTCGCCGGCTGGATTGAAGATCGGTGCGGGCCAGGGTAGCGGTAACAGTCGATAAGCCTGTCCGTCGGATGTGTGTAAGTGTTGCAGCTCTTCCTGCATCGCCTGCAGTTCAGTGTAATGCTCGTCATCGGGATCATCGCACTGCATATAGGCGATCGTATCGTCGGGGCAAAAACGTGCCAGCATGTCGATATGACTGTCGGTGTCGTCCCCGGCCAGATAACCGTGACTCAGCCAGAAGATACGATCGACGCCGAGCAGTGTGCTCAGCCGGGCTTCAATCTGTGTCTGATTCAGTTCGGGGTTGCGGCCTGGATTCAGCAGGCAGTTGCGGGTTGTCAGCAGACTGCCTTCGCCGTCGGTGTCGATACTGCCGCCCTCCAGAACAAAATCAAGTGACTCCAGTGGTATCTCGCCAAAGGGGCCCTGACGTTGCAGTTCCCGGTTGATGGCGTTGTCCCGATCGGCCGGGTGCTTGTTGCCCCAACCGTTGAAGGTAAAATCGAGCAGGCGGGGTTGTCCGTTGACCAGCACGGTAATGGGCCCGTGATCCCGGGCCCAGGTGTCGTTACTCGGCGCGATGGCAAAGCGGACCTGGGTGAGCAGGCAGGAGTGGCGAACGAGTTGCTGTTCGACGTGCTGGCGGTGGGAGGTGCCGGTGACTACGATCAGTACGCTCTCGCGGCGGGCGATCTGGCTGGCGATTTCGGCGAAGACAGGTTCGACCTCGTCCAGGTGTGGCCCCCAGTCGCTCTCCACATGGGGCCAGGTGAGCATCACGCCGCTTTGTGTGGCCCACTCGGCGGGAAACCGGCGTGTACTCATACAGACTCGGGGTTGTGCAAAAGTGGGGGCTGCTTATTGCCGGCGCGGTGCGGCGGCATCGTCGTGGGCTACGGCGTTGATGACATACTGGTATTCAAAATAGACCGTGAAATCGGGATAGACCCAGCGGGTAATGGGCGGGTCGCCCACTTCATTGTGTTTTGTACGGGGAGTCCCAAAACGCTCTTCCACGGCGGTCATGCTCATGCCACGGCCGGGCAGGGTGACACTGTGCTCCGCTGCGGGTTGATCCTGCAGCGCCGGCGGACCGGCCGGCATCTCCAGCGTGTCGGCGCGGGCCGGTAGCAGCGTAATGACGCCCAAAAGCGCGGTGAAAGTGGCGGTTTTCCACAGCCTGGTCATGGTCGGGCTCCTCTGGCACAGTGTACGGCCGAATATGCGGTAAAATATACTCTATCAATGGCTTACACGCAAAAGTTTAAGCAGTTTTTCCAGAATCCAGCCTGACAGGTTGCACAAATTGTGAATTTTGACCCGCCTTTGATTCCCGCCACGCTGCTGCGGCGCTACAAGCGTTTTCTGGCCGATGTCCGCCTGGACAGTGGTGAGGAATTGACGGTCCATACGCCCAATACCGGATCCATGCTGGGCTGCGCCGAGCCGGGCACCCGGATCTGGCTGCGTGACAGTGCCAATCCGGCGCGCAAATACCGCTATTCCTGGGAACTGGCCTCAACCGCGGACGGCATCCCCGTCGGGGTCAACACCCATCTGGCCAATCAGCTGGTGCAGGAGGCCATTGAACAGGGCGTGATTACCGAGTTACAGGGGTATACGCAAATTCGCCGCGAAGTGAAGTACGCGGCGGGCAGCCGGATCGATCTGCTGTTGTCGGCGACCGGACGGGCGGAGTGCTATGTGGAAGTCAAAAACGTGACGGCGCTGGCCGAGGGGCAATGTGCGATCTTCCCCGATGCACCGACCGAACGGGGTCGCAAACATTTGCAGGCGTTGCGGGACATGGTCCGGGGCGGATATCGGGCCGTCCTGTTATTGCATGTGGCACGCGATGATGCCCGGGCGTTTCGCCCGGCGACGGAGATCGACCCGGCCTATGCCCGACTGTTGGCCGAGGTGTACGCGGAAGGGGTGGAAGTACTGGCCTGGGTGTCCCGTGTCTCATCGCAAACGATCGGATTGTATCGTTCGATTCCTGTGCGCCTGGCGTGATGTGTTTTCACCGCAAGCATGTATAATGCCGCCCCATGTTCAGACCATTCGCCCTTTATGTCGGCCTGCGTTATACCCGCGCCAAACGCCGCAATCATTTTATCTCCTTCATTTCGCTGACCTCCATGCTGGGCATCGCGCTGGGCGTGATGGCATTGATCACCGTGTTGTCGGTGATGAACGGTTTTGAGAAGGAAGTACGCGAGCGGATCCTCGATATGGTCTCGCACCTGACGGTTACCGATTACCGGCGCGGCATTGCCGACTGGCCGGAGGTGGCCCGTGCCACCGAATCCAATCCGCACGTGATCGCCACCGCCCCCTATGTGGAAGGCGAGGGCATGTTGATCCGGGGCAAGGGGGTCAACGGGGCGCGGATTCGGGGGGTGTTGCCCGACCAGGAGCCGGGTGTGTCCGCGGTCGGCGGCAAAATGGAAGCGGGACAGTTGTCGGATCTGAAGCCCGGGGCGTTCAGTGTGATTCTGGGCCGGGATCTGGCCCGGATTCTGGGGGTGGACGTGGGCGACAAGATCACTATGGTCACGCCCAGTCTGAACGTCACACCGGCCGGCATGGCGCCGCGTTTGAAGCGTTTCGAAGTGGTCGGATTGTTTCACATCGGTATGTATGAGTACGACAGCGCGCTGGCGGTGATTCATATGGAGGATGCCCAGCGCCTGTTCCGTCTGGGAACCCGGGTCACCGGCGTGCGCGCCAAACTGGACGATCTGTTCGCGGCGCCGCAAGTCCGTTATCAGTTACAGGAGGGTGCGCTCAGCGGGTTTCATGTCCGCGACTGGAGTTCCTATCACGCAAACTGGTTCCGCGCGGTCAAGATCGAAAAGCGCATGATCTTCCTGTTGCTGCTGCTGATCATTGCCGTGGCGGCGTTCAATATCGTCTCCACGCTGGTGATGGTGGTCACCGACAAGGAGAGCGACATCGCCATTTTGCGTACCCTCGGCGCCTCGCCGGGACACATCATGCGTATCTTTATGGTACAGGGCACGGTCATCGGCGTGATCGGTACTGTGCTGGGCACGATCCTGGGAGTGACGCTGGCGCTCAATCTGGATATCGTGGTGCCCTGGCTGGAAGGCCTGTTCGGGATCCAGTTTCTGGATCCGGGGGTCTATTACATCAGTGAACTGCCCTCGGATCTGCACTGGGATGATGTCTGGATGATTACCTCGGTATCGTTCCTGTTGGGGATTGTGGCCACCATTTACCCGGCCTGGCGCGCCAGCCGCACTCAGCCGGCGGAGGCTTTGCGTTATGAATGAGTCGATTCTGGCCTGCCGCAATCTGACCAAGGTGTTCCGCGAGGGCAGCCGCGAGGTGGCCGTGCTCAAGGGCGTGGATCTCGCTGTAAGCCGGGGTGAGCAGGTGGCCATCGTCGGTGCCTCGGGTTCGGGCAAAAGCACCCTGCTGCATCTGCTCGGGGGACTGGATTTGCCCAGTGCCGGCGAGGTGGAGGTCAATGGCGAGAACATGGCCAAACTGGACGATACCCGGCGGGGACAGTTGCGTAACCGCGATCTGGGCTTCGTCTATCAGTTTCACCATCTGTTACCCGAGTTCACCGCGCTGGAGAACGTGGCTATGCCGTTGCTGATTCGCGGACTCACCACCGCCGAGGCATCCGCGCAGGCGGCGGCCATGCTCAGCGAGGTCGGCCTGGGCGATCGCCTGCGCCACAAGCCCAATGCCCTGTCCGGTGGCGAGCGTCAGCGGGCGGCCATCGCCCGGGCGCTGGTTACCCGGCCCAAATGCATTCTGGCCGATGAGCCGACCGGGAATCTCGACAGTCAGACCGCCGAGCAGGTTTACCAGCGTATGCTGGAGTTGAACACGGCACTGGGGACCAGCTTTGTGGTGGTGACCCACGATACGGCCTTTGCCCGGCGCATGGATCGGGTACTGCATCTAAAAGATGGTGTTCTGGAATTATAATAAAAATAATAACTTATAATTATTTGTTAATGTAAATTAAAAGTTATTTGTCACCCTTTTTATCCTTATTATTTCCCCGTTGCAGAGCGAAGCGCAGCCGGCGATTGCGCAGATAATTGCGCAGCCGCAGGCGCCATAGCAGCCGTATGACGCCGTAACCCAGCACTGCACTGACCAGGCCGACCACCAGGCTGCCGAGTATCAACGGTTGCCAGATCACTCCCAGTTCGCTGCTGAACCACTCCCAGGAGGGGGCGAACTGGACTTCACGGATCGGCGTGCCTAAAAACCAGGTGCCGACTTTGTAATTGAAGAAAAAGATCGGGCCCATGGTAAACGGATTGGTGATCCAGACCAGGGCAGCGGCGATGGGCAGGTTGCAGCGCACGATGATAGCCACCGCGGCGGCCAGCAGCATCTGAAAGGGTATCGGCATAAATGCGATGAACAGGCCCACAGCAAAGGCGCTGGAGACCGAGCGACGGTTCAGGTGCAGCAGATTCGGATCGTGGAGCAGATTGCCGAAAATACGGTTTAACTGAACATGGTTGCGGATCTTGTCATGATCCGGCATATACTTTCTTATAAACTTGCGTGGCATGTCTGGCGATTCAGAGAGCGTTGTCAGCCGGGCTATTATCCAGTAATTGTATTACAACCGATAATCTTTTATGCGATCAGGGACGATAGCATTTCTTCTGGGCATTCTCAGCCTGCAGGGGTTCAGCGACCTGCCCGCGCCGGGCTGGATCACGCTGTTGCTGCTGTCGATCCCCGCTGCCTTGTGGTTGCCGCTGCCCTGGCGTCTGCTCGGCTGGGGGGTGAGCGGCTTTCTCTGGTGTCTGTGGAGTGCCCATCACATCCTGGGCGTCAGCCTGCCAGCCGATCTTGAGGGCCAGGATATTCAGGTGGAAGGGCATGTTGCCGGCTTGCCTGAATTGTTCGAACGCCGCAGCCGGTTTGAGTTCGATGTGCATCACCTGTGGGTGGATGGTGAGCGCCGCCGCTGGCCGGCGCGGATCCGCCTCAGCTGGTACGGCCGGACCCCGCCGGTATTGGAGGCCGGGGATGCCTGGCGTCTGCAGGTGCGGCTCAAGCGGCCCCACGGCTTTCGCAATCCCGGCGGTTTTGACTATGAACGTTGGCTGTTTGCCCGGCACCTGCGTGCCAGTGGTTATGTGCGCCATGAATCCATGGCGATCGAGCGAGCCGTGCCGCTGCGTTATCGACTGGACCGCTATCGGCAGCGGTTGAGCGAGCGATTACAGGCGTATTTACAGGGGCCGGCCGCAGGACTGTTTCTGGCCTTGACCGTCGGTGATCGCCGGGCTATCGATACAGACACCTGGGAGGTACTGCGGGTCACCGGCACGGCACATCTGCTGGCGATCTCGGGCATGCATATCGGCTTGCTGGCCGCGCTGGTCTTCTGGTTGGCCCGGCGGCTGTGGCCGTTAGCCGGCGAGCGGGCGCTGCTCTGGCTTCCGGCACCGCGGGCGGCGGCGTTGCTGGCCACCCTGGCGGCCACGTTTTATGCGGCGCTGGCCGGGTTTGCCATTCCCACCCAGCGGGCATTGATCATGTTGCTGGTGGTGATGCTGGCGTTGTGGCGGATGCGGCCGCTGCAGCCGGGGCGCACCCTGGCCTGGGCCGCCTTGCTGGTCTTGCTGCTCGATCCGCTGGCGGTCCTCTCGGCGGGGTTCTGGCTGTCGTTTGCCGCAGTGGCCCTGATTCTGTTAGCCCTGGGCGGGCGTCGGCAGCGTCTGTCGCGGCTCTGGCAGTGGGTACGCATCCAGGGCTGGATCACCCTGGGTCTGGCACCTTTATTAATACTCTGGTTCCAGCAGGTGTCGCTGATCGCCCCGCTGGCGAATCTGGTGGCGATACCCCTGATCAGCCTGCTGGTGGTGCCACTGGCCCTGCTGGCGGTGATCGGCGTGCTGCTGCTGGCCCCGGACCATGCCGGCGCCCTGATCGACGTGGTAAGCGGCCTGCTGGCGGGGTTGCTCGAGCTGCTGGGTGTGCTGGCCGCGTGGCCGGGTTCGCACTGGCAGAGCGGGGCGGCCAGTGGGGTTGCCGTACTCCTGCTGGCACTGGGTATTCTTATGCTATTGGCCCCGCGCGGCCTGCCGGGGCGCTATCTCGCCCCGCTGCTGTGCCTGCCGTTGCTGCTGGGCGCGTATGCCCGCCCCCCGCCGGGGCAGGTCTGGCTGACCCTGCTGGATGTGGGCCAGGGCCTGGCGGTGGCGGTACAGACCCATTCCCGGGTGCTGGTGTTCGATACCGGCCCCCGCTACAGCGCGCGCTTTGATACCGGCGCGGCGGTGGTGGTGCCGTATCTGCGGCAGGCGGGCTATCGGCACATCGACCGGCTGGTGATCAGCCATGGCGACAATGATCACATCGGCGGCCTGGCGTCGGTGCGCCAGGCCTTGCCGGTCGGGCGGATCGATACCAGCATACCGGGGGAGATCGATGGCAAGAATGTGCACCGCTGCCAGGCCGGGCAGCAATGGCGCTGGGATGGAGTTCATTTTGCATTTCTGGGGCCGGCGGCGGACAGCGGGGCGGGTAATGACGCCTCCTGCGTGCTGCGTGTAGAGGCCGGCGGGCAGGTGGCGCTGCTCAGCGGGGACATTGAAAAGGCCTCAGAGCGAACCCTGGTGCGCCGGCGGCGTCCCGAGCTGGCCGCACAGATCCTGGTGGCGCCGCACCACGGCAGCCTGACCTCCTCAAGCCCGGCGTTTGTCGCCGCGGTCGACCCCGACTATGTGTTATACCCGGTCGGTTATCGCAATCGTTACCGGTTTCCGCGCCCGCCGGTGGTCGAACGCTATGCCCGACGGGGTGCGCGCCAGTATCGGGTGGATGAAGAAGGCGCCCTGCGCTTTGTCCTGGGCGAACCCGGCGGGCCGCACAAGGACTTTAGCTATCGGCAGACTCGCCAGCGTTACTGGCACGTTGTGGACAATGGTAAGTAAGGGGCGGGAGAGTGATCCGGGACGCGTTACCGGCCTGATTCACGACGATCACAAAGCGGGCGATTTAATTTCACCACAAGTGATTCCCGCACTTTCAGGGGTGGCCGGTCTTTGTTAAAGTTAGCCGCAGTTTTTACATCTCCTTGTTTATCTTCAAAAAGGACGTGCCACGTGTTTGAAATGATCCAGGCGGGCGGCTGGTTGATGCTGCCGATTCTGTTGTGTTCCGTTATTGCACTGGCCATCGTCGGCGAGCGCTTTTGGGCCCTGCAACAAACGCGTATTGCGCCGGACTACCTGGTAGCGCAGGTCTGGCAGTGGTACAAAAATCAGTCACTCGACGAGAGCCAGATTCAATCCCTGTCACGCAATTCGCCACTGGGCCGGATTCTGGCCGCCGGACTGGTCAATCGTCAGCATCCGCGCGATATCATGAAAGAGAGTATCGAGGAGACCGGCCGCCAGGTGGTGCTGGAGCTGGAACGCTATCTCAATACGCTGGGCACCATCGCCTCGATCACCCCGTTGCTGGGTTTGCTTGGTACCGTCATCGGCATGATCAAGGTGTTTGCCGCGATCACCACCGAAGGCGTGGGTAACCCATCGGTCCTGGCCGGCGGGATTTCCGAAGCGTTGATTACGACCGCTACCGGCTTATCAGTTGCCATTCCCAGTCTGATTTTTTATCGTTATTTTCGCGGCAAGGTCGACTTTCTGGTCCTGAAAATGGAAGAGGAGGCGATGAAAGTTGTTGATGTCATGCATGGCGAACGGGAAACCGGCCAGGATGCGGCGGCATGATACTGCGTCACGATCGTAACAAAGAGCCTGAGCTGAACCTGACACCACTGATCGATGTGGTGTTTCTGCTGCTGATCTTTTTTATGGTCTCCACCACTTTTGAGAAGGAATCGGAGATCAGCATCGAATTGCCCGAAGCGGCGGGTGAAAAGAGCGAACAGGAACGCTTTACCATCGAGATTACCATCGACAGCGAAGGCCATTACTTTATTAATGAAAAACGGACCCGGGATGAAGAACTGGCAACCCTGAAAAAAGCCTTGCGTGACGTTCGCGCCGACCATGAAGAGCCCCATCTGATACTCAGTGCCGATCGCAATACGCCACACCAGGCTGTGATTCGGGCCATGGATGCGGCACGCCAGATAGGATTGGTCAATCTCACCTTTGCGACCAAACAGACCGACGAGAAGTAGCCGCCGATGCGATCATCACCCGGAGACAATGCCGATGGTTATGTGATTTATCGTCGGCTGCTCAGGTATGCCTTCCCTTACTGGAAAGTCTTTCTGATCGCTGTATTCGGTATGGTATTGTTTTCCCTGAGTCAGGGCGCCTTTACCAAATTGATCGAACCCATGGTGGACGGCAGTTTTGTCGACAAGGATCCGACTCTGATAAAATGGGTGCCGATCCTGATGATCGTCGTGTTTGCCGTGCGCACCCTGGGCACCTTTCTCTCCGAATACGGCATGGCCTGGATTGCCCGCAGTGTTATTCAGAACCTGCGCAGTCTGGTCTTTAACAAGCTGCTCTGCCTGCCCATCGGTTATTATGATACGACCTCGTCCGGCGGATTGCTGTCGAAGATGATCTACGATATCGAACAGCTGGCGGGTGCTGCTTCGACGGTAGTCACTACCCTGATCCGTGACACGCTTACTATCCTCGTTTTGCTCGGTTTGATGATGTACCTGAATGTCACACTGACCCTGATTTTGCTGGTGTCGATTCCGCTGATTGCCGTGGCGGTGGTCCTGGTCAGCAAACGTTTTCGCAAACTCAGCCACCGGATTCAACGCTCGATGGGCGATGTCTCCAATGTCACCGAAGAGACCATCGAGGCCAACCGGGAGATCAAGATCTTTGGCGGCCAGGCGTACGAAACGGGGCGATTTGAAAAGATCAACGCCTACAACCGTCGCCAGCATCTCAAGCTGGTGGCGACCAATGCCATCAGTTCGCCGTTGATCCAGCAAATTGTTGTGACCGCTTTTGCCGGGATTGTCTATATCGCCACCAAGCCGGGCTTTCTCGATGAGATGACCGTGGGCAAGTTCATGTCCTTTATGCTGGCCATGATTCTGCTACTGCAACATGCCAAGCGTCTGACCACCATCAATGCCAAACTGCAACGGGGTATCGCTGCCGCTTACAGCGTGTTCACTTTCATAGACAGCGAACCCGAGCCTGATAGCGGTACCCGCGAGTTGCCGCGAATAACGGGCAAGGTACAATACGAAGCGGTGACTTTTGGCTACGGCGGTAAAGAAAGCGAACCTGTACTGTCCGAGATAAATCTGACAATCGAGGCGGGAGAGAGTATCGCCTTTGTGGGCCGTTCCGGCGCCGGCAAATCCACGCTGGTCAACCTGTTACCACGGTTTTATGAAATCGATCGGGGTCGGATTCTGATCGACGGTATAGATATTCGGGATGTCACCTTGTCCAGCTTGCGCGATCAGATTGCCCTGGTCAGCCAGCACGTGACGCTGTTCAATGACACGATCGCGCATAACATCGCCTACGGTGCACTGGAACAGGCCGATGAAGGTGCGATCCGCGAAGCGGCCAGGGCGGCCTACGCCCTGAACTTTATCGAGCGATTGCCGCAGGGTTTTGATACGGTTGTCGGCGAGAACGGGGTGTTGCTCTCCGGTGGACAACGCCAGCGCCTGGCTATCGCCCGGGCCATACTCAAGAATGCGCCGATCCTGATTCTGGATGAGGCGACTTCGGCGCTGGATACCGAATCGGAACGTTACATCCAGGGTGCCATTGAACACTTGATGGAAGATCGTTCCACGCTGGTCATTGCCCATCGGCTGTCAACCATCGAGAAAGTCGATAAGATTGTGGTACTGGAAGCCGGGCGTATTGTCGAAGTCGGTCGACACGATGAATTGCTCGCCAAAAATGGCCCCTACGCCAGTCTTCATGGTATACAGTTCGGCGCGGATTAATAACCAAACGGATTCAAGACGTGGTGCAACAAAAACTGCAAGGGTTATGGGAAAAACGCTCTATAGAGGCGGTTTTATTATTGCCGCTGAGCGGTCTGTTTTGTGTGCTGGTCTGGTTGCGTCGTTATGGCTATCGTAAAGGATTCCTGTCGCGGTCACGCGTCGCGGTGCCGGTGATTGTTGTAGGCAACATTACCACTGGCGGCACCGGCAAGACCCCACTGGTGATTGCGGTGGTCAATATTCTCAAACAGGCCGGTTTCAAGCCGGGCATTATCAGTCGCGGTTATGGCGGCAAGGCCCGTTCCTGGCCGCAACAGGTGCGCGCGGATGCCGATCCGGTCATGGTGGGGGATGAGCCGGTGATTATTGCCCGGCGTACCGGTTGTCCGATGGCGGTTGGACCGAACCGTGTCGAGGTGGTCAATGCCCTGCTGGCCCATCACGATTGCGATATTGTAGTCAGTGACGACGGGTTGCAACATTACGCCCTGGAAAGGGATGTCGAAGTGGTGGTGGTCGACGGCATGCGCCGTTTTGGCAACGGCTGGTGTTTGCCTGCCGGCCCGTTACGCGAACCGGTGTCGCGATTGAGCGAAGCGGATTTGATCGTGACCAACGGCTCGCCGGTGGGTGATGAGTACCCTATGGATTATGTCGGGCGCCAATGGATTAATGTGCATGATAACAGCCGCACCGCCGAAATGACGCAATTTGTCGGGCAACGCGTGCATGCCATAGCGGGGGTCGGTAATCCACAACGCTTTTTCAATATGTTACGTGATCAAGGGATGGAGGTTATCGAGCACACCTATCCGGATCACTATGCGTTCAAGCTTGATGATTTTGATTTTGAAGAGAAGTTGCCGATTCTGATGACTGAAAAAGATGCGGTCAAATGCGAGCGCCTGGGACTTGACGATGCCTGGTATGTGCCGATCCAGGCGGATATTCAAAAGAAATTTCATTATCACCTGTTAAATGTACTGGAGGCCAAACGTGGACAAAAAACTGCTTGATATCCTGGCCTGCCCGGTGTGCAAGGGCCCGCTGGTTTATAACAAGGAAAACCAGGAGCTGATCTGCAAGGCCGACCGGCTGGCGTATCCGATTCGCGATGATATTCCGGTCATGCTGGAAGACGAAGCCCGGCAACTGAGTGCCGACGAAGAGATCTGATGCTATATAAGTTTAGTCCAGCTCCAGCGCCAGGTATTGGGGATGAAACTCGCGTTTGTCGCGGGTCAGTACCGGCACGGTGAAAGTTTCATGGACCCGGCGGTTGCCTTCGCCGTGTTGATTGGACTGTACGGGTTTGTCGGGATTATGACTTTGTAGCACGATGGCAGGGCCATCATCCAGAACCTCGATAATCTGACATGGCATGCCGTTGTGCATGACGTGTAAGCCAATCATGCCACGCAGTTGCTGCAGGGTGATACTGATTTCGCTCATCAAAGTTCGTGCTGCTTATTGTGTTTGTCGCGAACAATGCAGGGTATCATGCGGCATAGTCTTTGAGTCGCACTGGCTGGCGTTTTGCACCCCAGTTCCCCGGCCGGGATTCAAATATGCCGGCGCAGGCGGTGCCGCACTGGTTGCATTTGCCGTCGGCAGTCAGATTCCATTCGCCCAGGACATACCAGTCCCGGCCAATCAGTTTATGACCGCAATGGTGGCAATAGGTACTGCCGCCGGTTTCATCATGCACATTACCCGTATAGACATAACGTAGCCCGTTTTGCATAGCAATGTTACGAGCCCGGGTCAAAGTCGCGGCCGGGGTAGGCGGTACGTCCATCATCTTGAAATCGGGATGAAACGCACTGAAGTGCAGCGGGACATCCGGGCCCAGTTCGTCGAGAATCCACTGACTCATTGATTCAATTTCCTCGTCCGAGTCGTTTTTCTCGGGAATTAATAAAGTGGTCAGCTCCAGCCAGACATCGGTTTCATGCTTGAGATATTTAATGGTATCCAGTACCGGCTCAAGGTGACCGCCCGTCAGTTTGTAATAGAACTTTTCCGTGAAGGCTTTGAGGTCGACATTGGCCGCATCAATGTATTGATAAAACTCCTTGCGCGGTTCCGGGGTCACATAACCGGCAGTCACGGCGACTGACTTGATGCCTTTCTCATGACAGGCTTTGGCTACATCAATCGCATATTCATGGAAAATGACCGGGTCGTTATAGGTATAGGCCACACTGCGACAGCCGAGCTGCTCGGCGGCGCTGGCGATCAATTCAGGCGAGGCCTCGTCGGCCAGCGTATCGATCTCCCGGGATTTGCTGATATCCCAGTTCTGACAGAACTTGCAGGCCAGATTACAACCGGCGGTGCCAAAGGAGAGCACCGGTGTGCCGGGCAGAAAATGAT
Organism: Thiohalophilus sp.; assembly: GCF_034522235.1. Lineage (NCBI taxonomy): Bacteria > Pseudomonadati > Pseudomonadota > Gammaproteobacteria > Thiohalomonadales > Thiohalophilaceae > Thiohalophilus > Thiohalophilus sp. The sequence continues at coordinate 1,827,171 of NZ_JAXHLN010000003.1, read as the reverse complement.
TCAGCGGTTTTTTCTCGATCGGATCGATGCAATAACCGCTGGAGCGTCCATAGGTCGTCAGCATGATCTGGTCATTGATATTCTGGCGCACAAAACAAAGGCCGCGCTGGCCCTCGTGCAGCTTGCAATAGCGCGGGCATAGGTCGCACTGGATGCGGCCGTCGTCGAGTTTGTGCCAGTAGCGGGTGGGGACGGTGTCTTGCATGGGGAACGCTCAGTATATTTGCTCAGTGTATACACAATATAGGGTGGATTGATCCGATTTCAAATCGATACGTCCGATTCAAGGCGCGGAATCAACAGTGCCAAAATGGCCACAGAATCTGATAAAATTCGAGCAGGTTCTATAGGTATTTGAAAAGTCGATGAAAAAAGTACACGTGTTATTTGTCTGTCTTGGTAATATCTGCCGTTCACCGACCGCCGAGGGGGTGTTCCGGCATCTGCTCCGGCAGGAGGGGCTGGACGGACAAATTGTGACCGACTCGGCCGGGACCCATGCCTACCACGTCGGATCGCCACCGGATCCGCGTGCTCAGGAGACCGCTCGGGAACGGGGTATCGATTTGAGCGATCTGCGCGGACGCAAGGCGCTGGCCAACGATTTCGACAAGTTCGACTATGTGCTGGCGATGGACGAAGAGAACTATCACAACCTGGCGCGGATCTGTCCGCCGGAACATCGCGACAAACTGCACATGTTCCTCGACTTTGCGCCTCATCTGAACGAGTCCGAAGTGCCGGATCCCTATTACGGCGGTGCGAAGGGATTTGACCGGGTCTTCGATATGGTGGAAGCGGCCTCGCGCGGATTGCTGGACGATATTCGAAAACGCCATCTCGGGTGAAAACATGAAGATATTCACCACCAAGACACGAAGACACCAGGAAAACAAAAATAATAACGTTAAAAAATCTGACGGGTACGAGCGTCGAAGTAACCTGCTCAGGATTTTCTGAACTTATAATTATTTTCTTCGTGTCTTGGTGTCTTGGTGGCAAGGCTTTTCAAATCAGGCAGGATAGCAATGCGCCTTCGATTTTGTTCCAGTCCGGATCACCCTGTATGATGATTTCGATACGGTTTTGTGGCGGGGTTTTCCGGGTGCTAACCTGCATGTCGCCCTCGATGCTGTTGAACAGGTAATTTCCCTGATCCGTTCTTAGCGCGGCCTTGATGCGCTCTGCGCTCAGGGCCGTCAGCAGGCTGTTTATCTTCCGGTAATCGAAGCGCAGCTGTTCGGCAAACAGCCAGCCACAACCGGCGAACTCACCGCTGCGGTTCTCCAGTCGCCGCCAGGACTCTCCCGCGTCAAGTTGAACGGCCTCGATTTGTGTGCCGACCTCCGGCGTTGCGCGGGCGTGTAACAGGGAGCGGTCGGCGTCCTGTCGTTCGGCAAGCGGCAGATCCAGCCAGGCGAGTTCCAGTTGTCCCTGTGAAACCTGACCACTGGCGCGCGGTTGGCGTGTTTCGACCAGTTGAGCGAAGGTGGCGAGATCCGCGTCATTACACTGGTCCACCTTGTTGGCTACCAGTACATCCGCGATATCGAGCTGTTCCCGGTAGTATTCGTTCTCGCGATAGCGGGGATTATCGAGATGCCGGGGATCGATCAGGGTGATACAGGCGCGCATATCGAGCGTTTGATCGAAGGGTGGCCGGGTCAGTTGTCGGATGATCTGTTTGGGATGGCCGATGCCGGTCGGCTCGATCAACAGACGATCCGGTCGGGCGTTGGCCAGCAGGGCGTTGATCCCGACCTGGACCGAGACACCGGCGGCACAACACATACAGCCGCCGGGTAACTCCTTGATAGCCACCCCTTCCTGCTCCAGTATTTGTCCGTCAATGCCGATCTGACCGAATTCGTTCACCAGCACGGCCCAGCGTTCTGTGGCCGGTTTGTGTTTGAGAAGATGCAGGATCGCCGTGGTCTTGCCGACCCCGAGAAAGCCGGTGATGACATTGGTGGGAATGTGTTGGATTAATTCAACCATGGAAGTCTCACAATAAGCCGTTTGCGGATCAGCACCACGGCAAGATAATAACCGATGAGGGTATAGCCTGCCAGCACACCGAGGTGAAGTAACGGATTTTCTACCGGGTTACCGGCGATCGGCGGTCGGGTCAGTTCCACCGCGTGGGTCAACGGCAGAAGATAGACGATTGACTGCATCACCTCGGGCAGAGTCGAGATGGGATAGAAGACCCCGCACATAATAAACATCGGTGTGACAGCCAGCATGAAGTAATAATTGAAAAAGTCATAGCCGGGGGAGAGGGCGCTCATGATAATAGCGGGACCGGCAAAGCAAAGGCCGGTCAGAAAGACGACCGGAATGGTCCACAGAGCATGCCAGCTGTGCACCGCGCCCAGCAGGGCCGCGACCAGTAAAATGGCGATGCCGCTGAACACACTCTTGGTACCGCACCAGAGCATTTCGCCGGCCAGGATATCGTCGATATCCAGGGGCGTGGTGAGAATCGCTTCGTAGGTGTTCTGTGGCACCATGCGAGTATAGACCGAGTACATGCCTTCGAAGGACGAAGTGGTCATCGCCGTGGAGGCGATAATGCCCGAGGCAAGAAAGGTCAGATAAGGCATGTTGGCCATCTCGCCGATAAAAAAACCCAAACCGAAGCCAAGCCCCAGAAGATAGAGCGCCGGCTCACCGAAATTCATCACAATCGCCGGACCGATCAGTTTGCGCCAGACCAGGATGTTGCGTCGCCAGATGGTCAGGGCGCTGCGCCGGATAATCGGTAATTCCCAGTTCATTGCGTTCATGTGTCGCGCAACTCGCGGCCGGTCAGTTTGAGAAACACGTCTTCGAGATCCGCCGGGCGGTGCAGGAAGACCAGATCGTGCTGATTCTGGAGATGGTCCAGCAGCGGGCGCGGGTTATGGGTATAACAATAATGTGAACGGCCTATATGTTCGACCCGACAGAGCTGCTCGATTTCACGGCTGTCGAGCAGCTCGCCGCGGATCTCGATCACGTCCGGTTCCACATGACGTTTAATCAATTGTGCCGGACTGCCTTGATCCAGAATCAGGCCATGATCCATCACCACCAGTTCGTCACACAGCCGTTCGGCTTCTTCCATGTAATGGGAAGCGAAAAATAGCTGGCATAGATCTGCAGATTCTCGCGCACCGTAAAGTCGGGATCCAGATTGTCGTGTTGCGGTACCATACCGATACGACGACGGATCTCACGCGCCTGTTGCTGAATATCCAGATCAAAAATTGTCATTTGACCGCCGGTAGCCGGTGACAAACCAAGCAGAATGCGCAGGATCGTAGTCTTGCCAGCCCCGTTGGGGCCGAGAAAGCCGAAACATTCACCGTGCGGAATAGAGAAACTGACATCCTTCACCGCGGTGAATTTGGCGAAATGTTTTGCCAGATGCCGGGCTTGAACGATGGACTGCATCTCAATTCCGCTTCGGGTTGTAGACAATGGCGTTGATATAATAAGTCACTGTGCCTCCCGGGGTCTCGACCATGATTTCATCATCGACTTCCTTCTTCAGCAGTGCCCGCGCCAGAGGCGAGTCGATGCTGATATCGCCCTGATCCGGCGCCAGCTCGTCGGGACCGACGAGGCGGTAGTCTAGCGTGTTGCCCGATTCATCTTCCAGCGAAACCCGGGCCCCGAAAAAGACCTGTTGCGGATTGGAGGGCGTATCCGGCGCAATGGTCAGCTCCGGAAGGCGCTTTTGCAAATAGCGGATGCGTCGATCGATCCCGCCCAGCTCCTTTTTACGATAGATGTATTCGGCGTTCTCGGAGCGATCGCCTTCGGCAGCCGCGGCGGCCAACGCCTGCGTCACCTCCGCGCGCCGATCCCACAGGCGGCGCATTTCCTGCTGCAGACGGTCGTAGCCCTCCCGGGTAATATAGGGAGAGGCTTTGGGTTGGGGAGGTCGGTAACGGCCCATAATTCCAGTTACGAGTGACGAGGGCCGAGTGACGAGTTTACTAATTGCATTTGCATGGCTTTAATTTAACTTGTGTCTTGATTGACGGTTGGCAAGGCCCGTCTGTCGCGCCGGTGTGATTTTACTCAAATTTGTATTGAAGTCAGGTTCGCCTTTCATGCCGCAGGTGGTGTAGTCCTCGTACATGGCGTCATACAGTTGCTGTTCGTCGAGATCGAATAATTCCCGTGCGCCCTGGTAGATCAGGCGAAACAGTCGGGGCAGGGCGATCTTGTGGGTCTGCCCGGTGGTGGCATATAACCAGTCCGACAGCTGGAGAAAGCGCTCGAAAGGGATCTTGTCGAGCAGCAACGAGCGGGTCCGGTTGAAACGCCCCGAGTTGCCGATCATATCCCAGTAGCGGGCAAAGCGACTCAGGCGTTGCATCGTGGCAAAGTCGATGTCGCGGGTACTGAGAATATTGTATGGCGGCGCGGGATTAAAGCACAGTTGATATTCGTCGATGTGACGAATTATCGGTGCGCCGCGCAGCCGCTTGAGGATGCCGACCTGGATTTCATGCGGATTCAGGTCAATTAGCTTATCAAAGCCCCGGGCGATACTCGCCACATCTTCGCCAGGCAGACCCAGGATCAGATCTGTATGCAGATGCGCATGGGTTTGCTCGCGCAAAAAACGGATATTCGCCTCGGCCTTGTCATCATCCTGGCAGCGACTGATACGTTCCTGTACCTCCGGGTTGAAAGTCTGGATGCCAATCTCGAATTGCAGCGTTCCGGGCGGGAATTGCTGAATCATGGTTTTCAGTTGATCGGGGAGATGATCCGGAATCAGTTCAAAATGCAAAAACATTCCGTCGTTGATCCGTGCCAGGAAGAATTCCATAATCCTCAGGCTGCTGGCCACCTTGAGATTGAAGGTCCGATCGATGAATTTGAAATGCCGGGCGCCGCGTTGATAAAGATCGTCCATGTGGGCAAGAAATTGATCCAGATCGAACGGCCAGGCGGTTTTATCCAGCGCCGAGAGACAGAACTCGCATTTGAAGGGACAGCCGCGCGAGGCCTCGACATAGATGAAGCGGTTGCGGATATCCTCGTCGGTATAATAGGGATAGGGGAAGGCCAGATCCGCCAGCTTGAACGGCTCCGGCGGCACGATCTTCTCCTCAATCGGTTCGCCATCCAGTAGCCGCTTGCAGAGTCTGGCAAAAGCCAGATCCCCCTGACCACTGACAATATGATCCACCTCGTCATAAAAAGGTAGAGTGGACTGCTCGTAGCTCACCTCCGGTCCGCCGACAATGATGATGAGATCGGGGCGCACGCGACGCAGGATGGCGATCAGCTCCCGGCTTTGCGCAATATTCCAGATATAAATGCCCAGACCGATGATCGTCGGGTTGTCAGCCAATAGCTGCTCGGCAATCTCGATGGGCCGCTGATTGATAATGAATTCCCGGATCCGGGCACGCGATTGCAGATTGCCAAGATTGGCGTACAAATAGCGCAATCCCAGCGAGCTGTGAAAATAGCGGGCATTAAGTGTACAGAGGGTGATATCAGTCATGCCCGGCCTCTTGCTCTTTGCGTTGACGTTTATGCAGTGCCTTGTTGATGGCACGTGAGGCGGCGATCATGCCGAACGTGGCGGTGACAAAGACCGCCGAGCCGTAACCGAAGCGACAATCCAGGTTAACGCCGTGAATCCCCGGTTTTTGATGGCTCACGCTACCGTCCTCTTTGGGATAGAGTTTATGCTGCGAGGAGAACACACATTCAACTCCGAAGCCGCGCTTCGGGTTCTTGCTGAAACCGAAACGGGCGCGCAGATTGTTGCGCACTTTGGCGGCGAGGGCATCGTTGTAGGTTTTGCTCAGATCCGCGACATGGATCAGATTCGGGTCAGTGACGCCGCCGGCGCCGCCGGTGGTGATAATCGGTAGCTTGTTGCGCCGGCAATGCGCGATCATCTCGGTCTTGAATTTGATACTGTCGATGGCGTCGATGACGTAATCGTAGTTTTTGTTTGCTGAAAGATAGTCGGGCAGGTTGTCGCTGTTAATAAAATCATCGATCACATTGACCCGGCAAGCGGGGTTGATTTCCTGGATGCGTCGGCTCATGACGATGGATTTTTTCTCGCCGATCGTGTCGCTCAGCGCGGGCAATTGCCGGTTGATGTTACTCGCGGCCACGGTATCGTAATCGATCAGAGTCAGTGTGCCGACGCCGGTGCGCGCCAGCGCTTCCACAGCCCAGGAGCCGACACCGCCCAGCCCGACCACGGCGATGTGCAGTTGCGCCAGCCAGGGATAGACCTGCTCACCATACAGGCGACGCAGGCCGCCGAAGCGTTCATCATAGTCATCGTGGGTCATGGTTTAGTGCAATCCGAGCACGGCTTCGGCATTGGCGGTGGTTTGCCGCGCCACCTCGGTGGGATCGGCGTTGCGCACTTCGGCCAATGCCGCCAGGCATTCGGGCAGGTATTCGGGACTGTTACGCTCACCGTGATGGGAGGCGACGGTCATGTCCGGGGCGTCGGTCTCCAGTACGATCACCTCCAGAGGCAGCTCGCGGGCCAGTTTACGCAGTTTATTGGAGCGCTCGTAGGTGAGCATGCCGCCGAACCCCAGCTTGAAGCCCAGCTCGATATACTGGTGTGCCTGCTGCAGGCTGCCATTAAAGGCATGGGCGATACCGCCACGGACCGGGATCTCGCGCAAAGCCTTGAGGATCCGATCGTGGGCCTTGCGACAATGCAGCAACACCGGCAGCTCGGTATGCCGGGCAAAGTCCAGCTGGGCACGCAATAACGACTCCTGATTCCGCCGGTCGGGGTTCTCAATGTAATAGTCCAGTCCAATCTCACCGATCGCAACGGGCCGGCTTTCCTCCAACAAGCTGGTCAGTTGATCCAGATGTGCCGGTTTGTGCGCCTCGAGATACAGGGGGTGCATGCCCAGCGCCGGATAGAGGCCGGCGTCCGCCTCGCACAGCGCCAGGAGCCGGGACCAGCTGTCGGCGGTCACGCCGGGCACCACAATCCGGCGCACACCCGTCTGGCGACACCGGCCGAGCAGCTGCTCGCGATCGGTATCGAAAACGGGATCATCGAGATGGCAATGGGTGTCGATTAAATCCATACGGCTATTCTAGCGGCTCCAGAGGTCGAGTGTAAATAACTGAAACAAAAGGGGTTTTAGACTGAATTACCGCATTTTTGTCCACCACAGCCAGCCCGGCCCCCTGGAAACCTGCACATGAATCCTTATAATGGTGTATAACCAAGTTCAAGACTCAAGTAAACCGCAAGGAGGTAAGTGATGGCGACAGGTACATTCAAACCCAAAGCCGATCCATTGAATCGTCCGGATGACGCAACTGGTTTTCGCATCGGCTGGAAATACAAGACCAAATTCGAACGCGGCCATTTTGACGACGAGATGACCTACGGCGAGGCCAAGAAGAAGGTCGAGGAACTGGCTGCCAAGGAACCGGAAAAAACCTTCTGGCCGGAAATCATTTACGAATAAAACCGCATCACAAACCGGGCGCCAGCCCGGTTTTTTTATCGAAAAGATTCTGCTATAGATGGTAGAGATTAAGCGTTTTGTACTGAGAGGAGACACTATGGCAACGAAAAAAACGGGAGCAGGTTCGAGGTTCAAAGAGTCGGTGCGCACCCGCACCACCGATGCGATGAAAGAAGCGGAGAGAATTCGCGAGCAGATGATGAAAGAAATCCATGAGGGGTTCGACAAGGTCAGTAACAAGGTCTCTTCCGCCGCCAAATCGACCTCGCAAAGGACGGAAGATTTGCGGAACCAGGTTTCCGATATTCATCCCCGGGAATACTGGGAGAGGGTGGTCAAGGAGGTCGAAGAATTGAGAGGCGAGCTGGTCAACGGTGTTTCGGAACGATTCAATCAGTTGCGCAAGGCCACGGAGAATGCGCTCGCCAAATCCGGTAAGAAAACCGGCAAAAAGAAAATAGCAAAAAAGCCGGCAAGCAAAAAGAAAGCCGCAAAGAAAAAGACAGCCGGAAAGAAGGCGACTAAAAAGAAAGCGGTCAAGAAAAAGGTTGCCGGGAAAAAAACAACCAAAAAGAAGGCCGCCAAAAAGAAAGTCAGCAAGAAAAAACCGGCCAGGAAAAAGGCGCGCGGTTAGAGACTGTAAATTAAATTGTGTAACTGCTCAAAGTCCCATACCCTTGATAATAAAGGAGAAGACACATGAGCAGAAGAACAAAAACCAAAACCGATCTCGACCCGCAGCTTGAAGAACTGGTCAAGGCAGTCAAAACGCCAGAACAGCTTGCCGCATTGACCCAGCAGCTTCAGCAAAAAGCCTTTGAGGCCATGCTCGAAGGCGAGATGACTGACCATCTCGGCTATCCCAAGCACGCCACAGCCGGCCACAACACCGGCAACAGCCGTAACGGGTATAGCGCCAAAACCCTCAAAGGCGAACAGGGCGCACTGACCCTCGATGTGCCTCGAGACCGTAACGGCGAGTTTGAGCCGCTCATTATTCCCAAGGGGCAGACGCGTCTGCCGATGTTCAACGATAAAATCCTGGCGCTCTACAGTCGGGGCATGAGTACCCGCGATATCGTTGCCATGCTACTAGAGCTCTACGGCGTCGAGGTTTCCCCTACGCTCATCTCCCAGGTCACCGCGCAGGTGATTGAGGAAGTGCAGCAGTGGCAGTGCCGACCGCTGGACGAGATCTATCCCATCGTCTATCTGGACTGCATCCACATCAAGATCCGCCAGGACAAGCGGGTCAGCAACAAGGCCATCTATCTGGCGCTGGGTATCAACCTGGACGGCCAGAAAGAACTGCTGGGGCTCTGGCTCAATGAGAACGAGGGGGCTAAGTTCTGGTTGTCCGTGTTGACCGAACTCCAGCAGCGGGGTGTCCGGGATATCTTTATCGCCGCCGTGGACGGTCTGACCGGCTTCCCCGAGGCGATCAATACCGTCTACCCCAAAACAAAAATCCAGCTGTGTATCGTCCACATGGTGCGCAACTCGCTGAAGTTCGTGGCCTGGAAACAGCGCAAGGCGGTCGCCGCGGATTTGAAAAAGATCTACACCTCCCTGACGGTGGCCGAAGCCGAGCAGGAGCTCGACGCCTTTGCGGCTCGCTGGGATGATCAGTTCCCGTCGATCAGTGCCAGCTGGCGGCGACACTGGCCCAACCTGATTACCCTGTTCGACTATCCGGATGACATCCGTCGGGTGATCTACACGACCAACGCCATCGAATCACTGAACAGCGTGATCCGCAAGGCGGTCAAAAATCGCAAGGTTTTCCCTAACGATGAATCCGCCCTCAAGGTCGTCTACCTGGCCATCCAGGCGGCATCGAAAAAATGGACCATGCCCATTCACCATTGGAAGAACGCGCTCAATCGCTTTATGATTGAATTCCCGGACAGAATGCCGGAGCAGTTCTAAGCGGGCAGTTACACAGAATTATTTACAGTCTCCGCGGTTAGGCAATGATTATTGCTAAATAGCCGTTTCAAATGCCAGATTATCCTGGCTTTCATCGGCACTGGTATTCGGAACGGCTATCGAAATATCTGTTCCTAAAAGGTGTTCTGAGGCTGCACGCCAAGTAACAATTTAATATCTGGATATCAAGTCTAAATAACTTCTCCCATAAGGCGCGTAAAAGTGTAGGTCAGGTTGCGCGCAGCGCTACCTGACATTCTCCGCGTCGGCAAAGATGTCACGCAGGCTAACGCCAGCGTGACCTACAGGATTGGCCAGAGTATAAACCAGGCATGAATTTGGAGCAGTTGTTTAGTCATGGATTTGTCATGTTGTGGCATCTAAGGATAGAATCAACTTATTGATTGGTCATAAATATGACAAACGGCATGCTCGAAACCTTTACACAGCTTGGTATCGCCATCGCCATCGGTTTAACGATTGGCCTGGAGCGGGGTTGGAAAGATCGCGAGAGTGACGAAGGACTGCGCGTTGCCGGCCTGCGTACCTTCGGGTTGATTGGTCTGTTAGGCGGTCTGTGGGGTTTGCTGGCCCATCAGCTGGATACCTGGCTGCTGGGGTTTGCTTTCCTGGCGCTGGCGAGCCTGCTGATTGTTGCGCATGTCGTGGCAGTCAGCCACACGAAGGATTTCGGGATTACCACCATCGTTGCCGGCCTGATCACCTTCGCGCTGGGTGCCCTGGCTGTCAGTGGCTCCATACACGTTGCCACGGCCGGGGCAATCATCACCGCCCTTATTCTCAGCCTTAAACCATTGTTACATGGCTGGTTAAAACTGCTTGATTTCGACGAACTTTCCGCCATTCTCAAGCTGGCCCTGATCTGGATCGTCATACTGCCCTTAATGCCCGATCAGGGATTCGGCCCCTGGCAGGCGATCAATCCGTATCAAATCTGGTGGATGGTCGTGCTGATTGCCGGTATTTCATTTGCCGGCTATGCGGCGATAAAAATTGTCGGTTCGCGCAAGGGGCTGCTGATTACCGGTTTTCTGGGCGGGCTGGTCTCCTCGACCGCCGCCACGCTCAATTTATCCAAGCTGGCACAGAAAAAAGCCCGAATCGCGGTGATCTGCGCCGCCATTTTGCTGGCGGAGACCATCATGTTCCCTCGCATACTGCTGGAGATCGCGGTGGTTAACCGCGACTTGCTGGTTCCCACGCTGTTGCCGATTCTGCTGATGACGGCCGTCATGCTGGTTGGCGTCATTGTCATCTGGCATCGCAAAGAGGCACCGGGCGAGGCGGAATTACCCGTCACCAACCCCTTTCAAATCAAGATGGCCTTGCAGTTCGGACTGCTGCTGGCGCTGGTGATGTTTTTGGCGCAGGCCTTCATGGCCTGGCTTGGCGATGCCGGGATCTATCTGGTCGCGCTGATCTCGGGGATTGCCGATGTGGATGCGATCACCCTGTCGCTGGCCTCAATGGCCAGGTCGGATCTGGCACCCGAGACCGCCGTGCGCGGTATTGTGATCGCCGCTATCGCCAATACCTTGTTCAAGACGGCACTGGCGCTGATGATTGCGGGTCGACAAATGTTATGGCGGCTTTTGCCCGTGGCTCTGATCGCCTGTGTTGCGGGCGGGGTGAGTCTGTTCTGGCTGTAGGCCAATAAAAATCAATACGGAGATTGAGTATTGATTTTATCCAAATAAAAAAGGAGACCGACGGTCTCCTTTTTTGGTTTGCGCAATTGAGCTGTTCTACCTAGCTGTCCGGTTTGTCCGAACCTGTGCGCGAGGTGTCGCTTTGCTGAACACGCCCGGATTCCGGTTTGTTCTGATTCTCGCTCTGTTCCCGGGGCTGTTCCTGGGCGGGCCTGGTCTGGGTTTCCACCTGAACCAGTGAACCTGAGCCGGCGCTGTTTTCAGCCGATTTGGGCTCGCTGGATTTTGCGGGACCTTCTGCGGCGGCTTTTTTCCCGGATTGTTCCTCCGTGCTTGCCGGTTTTGAAGCGGGCGTCTCGGGCGTATTGCCGGCGGGACGGCCGCTCGCTTCACGCGGTTGTTGCGTCGGTTTTACCGGGCTGGCGTTGTCGTCGGCTTTGCCTGTCGCCCCACCGGATTCAGATTGTGACGGGCTTGTCGATGTCGCCGGTTGTCCGGTGGACGAACTCTTGTTCTCTGCTTTTTGCTGACCGGTCGGTTGTCGGGTACCGCTTTCGGTTTCATTGCGAGCCGGCGAGTTATCTGTGGGCTTGTCTTGTGCCTGAGATTCATTGCCACGGTTGTCATTTTCGCCGGACTGCGCTGCGGAGGGGGATTTCTGATCCTTGTTCTTGTCGGTGTCCTTGTCGGTTTTGTCCGACGGGCCACGGTTGTCGTTGCGATGGCCATTATTTTCGTTTTTATTGTCGCCTTGCGAGGACTGATCGCCACTGTCGGCGGGCGACGACGAGGAAGAAGAGGGACGCCGACGGCGACGGCCACCCCGACGGCCCCGGCGACTGCCGGAGGAGCTGCGTGGCTGCTGCTCGCCTTGCTGTCCACCCGTGCCGCTGCCGCTCTCCTGCGATTTTTGTTTACTCTCCTTGTTCTCCTTGCTCTCCGCAGACGGCTCGCTGGCGGGCCTGGTGTCAGCCTGCTTCGCCGCGGCCGGTTTGTTACCGCCCTGGCTTTGTGCGCCGCTTTGCGCAGTACGGCGGTTTTGCTGACCGCCGGATTTGCGTCGCTGACCTTCGCCGGCGCTACTCTTGCGACGGGGACGAGTCGTCGCGCCGGATTCCTGGCGTGGTTTTTGACGCCCGGCTTCATCGCTGCCGAACAACAAGCGCCACAAGCGGACAAACAGCCCGGGGCCGTGCGGGGCGACAGGTGCAGCGGCTACCGGCCGGGGCGTGGCCGGTTTGACTGATTTGACGGCCGGCTCTTCCGGCGCAATGGCGGTCGAACTCACCGAGGCGGAGACCGCTTCAATGCCTTCTTCATCATGGCGCTCGACCAGCTGAAAACTCTGTTTGTTCTCTTCCAGTGACGGATCATCGTCGCGAACGCGGGTCACTTCAAAGTGTGGTGTCTCCAGATCGATGTTCGGTATCAACAGGATTTTGATTCCGTGTCGATTTTCGATTTCCTGCAACACATCGCGTTTTTCATTTAACAGGAAAGTGGCGGCATCCACCGGTAACTGGGCGACAACGCGCGCCGTTTTTTCCTTCATGGATTCTTCTTCGACCAGACGCAGGATCGACAATGCCAGCGATTCGATACCGCGAATGGTGCCGTGACCGCTGCAGCGTGGGCAGATGATCTGGCTGGATTCACCCAGCGAGGGACGCAAACGCTGTCGGGACATCTCCAGCAGGCCAAAGCGCGAGATACGCCCGACCTGGACCCGGGCACGATCCGCCTTGAGCGCCTCACGCAGGCGGTTTTCCACCTCACGCTGGTTCTTGGCGGGGCTCATGTCGATAAAGTCGATGACGACCAGGCCGCCCATATCACGCAGGCGCAACTGGCGGGCGATCTCTTCGGACGCTTCGAGATTGGTGTTGAGCGCGGTCTCTTCGATGTCGGCGCCCTTGGTGGCGCGCGAGGAGTTGATGTCGATGGAAATCAGCGCTTCGGTGTGGTCGATGACCAACGCGCCGCCGGAGGGCAGACGCACCTCGCGCTGGAAGGCGGACTCAATCTGCGATTCGATCTGGTAACGGGTGAACAGCGGCACCGGATCCTGATAGAGCTTGATCTTGTTCAGGTTGTGCGGCATCACCTGGGCCATGAACTCCCGGGCCTGTTCATAGACCTTGGGCTCGTCGATGATGATTTCGTTGATGTCGTTACGGAAATAATCGCGGATCGAGCGGGTGATCAGATTGCTTTCCTGATAGACCAGAAACGGCGCGTTTTTCTGCCCGGCGGCTTCCTCGATCGCTTTCCAGAGATTGAGCAAATAATCCAGATCCCACTGCAGCTCTTCGACATTCTTGCCGACACCGGCGGTGCGGATGATGATGCCCATGTCCTGGGGGATTTCCAGCTGGGCGAGGGCGTCACGGGCCTCGTTGCGGTCATCGCCCTCTATCCGGCGGGAGACCCCCCCGGCTCGTGGGTTATTCGGCATTAACACCAGATAACGCCCGGCCAGGCTGATAAAGGTGGTCAGGGCCGCGCCTTTGTTGCCGCGCTCTTCCTTGGCGACCTGGATGACCAGTTCCTGGCCTTCCTTCATGGCATCCTTGATATTGAGCTTGCCGCCGGGATCGACGCCTTCGCGGAAATACTCGCGGGATATCTCCTTGAGGGGCAAAAAGCCGTGGCGTTCGGCGCCGTAATCGACAAAGGCCGCTTCGAGGCTGGGCTCGATGCGGGTAATTTTACCTTTATAGATGTTCGACTTTTTGGATTCGCGGGCGCTGGTTTCGATATCCAGATCGTAGAGGCGCTGGCCGTCGACCAGCGCGACACGCAACTCTTCCGGCTGAGTTGCGTTAAACAACATTCTTTTCATTGTATAACCTTTATGCGTGCGTGCGCTCTGACCCCGGTCGCCTGTACTTCGGACCGTGGGCAATGCCACAACAGACCTTCGCACGAACCCGGCATCGCCGACAGCCGGCGTGACTCAGAGATCCACCCGGGTCACGTGCTGGTCTGCCCACCCGATCGCGAAACGTGTCGCGGCCCCGGGGAGCGCGTATGTTCATCCACGGCTATTCGTCGTGTTAACAGGTCGCGAATAGCCACATTTGTCTTGCAGTTATCACCTGCGCGAAGCAGATGATGGAAAACCGGTTTTTGACCGTCTGCGCCGCCCTGTATTCACTCGGAGGTACAGCAGCGGCGAACTTCCCCAATAATCGGAAGTTAAGCGAATATATCAGTGTTGCTCCAGAGCATCAATCGCTGGACGAAAAATGCTAGAATAGGCCCTATCATGGCGACAAAAAGCAGTAATCCGGGCCCTTCAGAGGTCAAACTGGTCACAATCGGGCCCGAACAGGCCGGCCAGCGCATCGACAACTATCTGCTCACCCGGCTCAAGGGGGCGCCCCGCAGTCTGATCTACCGCATCCTGCGCAAGGGCGAGGTGCGGGTCAACAAGGGCCGGATCAAGGCGCCTTACCGGCTCAAGGCCGGGGACGAGGTGCGGATCCCGCCGGTGCGTCTGGGCGAGAAAACCGTCACCACGCCGGCCGAGCGGGTGCTGCGCCAGGTCGAGTCAGCGATTTTGTATGAAGACAAGCGGATTTTGATTCTCAACAAACCCAGCGGACTGGCCGTGCATGGCGGTAGCGGGATCAGCTACGGGGTGATCGAGGCCCTGCGCGCCCTGCGGCCCGACGCCCCGTTTCTGGAGCTGGTGCACCGCCTGGATCGCGACACCTCCGGCTGTCTGGTCATCGCCAAAAAACGCAGCGCCCTGCGGACCCTGCACGAGCTGCTGCGCGAAAACCGCATGGACAAATATTATCTGGCGCTGCTCATGGGTCCCTGGCAGGGCGGGGCATGGCGCGTCGAGGCGTCGCTAAAAAAGAATGTGCTGGCATCCGGTGAACGGATTGTCCGGGTGGATGAGACCGGCAAGGCCGCGGCCAGCCTGTTTCGGCCTTTGGCGGTCAATGCCACGGCCAGCCTGGTCGAGGTCAAGCTGGAGACCGGGCGTACCCATCAGATCCGGGTGCACGCCGCCCACCAGGGCCATCCCATCGCCGGCGATGAGAAATACGGCGATCCAAAATTCAACAAACAGCTGCGCGAAGCGGGGCTCAAACGGCTGTTTTTACATGCCCACCGGCTGGTATTTGCATTTGACGATGACGGTCCCCATATTGACGTGAGCGCGCCGCTGGACACGCACCTGCAAACATTACTCGCAAAACTGAATCTGGAGTTTCATGAATAACACACAACTGATTGTTTTTGACTGGGACGGGACCCTGATGGATTCAGAAGGGGAGATCCTCACCTGCATGCGCGCCGCGATCCGCGATCTGGATCTGGCACCGCGCAGCGATGAGCAACTGAAAAACATCATCGGCCTGGGATTGCAGGAAGCGCTGCGTACCCTGTATCCGCAGGGCAGCCCCGAGGAGTTGATCCAGTTGACCGCCCGCTATCGACATCATTTTTTGGAAAGCGAACGTGAACCGTCACAGCTGTTTGCCGGTGCGCGGGAGATGATCGAGGAGCTGCACCGCGCCGGCCACTTTCTGGCCGTGGCCACCGGTAAGGGTCGACAGGGATTGAACAAGGTCCTGCAGCAGACCGGGCTGGATGAATATTTTCACACCACCCGCTGTGCCGATGAATGTCATTCCAAACCCCATCCGCAGATGCTGCACGAGATCATGGATTATCTCGGCGTCGAGACGGACGCGGTACTGATGATCGGTGATACCGAATACGATTTGCAGATGGCCAGCAACGCAGGTGTAAAATCCCTGGCAGTGAGTTATGGTGTCCATGAGCGCCAGCGCCTGCTCGATTGCAAGCCGCTGGATTGCCTGGACAGCATTGGCGATGTTCACAACTGGTTGAAGGAACGCAGCAACCTGGCCGCTTGACAACAACCTCCTTGGTAGCGCCACCGGCGCGATGAAACGCACGAGACGGGAATGGACAACATGAGCGACGAACAAAACAATCAGGATTCATCCGCGCAACAATGGCAACAGGATGTCATCAACCGCCTGGCATTCGCCGCACTGAATGAACAGAAGAAAAGCCGCCGCTGGAAGATCTTTTTCGTGCTGCTGTTCCTCTCCTATCTGTTTCTGGTCTATTTCACCGCCTTCGTCAACACCGACTCGGCCCGCGCCAGCCTCATCAGTAAAAAACACACCGCACTGGTCGAAGTCAACGGCGTTATAGCTGATGGGGAATCAGCCAGCGCCGATAACATCGTCACCGGATTGCGTAACGCATTCAAGAACGAGAAAGTGTCAGGAATCATCCTGCGCATCAACAGCCCCGGTGGCAGTCCGGTGCAGGCCGGTTATGTCAATGATGAGATCAACCGCCTGCGTGAACAGTATCCCGAGACCCGGGTCTATGCTGTGATCAGTGACATCGGTGCTTCCGGCGGCTATTACATCGCCGCCGCCGCGGATGAAATCTACGCTGACAAGGCCAGCCTTGTCGGTTCCATCGGGGTGATCATGAACAGCTTCGGCTTTACCGAAGCGATCGACAAACTGGGTGTGGAACGTCGTCTGTACACGGCCGGTGAGAACAAGGGCTTTTTGGATCCCTTCAGCCCGGAAAAGCAAGAAGATGTGCAGCATGTCAAGAAAATGCTGACCAACATCCACCAGCAATTTATCGATACCGTCAAAAAAGGGCGCGGCGACAGATTGGCCGATGATCCGAAGCTGTTCAGTGGATTAATCTGGACCGGCGAGGAGAGTCTCGAACTGGGGTTGATCGACGGCCTCGGCAGCAGCAGCTACGTCGCCCGCGAAATTATTAAAGCTGAAAACATCGTTGACTACACACCGCAGCCCGACTTCTTCGAGCGCTTCACCCGACAACTCGGCGCCGCCATGGCCGGCACCATGAGCAAGACACTGGGGTTGGAGAAGGGAACGATCCGGTAATTTTAAAAAAATAACCACGAAGACACCAAGACACAAAGTAACTATTTTGGTTTTCTTCAAGCCTTCGTGTCTTCTTGGTAAGCTTTGATTTGCATCCTGCGCACCGCATTCCCGATACCCTGATAACGGTGTGCGGAACACAGCCTGTCCCTCGGGTTGGAAAAGGGAATATCGGGTAGATCAACCGATTAACCGGCACGCACCGGGCGGCGCCGTTCATGGGACGCCCGGTGCGTGGGTTAAGCCGGGAATTACTGATGCAGGATCTCGCCTTTTAACGAATAGGCAATCGCCAGAACATCTTTCTGGGTCTGTGCGTCGATTTTCTCTTCCTCCAGCGCTGCCATAATGTCATCGAGTGCGGCCAGATATTCCGTCGCATTGATATTCATTCCACGGTGCGTGTCCGGCATCGAGCGTCCCTGGTATGCTGCATTCCCGCCGCTACCGGCTTCGAGAAATGCGCAGAGATGGTGCTTGGTCGTCGCCAGTTTTTCCGGGGTGTCCAGATAGGGACGAAAACGCGCCCGGATGGTCGGGTTCTCCATGTGGTTGGCGACGATCTTCTCCACCAGCGTATTAATACCGTTACTACCCCCCAGACGTTCAAAAAGTGATGCATTTTCCATTGTCTATCTCCTTATGGTTTGCGTTCAGGTCGTTTGACTTACGGCACACTAATAGACCGGTCGGTCTATATTTTACACGGCATTTCCCGGCTACAGCAGTGGGGTTGGATATTGACCTCCCTAGGCCGAGGCTATGCGGAAATAGAAATCCAGCATTTCCCGCAACGGCGCGGGATCACGTCGCAGGCGTGTCCGCAAAGCCGCGCCTTCCCAGCAGTTGACGAGCAGTTCCGCCAATTTCTGCGGGTCGGTATTTTCAGCGAGATCCCCGCGTTCGATCGCCTCCTCAAGGCTGATGGCGATACGCTGGGCGATCTCAAAGAAACACTGTTCAACCTTCTGGCGAAAGACCTCACTGACCCCCGACAGCTCCTGGCCCAACCCGCCCAACAGGCAACCCAGGTAACCCTGGGTGCGATACTTCTCCTCGCTGAGCTCGAAAAAACGGCGTACCCGTTGTAGCGGGGCAAGACTTTTGTCACCCAGAGAATAGTCGAGTCCGGCATGCACCTCTTCCATATAGCGATCGATGGCCTGCAGACCAAAGTCCTCCTTGGACTTGAAGTGGTGGTAAAACGAACCCTTGGGAATGCCCGTCGCTTCCAGCACCGCGGTGATGCCCAGATCGTGGTAGCCGTGGCGCAACAACATGGCCATGCCCTGTTCGAGTAAAAGCTGTTTGGTTTCGGTTGCCATTTGCGTCGCAGATTATTAATAGACCAGTCAGTCTGGTTGTAAGTGTAAATTATGAGGGAATATTGTCAAGCTGGGCAGGGATGATAATCAGCTCGGCACAGCAATGGCCGGGACCAGCGCAAGACGCCGGGGCTGGAAGGCGAGAAAAGTATCCGATAAGAATGCTATTTGTTTAGCGTGAATAGGACTTTATCAACGGGGGCGATAGCCCATGTACAATATTTCTTTTCAGGAGCTCTGACCAAAGCCTTGACCAGGTATCCCAATTATGAGTGCCATTTATCGAATAAATATTGGCCGACGGTAATAGTTGCTTAAACTCGTTGTACTGAGGGGCTAAATCATCCTGCCTGCCATAGGCAAGATAAATATTTTTCAATGACTGATAACCGTTTTCCCTGGCAGGACGAATTATGTCATTCATAAATCGCTCGGGAAAATTTCCACGTATGAGTAGGAAATGTTCGCATCAACTGACAGGAAGTCGAGGTTAAGCCCGTTTTTACGTGCGTTATCTACAAATCCATAGGTCTCAAAATCCGCGGGCCTATCCCAGGCCCCCGGTAAAAGAATAACAAGTTGTTAGCTGTCATTATTATTTGATTTATACCAGGTCTTTTTCATAGGATCGCTTTCTTGCGGGAAGAAAGAGCAAGCGGAAAGGCATAGAAAGGAAAACAGACAAATAATAATTCTGGAAATAAACGAGTGCAGTTGCATGAGATTCCAGGGGCCGAGACTGTAAATAATTCTGTGTAACTGCCCGGTTAGAACTGCTCCGGCATTCTATCCGGAAACTCAATCATAAAACGATTCAAGGCGTCCTTCCAATGATGAATGGGCATGGTCCATTTCTTGGAGGCCGCCTGCATGGCCAGATAGACGACCTTGAGTGCCGCGTCGTCATTCGGAAAGACCTTACGGTTGTTGACGGCCTTACGGATAACGCTATTGAGGGATTCGATAGCGTTGGTGGTGTAAATTACTTTACGAATATCATCCGGGTAGTTAAACAGGGTGATGAGATTCGGCCAGTGTTTGCGCCAGGCCGTGCTGATGGACGGAAACTTCTCATCCCAGCGCTCGGCAAAGGCGGCCAGCTCTCGCTCGGCCTCCTCGACAGTGAGGGAGGCGTAGATCTTTTTCAGGTCAGCGGCAACGGTCTTGCGTTCTTTCCAGGAGACGAATTTGAGCGAGTTGCGCACCATATGCACGATGCATAGCTGGATCTGGGTCTTCGGGTAAACGGTGTTAATGGCTTCCGGGAAGCCTGTCAGCCCATCCACCGAGGCGATGAAAATGTCCTTCAGGCCCCGTTGTTGCAGTTCGGTGAGCACGGACAGCCAGAACTTGGCACCCTCGTTTTCCGCGAGCCACAGCCCCAGCAGTTCTTTCTGGCCGTCCAGGTTGATGCCCAGCGCCAGGTAAATGGCTTTGTTGATGACGCGTTTGTCCTGACGGATCTTCACCCGGATGCAGTCGAGATAGACGATGGGATAGACCTCATCCAGGGGTCGGGATTGCCATTGCTGGACCTGTTCCAGCACCTGCTCGGTGACCCGTGAAATCAGCGTAGGAGAGACCTCAACGCCGTACAGTTCCAACAAGGTGGAAGCTATGTCCCGCGTGCTCATGCCCTTGCTGTAGAGCATGATGATCTTGTCGTTGAAAATCGGTAGCCGGGTCTGGTTTTTGGAGATAATGAGCGGCTCAAATTCCCCGTTGCGGTCCCGGGGAATGGCAATTGGCAGCTCGCCAAGCTCGCCCTTCAAGGTTTTACTGCTGTAACCGTTACGGCTGTTGCCGCTATGCTGACCGGCTTTGTCATGCTTGGGATAGCCAAGGTGGTCATCCATCTCGCCTTCGAGCATAGCTTCAAAGGTTTTTTGGCGCAGCAAGCGGGTGAGGTCCTCGAGTTCCTCCGGTGTTTTGATACTGTTCACCAGGGCTTCAAGCTGCGGGTCGATATCGGTTTTGGTTTTTGTTCTTCTGCTCATGTGTCTTTTCCTTTATTATCAAGGGTATGGGACTTTGAGCAGTTACACAATTTAATTTACAGTCTCCAGGGGCCTTGTAATAATCTTGTCCTGTGTAAAGCAATTACGAGCTAAACTGATCGTTGTATTCAAAGCCTAAATCGGCAATACATCTTTTGTCCACCAGTCGTATTCCTAAAGTCACCCTCAATCAATGCGCAGGCAAGTACAATCTCATGTAGGCAGGCTGTTCAAGCGATATTCCCGAGTATTGACGAGGCGGGAGGGCGTCTAATATAGTTTCTCACAGCTCATAATGCTTTATAACATCAATATTTGTTCTTCTGGTGACTATATTAGTTTAATTATATATTCTAAAAAAGAAAGCGATCATGGTTAATCGAAATCGATGTGCTGAATGCGTTGTGTCAATATCTCGATTGTCAAGTAGGAGACTTGTTTGAGATAACAGATTAGCCAGATCCTATAAATAAAATAAAACTCAGCCAGTTAAAAGTATGCGCTCGTACAAGGTGTGGCTGTATAGTCTGACAAGAGAAAAATAAGGAGTTATTTTCAGGTAATCAGGCTGGTTGTACTTGTTTGTGCCCAAGCTTCCATGGCTGTTAGAGAACGATTATTAGTAATTACAAGAGGTATTAGCCATGGCGATGACTAATTTTGAAAAAGAAGTTGCTGCATTAATCATCGAATCGCTTAATCTTGAGTATATCGGGATCGAAGATATCAATCCGGAAGAACCTCTGTTTAACGTAGGGCTCGGGCTGGATTCAATTGATGCGTTGGAATTGTCTGTTTCGCTGTCCCGGAAATACGGGATAAGCTTGCGTGCTGATAATCCTGATATCCATAATATTTTATCCTCCCTGAAGTCGTTGGCGGCATATATACAAGCGAATGCCAACACACCAGTCAAAAGCTGATTTATGCGCATTCCTGTAATTGATAACTGTTTATTATTTTTGCAGTGACAATGATAAATTCTTTTTTCTGTATCCCTGGGAATCACCTATCATTAGAAGGGCATTTCCCCGGCAATCCGGTTGTGCCGGGTGTTGTTGCCCTGGATATGCTGGCAGAAAGGTTGCTGGAAAACATTAATGATGGTTACATCAGCGGGTTTCCGCAAGTTAAATTTCATGCGCCCATTTATCCGGATCAAAAAGTAACTGTACAGTTCCATAAAAAAAAAGAGTTTTTATACGACTTCACATGTAAAGTTAATGATCAAAAAGTGATTTCAGGAAAAATCTTGACGGCATCTGATAGGTGCGGTGATGGCTGAAAACTGGGATGAGAAAAAAGAGCGCAGCAACCCTTTTTTATTAAAGTTTATATGCAAATTCGCGCTGTACATGCCACGTTCTATCACTCGGCTGTGGTTATGGCCGATCTGTTTATATTTTTTTATCTTCTCCCCAGGGGCACGTAAAGCCTCCTCTGAATATCTGCGTCGTAATCCAAATACCTCTGATAGTATTTGGGCTGTATATAAGCACATCTATACTTTTGCATCAGTAATTCTTGATCGGGTCTATTTTATTACAGGAAGGTTTGAGAAGTTCTCTATCAGCTTCGACATCGATTCGAATGCTTTAGATGTTCTCAAGAACGGGGACGGGGCTCTTTTACTGGGGGCTCATATCGGAAGCTTTGAGGCCATGCGGTGTCTGGCTATAAAACAGGCCGACATCAACCTGAAAGTTTTGATGTATCGTGATCATAATGCCATGATTACTCGTATTCTTGATGAGTTAAATAGTGAGATTGCCGGGTCGGTCATCAACATTTCTGACATAAATGCCTTGTTACAGGCACAAGAGGTCGTTGATGGCGGCGGGGTTCTGGGTTTGCTAGGGGACAGGGCTGTATCCGATGAGAAGGTAACTCAAACCCGGTTGTTCGATGATATGGTTCGAATTCCCGCAGGTCCTTTTTCGCTTGCTTTAATTCTTGGCGTGCCAATTATTGTTTTTTTTGCAACATACACTGGCGGTAACCACTATCAAATCACGTTACGAAAAATAAGCGATCCTGCTAAAGTACCAAGAAGCCAGAGAGAGCCCTGGATACGGGATCTTACAAAGAGTTATGTGTCGCACCTTGAAAGCATTCTGATTCGATATCCTTATAACTGGTTTAATTTCTATGATTATTGGGGTGATGAATGATTCGGTCGCTACTGGTTATAGTCGGGATTGCTTGTAGCTGCCTGGCGCAGGCTGATTTTCTTGATCAGAAGCTAGTCGAAATCTCATCGCGCGACGAACTCTCTGCTAAATTTGTTGATATATGGCGCGCTGATTATCTTGATGAAGATATTGTGAGCCGTGGAAATCTACATTTCAAAAAACCGGACACATTAATAAAAAAAGTCACTGAACCTGAGAAAATAATTTATACTGTATCAAATGATACAGTGAAAATAGAGAAAGACAACGAGACCAAGCATATCAAATTGAGCGAACACCCTGATCTTGCAGTGGGCATCTATGCATTGAGAGCCTTATTGCAGGGCAATAGGGCTGCCCTTGACAAGATTTTCTTGCATCAGCTTCGCTATTCCGACGAGAGATTTCAATCCTGGACTCTGGAACTATTTCCCAAGTCGAGTCACAATAAACAAAAAATAGAACAAATAACTGTTACCGGTAATAAAAGCAATCTGCAGAAACTCAAAGTTTACTACGCGAATGGCGATACCCACGTAACACTGATTGAGCACCATGACTGATGCTAAACCGATAGTACTGCAAGCGATCTGGCTGGTAGTGGTTATTCTACTGTCAGTCTATCTTTCATTCAATTTACGCACCGTTACCGATCTCAAACAGTTTATGCCTCTCGAACAAGAAGGCAGCACGTTTCATGCCTTTCAAAGTAAAATCCTCTCCGGGCGTGAATCTTCGTCATTACTCATTAGCATTCATGGTGCCAAGGCGGGTGAACTGGTCAGACTAAGCCAGGGTTTACGGGCTAATTTGTCTGGAATGAATAATATCCTAACCCTGCATAATGGCGAGGCTCGCTATATAAAAACTGATCTTGAGCGATTGGAGGAATCACGTTTCCTCCTTGTCGACACAGACTGGTCTGTTACTGGTTTGCGCAAGGCATTTGAAGCCAGGGTATCCGATCTCCGTCAGGGGCAGGGTCCCGTTATTGGGCAATTAATCAAATCCGATCCTTATCTGTCACTCAAATCATACTTTCAACAAATCGATTATCCGGAAAAATTGGACAACCAATACCCAGTATGGTATGCAAGTGAAGTGGGTGCAATTCTTCGCGCCGAATTCAGGTCTGATAATGTTCCGCTTGATACTATCGAGAAGACGCAAGATGTATTACATAATACGTTTCAGGAACTCTCGCCAGCAGAGGGTGCCAAGCTCGACATCGCCGGCCCCGGTGCGATTGCTGTTGCGACAAAAGATGAAATAAAAACCGTAACTCAAAAACTAAGCTGGGTTGTCCCCGTTTTGCTGATTTTGGTCTTCTGGATTGCCTATCGATCGCTGTATCTTGTTTGGTTCTCGTGTATTCCGCTGTTATCTGGCGTGTTGGCTGGGCTTGTTATTACTCAGATTGTTTTTTCACATGTCCATGGCATTGTCATCGCATTCGGTTTTACCATGCTGGGAGTTGCGCTTGATTACCCTGTTCACCTGTTCAGCCATAAATATTCTAATGAAACATTATCGGCGACAATTAACCGAATTTGGCCAGTGTTGCGTCTTGGCGGGATAAGTTCCGCCGCCGCTTTTCTGGTTTTATTATTTAGTGGATTCGAGGGCCTGTCCCAACTGGCAGTTTATGCTTCGTCCGGTCTGATAGTGGCATTGTTAATGACACGTTATTTTCTTCCCGTAACTATTAATCCGAATCGGATTCAGCCAATTTTAATCACTTTCAATAAATACATTCCGTCAATTAGTGCGGCATTGATTATAATAGTGGTGATGGTTGCTATTTCTGTGCCGTGGATAAAAGCAGATACCTACTGGAATAATGATCCTGATTCAGTCAGCCCTGTATCCCAAGAGCAGAAAGAACAGGATGCGATATTACGAAATTATATCGGAGGCGTGGAAGTATCGGACGTCTTCATGCTCGAA
The DNA here is from genome assembly GCF_034522235.1 of Thiohalophilus sp. Taxonomy (NCBI): domain Bacteria; kingdom Pseudomonadati; phylum Pseudomonadota; class Gammaproteobacteria; order Thiohalomonadales; family Thiohalophilaceae; genus Thiohalophilus; species Thiohalophilus sp. The sequence continues at coordinate 1,802,718 of NZ_JAXHLN010000003.1, read as the reverse complement.
GGCGATAATCTAAATCAATTGCTGGTTTCTACCGAACAACTCACATTACTATTAAATAATCTTGTCAAAAGTGGAACCGTTAAAGATGTGCTTCCAGTAACTGACTTTTTACCTTCCAGAGAACGTCAAGAGTTCCGAAAAGCACAGATCCCGGAACGTGATGAATTAAAGCAACGGGTAGAACAGGCGGTTGAAAATACGCCGTTAAAGCCATCTGCATTTAAGCAATTTATTGAACTTGCCGAATCATCAAAACACAAGGATGTTGTCAATTATGAAGATATATTAGGCACCCCGGCCGAGCCACTTGTCAGATACGGACTCATTCCTTCTCAGGATGGTTGGCTGTCTGTGATTCGCCTGAGTGGACTTTCATCTTCTGAAAGGCTCTCAGAGTGGTTACTGAATCACCCTGAAGTACGACAATATCATGTTAACATAAAGGACGAAGTCGGCGAATTGCTGACACTCTATCGTGACAAAACGCTTTCTGGCATCTATTGGGCCCTCAGTCTTCTCGTTGTGGTAATTTACTGGTACAGCAAAAGCCTGGCTACGACGATTCGAATTATCTCTCCGGTATTGTTGGGTGTTACCGGCGGTCTTTCTGCGGGATTGCTGGGTGGGCAGGGCCTTAATGTATTCCACCTGATGGCTGTTTTTCTTGTCCTTGGCATGGGGCTCGATTACAGTTTGTTCTTCAATCATTGCCGGGAGAAAAAAGCTGATTTTTCACGGAGCTTTCACGCTATTAGCGTCAGTGCCGTGACAACAGTCACACTATTCCTGTTTCTGGCATTTTCGGCCATACCGGTTCTGTCTGCGATGGGAAGTGTGATTGTTGCAGGTATAATACTAAGCTTTATTTCAGCCTTGTTGATATCCGCAATTAATTGGCATAATAAATACTTTATTTGAAAATTTACGATTTATTTCCCCTTTAACCCATAGTTATTCAACATGTTATCATGGAGGCACCGGATAAATTGATTGTCACCCGAGACGAGATTTGCAAACGAATCCCCCATTCTTATGGTATGTGCTTGATTGAAATTGTTAGTGACTGGGATGAAGATTCAATTACTTGTGTATCAAAAACACACATACTTCCCAGCAATCCTCTTCGCAACAAGAACCATCTACCCATGACTGCGCTGATTGAATACGGGGCGCAAGCAATGGCGATTCATGGCAGCCTGATGAGTAAAAATGATGGAAATGAATCGCGGGCTGGTTACCTTGCAGGTCTGAAAGACGTTCATCTCGAAAAAGGCGACTTGTCTGATATCCATAATGAAATCCTGATTGTTGCCAAAAATATTTATTCAGACGGCAAAAATATGATATACGATTTCTTCGTATATAATGGCGAAAAGCAATTAGCAACCGGTCGCGCTACGGTGTTTGGCGCTATCGAGTCTGGAGGCTTATGATAATGCGCGCTTTGGTAACAGGAGGCAGTGGAGATATTGGTAGTGCGATTGCCAGAGCTCTTGCTGCTCACGGCCATTATGTTTATGTTCACGCCAACTCCAATTATGAACGTGCTAAACGGATCGCTGACGATATTCTACATAATAATGGCTATGCCGAGCCAGTGAAGTTTGATGTCAGAAACCGCAATGAAGTGAATGCCAGCATTGACGATATTCTAAAGGCTGGTCCGATTCAGATTTTGGTCAATAACTGCGGTATTACGGATGATGCGGTTATGGCAGGTATGCAGGGGGAGCAATGGGATAATGTCATAGACGTTAACCTGAACGGATTTTTTAATGTTACTCAACCGCTTCTGCTACCAATGATCAAGACAAGATGGGGCCGCATTGTTAATATTTCATCAATAGCTGGAATCATGGGAAATCATGGCCAGGCTAACTACGCTGCATCCAAGGCAGGCCTGATCGCCGCCGCCAAGACTATGGCCCGGGAAATGGCTTCCCGCGGAGTGACTGTGAACGTTGTTGCGCCAGGCATTATTGAAGGTACCATGACAAATGAGATATTCGATAAAGAAACCATCAAACGCCTGATACCAATGTCAAGGTCGGGCAAACCGGAAGAGGTGGCCAGTGTTGTTGCTTTTCTAGCCTCCGAGGCTGCCAGCTATGTTTCCGGTCAGGTAATCGGCGTAAACGGAGCAATGCTTTAGAGACAGATATTTTATATTCCTGCGAGGAAGTTTTAAAAGTATTAGCGGCTAATACGTGATAGTAAGGTATTGTTATGCGTTAACCTGGAATATATGAGGCCTGTAATATACCAGTGAAGTAGAAAAGCTTCGTTGATATACCCAAAACCTAGCCGCTTTGCGCTGATTGTTTTGGCAGGACATACGTGAACCTGAAAACCAAATTGTCTGGCCATTATACTCGCACGAGCAATATGGTATTGACTCGAGATCAAGACAATATTATGTCTCTCCCCAGGTAGACTCTCCGGGAGTTGAGCAAGATTTTCCAGGGTATTACGTGATGTCTCTTCTGTGTAAATCTTATCCGGCTTAAAACCCTTATTTACCAGGTATTTCTTTCCTGCACCGGATTCACTGATCTCCGCATCACCAGTCATACCCCCAAGCAGGTAAAAATCCAGCTTTGGATTGATTTGGTATAATCTCAATGCCGTTTCAAGCCGCTCAATGTACTCCGTGTCAGGCTGGTTATTGATCAGTTTCTTCCCAAGAATGACGACAGGACCATATTCTGAAGGGCAATCGTTTTGCCGGGATTTTTTAACCACATACAGAAGGGTGGTCAAAAGCGAGATGCTCATTGTTATAATTATGACAATAAACGAGAGTAATCCCATCAAGCATCCTGCATAATCAGTTTTTTCTTTATATTCAGGTAGTAATTTTGGTTTTATTGTTGAATGGTACAAGCCTTGCAGATACATACCACGCATGAATAAATATCGGGCAACCATTAGTGTAATCAAAGTAATATCTCTCACCCCTCGAAAGTGACTCGGGCGCGCATTCGGGGCATAAACGGCAGGTATGCTTACCGCTTTGCTTTGAATTCCGAGTTGCGCTGCCTTGATCAAAATTTCGCTTTCAAACACAAAACTACTGCGTTTTGAGGTGGATATCTTCAGATTATTAAACAATCGGGCCGGGTAGATTCTGAATCCGGACTGGCTATCGGACATCGGATAGCCTGCTGCCCAGGCAAGCCAGAAATTTGCGATGCGGTTGGCATAATATCGTTTTGCCGGAATGGCTGATTTATCCGCCAGACGGGCACCGATGATGATACTGTCAGGGTATTCTTCCAGCTGAGTCTGTAACCGTGGGATGTCATTTGGCGAGTGCTGTCCATCACCATCCAGTGTCACATAAAAGTCGACCTGGTGTTTTCTGGCTTCCTGTATTCCGTCCCATAAGCTCGCTGCCTTGCCCTGGTTGTGCTCGTGCTCGATAATAATGACTGGCAGGTCACTAACAACCCCTGATGTATCATCATCCGATCCGTCATTGACAACAATAACAACATTAGAAAACTCTAATGCTGATTGGGCAATGTTGCGCAGTGTCCTGGCTTCATTGTAGGCAGGAATAATTATGGCGTAGCTACTGGACATGTGAGTTAACGATTTTATACACTATTTTTATGCTAGCTTAGCATAAAAGGTGTGTATGAATTTGGAACAGTTATTTAGTCTTTTGCCATCTTACTTAAAAATATATTTCCAGTATTTCTAGATGGTATAAAATCCTTCCTGATCGAGCATTCGTATCAATCTGATTAATGGCAAACCGATCAAGGTATTGGGATCGTCGCCTTCGAGTTTTTCGAACAGGGCGATGCCCAGCCCTTCGGACTTGAAACTGCCGGCGCAGTTGTAGGGCTGCTCTTTCTGTAAATAGTTTTCAATCTGGCTGTCATTCAGCTGGCGGAAATGGACCTTGAAGGGCACCACGTCACACTGGGCATGATCGGTAGTGCTGTTATAGAGGCACAGCCCGGTGAGGAAAGTGACTGTCTGGCCGGAAGCGGCGCGCAGTTGTTCGACGGCCCTGGCGTGATCGCCGGGCTTGCCTAGGATTGTATCATCGATCACCGCAACCTGGTCGGAGCCGATGATCAGCGCGTCGGGAAATTGATCAGCCACCGCGCGAGCCTTGGCTTCGGCCAGACGCTCGACCAGTTGTTCGGCGGATTCGCTGGCCCGCGCCGTTTCGTCCACCTCCGGGGAGGCGGTATCAAACGGCACACCGAATTTTTCCAGGATAGCCTTGCGAAACGGCGAAGTGGAAGCGAGGACCAGCTTATTACTCATAGAAAAATATCTTTCATTATATGAAGTTTTTTATCACCACGAAGTCACGAAGCCACGAAGAAAATCAGAAATAATGACTTCTTCGTGTCTTGGTGTCTTCGTGGTGAGATTTTGCTTTTTATTCTATCTCCACCAGCGCCTCGTCCGGGTTGACGCTTTCGCCCTTGGTGACGTGGATGGCCTTGATGATACCTTTAATCGGCGCCTGGATCTCAGTTTCCATTTTCATCGCTTCGGTGATCAGTACCGGATCGCCGGCCTCGACCTCGTCACCGACGCTGACCAGCACGTCGACGATGGTGCCGGGCATGGAGGTGGAGACGTGGCCGGGGGTGGTGGCCCGGGGGCGTTTGCCGGCGGCGGAACGGGCGTGGCCGGTATCGCCGCCTTCGCCGCCCAGAGCGATCTCATCCAGCGATTCGAGCAGGATCTCCTCGGGTACGCCGTCCACTGTCACGTAGTAGGGACGCAGATGTTCCTTGGGATAACCGCGCCCGGTGACCTTGATGTGGTAGCTCTCGCCATGCAGGGTAACGTTGAACTCAGTAGCGGCTTTATGTCCATTGGCACCGTTGACGTTGGGCGGCTCCAGCGGTTCGGGGATCAGCTTGCCGTCCTTGCGCTGTTGCAGAAAATCCCGGCCCAGCTCCGGGAACATGGCGTAGGTCAGCACATCCTCTTCCGATTTGGCCAGGGTGCCGATCTCCTTGCGCAGTTTCTCCATCTCCGGCGGGATCAGATCGGCGGGGCGACACTCGATGACCTCCTCGTTGCCGATGGCCATGTGTTGCACCTGGGGGCTGATTTCACCCAGCGCCTTGCCGTAACGGCCTTGCAGATAAAGTTTCACCTCGTTGGTGATGGTCGCATAACGCTTGCCGGCGAGCACATTCATCACCGCCTGGCTGCCGACGATCTGTGAGGTGGGCGTGACCAGTGGCGGATAACCCAGCTCCTTGCGCACCCGGGGGATCTCTTCGAGTACCTCGTTCATGCGGGTCAGGGCACCCTGTTCTTTCAACTGGTTCGACAGATTGGAGATCATGCCGCCGGGGACCTGATTGACCTGTACGCGGGTATCCAGGCCGGTGAATTCGCTTTCGAACTGGTGGTACTTCTTGCGCACCTCACGAAAGTAAAACCCGATCTCCTGCAACAGTGGTAGATCCAGCCCGGGGTCGTACTCGGTATCCTTGAACGCGGCGACCATGCTCTCGGTGGGGGGGTGGCTGGTACCGCCGGAGAAGGAGGAGATGGCAGTATCGAAACCGGCGGCGCCGTTTTCCACCGCCTTGTAGTGGCACATGTCAGCCAGCCCGGCGGTGGCGTGTGAATGGGTGAACACCGGGATATCCAGCTCGCTGACCAGCGCCGAGACCAGTTGGGCGGTGACATTCGGGGTTAACAGCCCGGCCATGTCCTTGATGGCGACACTGTCACAACCCATCTCCTGGATATCTTTACCCAGTTGTACGAAACGATCCAGGGTGTGTATCGGACTGGTGGTATAACAGATAGCCCCCTGAGCATGTTTGCCGCTTTTTTTCACCGCTTCAACCGAGACACGAATGTTGCGCAGATCGTTCATGGCATCGAAGATGCGGAAAATATCCATGCCGTTATCCGCGGAACGGGCCACGAATTCGCGCACCACATCGTCGGCATAGTGGCGATAACCGAGCAGATTCTGGCCGCGCAACAGCATCTGCAGTTGCGTGTTGGGCAACGCCTCGCGCAACTGGCGCAGCCGCTCCCAGGGATCTTCTTTTAAAAATCGCACGCAGGCATCGAAGGTCGCGCCGCCCCAGACTTCCAGCGACCAGTACCCGACCCGATCCAGCTTCTCGCAGATCGGCAGCATATCCTCGGTGCGCATGCGCGTGGCGATCAAAGACTGATGGGCGTCGCGCAAAATCGTGTCGGTAATCTTGGCCTTGGGCATGGATAAATCCTGTTTTAATTTCTTTTAACGCAGAGGTCTTGAACAATTTTGAATTTTTAATGTTGAATTTTGAATTAGTGCCTCCGAGTAATTCAAAATTTAAAATTCAACATTCATAATTGCCGTTCACAGTCCCATGTTCGCCGCAATGGCCACGGCGATGGTGGCGGCGATGGCGCGGTCGTCGTGGCGTTCAGAATACTCGATCAGTTCGGGATGAGCCTCGACGAAGCCGGTATTGAAGTGGCCGGACTGAAACTCGGCGTTGCGCAGTATCTCTATATGATAAGGAATGGTGGTCTTGACGCCGTAGACACCGATATCCTGCAACGCGCGTAATGAGCGATCAATGACCCCGTCCCAGGTCGGGGCCCAGACGATGAGCTTGGCGCACATGGAATCGTAGTAGGGTGGTATTTCGTAACCGGTGTAGATGGCGCCGTCGGTGCGTACGCCGGGGCCGCCGGAGGCGAAGTAGCGGGTGATGCGCCCGAAGCTGGGCAGAAAATCGTTTTTCGGATCTTCGGCATTGATCCGAAACTCGATGGCGTAGCCGTAGCGCCGGATATCCTGCTGGCTGAAGCTCAGGGTCAGCCCCGAGGCGATGCGGATCTGCTCCTGGACGATATCGACCCCGGTGATCGCCTCGGTGACGGGGTGCTCCACCTGCAGACGGGTGTTCATCTCCATAAAGTAGAAATTCTCGCCACTGTCCATTAAAAACTCCACCGTGCCGGCGTTGGTGTAGCCGACCGCCTCGGCAGCGCGCACCGCCAGATCGCCGATCACCTGGCGCTGCTCGTCGTTGAGCTGGGGGGAGGGGGCGATTTCCAGCAGCTTCTGGTGGCGGCGCTGGATGGAGCAGTCCCGCTCCAGCAGGTGGATCACGTTGCCGTGCTGGTCGGCGAGGATCTGCACCTCGATATGGCGCGGGTTGCCGATGTATTTTTCGATGAAGACCTCGGCACTGCCGAAGGCCTTCTCCGCCTCGGAGATGACCCGCTTGTAGTTGCGCCGCAGCTCCTGCTCGTTATCGCAGCGGCGGATACCCCGGCCGCCGCCGCCGGAGGTGGCCTTGAGCATCACCGGGTAGCCGGTGGATTTGGCCACCGCCACGGCGTCTTCCAGATCGCTCACATTGCCGTCGCTGCCGGGGGTCACCGGCACCCCGGCCTTGCGCATCAGATTGCGGGCCCGGGTTTTGTCGCCCATCTGGCGGATGACCTGCGACGTGGGGCCGATAAACTGGATATTACGCCGGGCACAGATCTCCGCCAGTTCCGGGTTTTCCGAGAGAAAGCCGTAGCCGGGGTGCAGGGCGTCGCAGCCGGTGGCCACGGCCAGATTGACCAGCCGGTGGGCGTTGAGATAGCCGGCCACGGTGTCCGGGCCCAGGCTGTAGGCCTCGTCGGCCTTTTTGACATGCAGGGCATAGCGGTCGGCTTCCGAATAGACGGCCACCGATTTGATGCCCAATTCCGTGCAGGCCCGGATGATCCGCACCGCGATCTCGCCACGGTTGGCGATGAGGATTTTTTTGATCATCTAATGCCTTAAAAATAATGAGTGAATAACGTCGACGCCGGGAATTCTCTGTTTATGTGAACGTCCGGAGCCTGTCAAGCAGCCCGCTGAACCGGCGGCGTGGCGGGGACTCAAGGCGGGCTTTGCGGAATGCGGCCGGATTCACGGAACAGCCCGATATACAAGGATTTTTTTGACACACTGGCGGCGCGTCGATACAATTCGCGGCTTATGTCAAATCGGCAAGATCGGCTGCCGGTGCAGGTTGACCCCTATCGCCTGGCTGAACAAGGTCGGGAATATGACGGGGTGTTAGCGCTGCGCCAGATGAAGCGCTTGTCGCCCTTGCTGGCGACGGACGAGGGCGAGGCGACGGTCAGTTTGCGGTTTGGCGTCGATGAGATGGGCGTGCATTTTCTGCAGGGTTCGATCCACGCCAATCTGCAGTTGCCATGTCAGCGTTGTCTCGAACCGATGGCATGGCCGGTCGATACCGACCTGGCGCTGGGGTTTGTGGACTCCACGGCCGAGGCGGATCGCCTGCCGGGCGGGTATGAACCCTATATAGTAGAATCGGTACCGCTGGTATTGGTCGACATGATCGAGGACGAACTGCTCCTGTCGCTGCCGCAGATACCGCTGCATGATTTGGAAAATTGTCCGGCTCAGGAATATGTCGAGCCCCAGGACGAACAACAGGATAAGGCTGGTCAGGATAATCCGTTTCAGGTCCTGGCCGATTTGAAAACACCGGATAAAAGTTAAACGAGGTAATCCCGATGGCTGTTCAACAGAACAAGAAATCCCCTTCCCGGCGCGGCATGCGTCGTTCGCACGATGCGCTGGGCACCGCCGCGCTGTCGATTGAACCGACGACAGGGGAAACCCACCTGCGTCACCATGTCAGCGCGGACGGCTACTACCGCGGCCGCAAGATCATCGACAAGGGCGACGAGTAAGCCGCTTCGTCGAGCAGGCAGTCTGCCCCGGCAGACAGGTTAGTCCATGATACGATAACAACAGGGACACGGGACATGGAGTATTCCATGTCCCGTCTTTGCTTGGATCGCTGAAATTCGAATCGACAGTTTGATGACCAATACATCAATCACAATTGCACTGGATTGCATGGGCGGCGATTTTGGCCCGGATGTCGTCGTGCCGGCGGCTTTTAAGGCGCTCTCCCGCCACCCGGAGCTGAATCTGATTCTGGTGGGCCAGGAAACGGTGATCGAACAGGCCATCCAGGCGCAAAAGAAGACCAGCGACCGCTTGTCGGTCCACCACGCAACCCAGGTCGTGAGGATGGACGAGTTGCCGTCCCAGGCCTTGCGTGGCAAGAAGGACTCTTCCATGCGCGTGGCCATCAACCTGGTCAAGGAGGGCGCCGCCCAGGCCTGCGTCAGCGCCGGCAACACCGGCGCCCTGATGGCCACCGCCCGCTTCGTGCTGAAGATGCTGCCCGGCATCGATCGTCCCGCCATCTGCACCACCTTGCCAACCATCGTAGGTCATACCCACGTACTGGATCTGGGCGCCAATGTGGATTCCGACGCCCAGACATTACTTGAGTTTGCGGTAATGGGCGCGGCGTTGACCAGCGCGGCCAACAACCAGCGTGAACCGACTATCGGTCTGTTGAACATCGGCGAAGAAGAGATCAAGGGCAATGAACGGGTCAAGGAAGCGGCGCGTCTGCTGAGCAAGAGCAATCTTAATTATATCGGTTATGTTGAAGGTGACGGCATCTTCAAGGGCGCGGCGGATGTGATTGTCTGTGACGGCTTTGTCGGCAATGTCATGCTCAAGACCACCGAAGGCGTGGCCAAAATGATCAGCTTTTACATAAAGCAGGAATTCAAGCGCAACCCGCTGACCATGTTAGCCGGCCTGATTGCCATGCCGGTACTCAAAGCGTTTAAAAAGCGTATCGATCCCCGCGAATACAACGGGGCCAGCTTGCTGGGGTTGCAGGGCATTGTGATTAAAAGTCACGGCAGCGCGGATGCCTATTCCTTTAGCACCGCGATTTCCGAAGCAGTGCTGGAAGTGAACAAGAACGTTCCGGCCCGGATTACCCGGGTACTGGAAGGCCAGTTGGCAGAGAGGCAGGTAAGTTGATCTATTCACGCATAACAGGGACCGGCAGTTACCTGCCCGAAAAGATTCTGACCAATCAGGATCTGGAAAAGATGGTGGAAACCTCCGACGAATGGATTACCGATCGTACCGGGATCAAGGAACGCCACATCGTGGAGGACGAGACTACCTGCGATCTCGCCGAACAGGCGTCACGGCGTGCTATTAAAGCCGCCGCCCTGGAGCCGGCCGACATCGATATGATCATCGTCGCCACTACCACGCCCGATCGGGTCTTTCCCAGCACCGCCTGCCTGTTGCAGCAACGACTGGATATTCACGGCTGCCCGGCATTCGATATCCAGGCGGTCTGCACCGGTTTCGTCTACGCCCTGAGCGTCGCCGATCTCTACATCAAATCCGGCGCGGTCAAAAATGCGCTGGTGGTCGGGGCCGAAACGCTTTCCAATATTATCGACTGGACCGATCGCAGTACCTGCGTGCTGTTCGGTGACGGTGCCGGCGCGGTAGTCCTCTCCGCCAGCAGCGAGCCGGGCGTGCATTCAACCCACATTCATGCCGACGGCCAGTACAAGGAGCTGTTGACCGTGCCCGCCGGGATCGCCGAACATCCGCAACAGTTCAAGGACGGCAGTGCCCGGATTGTGATGAAAGGCTACGAAGTCTTCAAGGTGGCGGTCAATACGCTGGGTCGTATCGTCGACGAAACCCTGGCGGCCAACAACATGAGCAAATCGATGATCGACTGGCTGGTACCGCATCAGGCCAATATTCGCATCATCGCCGCCACCGCGCGCAAACTGGATATGTCGATGGACAACGTCGTCGTCACCGTCGGCGAACACGGCAACACCTCGGCGGCTTCGATCCCGCTGGCCTTCGACATCGCCGTGCGCGACGGGCGGATCAAACGGGGCGAGCTGATCATGCTGGAAGCCTTCGGCGGCGGCTTCACCTGGGGCTCGGCGCTGCTGACGTTTTAAAACTCTTCACCGCAGAGACGCAGAGGGCACAGAGTATATAAAGCAATTTTGAATTTCTAATGATGCATTTTGAATTAAACGCTTGGCTACAATTCAAAATTTAAAACTCAACATTCAAAATTATATTTTTTATCTCTGCGTCCTCAGCGTCTCTGCGGTAAAAAATTATTAAATTCAAGAGGCACTCAATGACACTGGCGTTTGTTTTTCCCGGGCAGGGTTCACAGTCACAGGGCATGCTGAAGGATCTGGCGGAGGCGTCTCCGCGGGTCGGCGAGACGTTTGCGCTGGCGTCAGAGAAGCTCGGGTACGATCTGTGGCAGATCGTGCAGGACGGGCCGGCCGAGGATCTGAACCGGACCGATATCACCCAGCCGGCGATGCTGGCGGCGGGGGTGGCCACCTGGCGGGTCTGGCAGGCGCAGGGTGGGGCGATGCCGGCGCTGATGGCCGGCCACAGTCTGGGCGAATACAGCGCGCTGGTGTGTGCCGGCAGTCTGAATTTTTCCGACGCCATCGCGCTGGTTGCCGAGCGCGGTCGCCTGATGCAGGCCGCCGTGCCGGCCGGCGAAGGCGCCATGGCGGCGATTCTGGGACTCGATGATGATGCCGTGCTCCAGGCCTGCGAGGAGGCGGCCGAAGGTGAGGTGCTGGCGCCGGTCAACTTCAACTCGCCCGGCCAGGTGGTCGCGGCGGGGAATAAGAGCGCGGTCGAGCGCCTGATTAACGTGGCGAAAGAGCGCGGCGCCAAGCGCGCGCTGCTGCTGCCAGTCAGTGTGCCGTCCCACTGCAGCCTGATGCAGCCGGCGGCCGACAAGCTGGCCTCAGTGCTGGAGCAGATCGAGGTCAAGGCACCGCAGGTCCCCGTGATCAATAATGTGGATGTCGCCACGCCGGATGATCCGGCCGCGATTCGCGACGCCCTGGTGCGCCAGCTTTACAACCCGGTGCGCTGGGTGGAGACGGTCCAGAAAATGGCCGCCGACGGCGTGGACCGCCTGATCGAATGCGGCCCCGGCAAGGTGCTGGTGGGCCTGAACAAACGGATAGATAAAAATATGGTCGCTGAAGCTGTGTTTGATTCAGCTTCTATTGAAGCTGCGCTTCAAACAGGGGGAGAGTAGCGAGATACGAGGTTGTAGGAGCGGCTTTGCCGCGATTCTGCACTATCGCGCCAAAGGCGCTCCTACATCAGACGCGGATTAAAAAATTAACCACCAATACACCAAGACACGAAGATTGAGTTTTAATATTGTTACCTTGGTGTCTTAGTGTCTTGGTGGTGAAAAGGTTTATATTCAGCCACTGACCAACAGGGGAAAGTGATGACACTTGAAAACGAAATTGCCTTTGTCTCCGGCGCCAGTCGCGGTATCGGTCAGGCGATCGCGCTGGAGCTGGGACGTCAGGGCGCCAGAGTGATTGGCACGGCGACTTCCGAGGACGGCGCCGGGAAGATCACTGCTTATTTAAAAGAGGCCGGGATCGACGGCATGGGCGTGATGATGGATGTTACCGACAACGCCAGCATCGATGCCGCCCTCAAACAAGTTGAAGAAAACTATGGTGCGCCGAGCATTCTGGTCAACAACGCCGGTATCACCCGCGATAATCTGCTGATGCGCATGAAGGACGCGGAGTGGGAAGACATTATCAACACCAACCTGAATTCCATTTTCCGTCTGACCAAGGCCTGCCTGCGGCCGATGAGCAAGGCCAAAAAGGGCCGGATCATCAGCATCGCCTCGGTCGTGGGCGTCTCCGGCAACGCCGGGCAGACCAACTATGCCGCCGCCAAGGCCGGGGTCATCGGCTTCAGCAAGTCGCTGGCCCGGGAAGTGGGCTCGCGCGGCATCACGGTCAACGTGGTGGCACCCGGCTTCATCGACACCGACATGACCCGGGCCCTGCCCGAGGCACAGCGTGAAACGCTGCTGGGGCAGATCCCGCTGGCCCGTCTTGGCGACCCGGCGGAAATCGCCCAGGCCGTGGCCTTCCTGGCCTCGCCCGGGGCGGCCTACATCACCGGCGAGACGCTGCACGTCAACGGCGGGATGTATATGGCGTAAGTTACTGTAAGTTTATGAATTTAATCGACTAATTCGGGCGTCAAAGTGTGGGGTGTTTAACGTTCTGGAATGTGGCATATTGACCATGATTTCACTACAATAGCGGCCGCACACAGCGCTCAGAGCTGAAAGTTTCAAACATTAAGAGGATGAAAACACATGAGCAGTGTTGAAGAACGCGTAGAAAAAATCGTAGTTGAACAATTGGGCGTGAAGGCGGAAGAGGTGACCAAGGAAGCGTCTTTCGTTGACGATCTGGGCGCAGATTCACTGGATACCGTGGAACTGGTGATGGCTCTGGAAGAAGAGTTCGAAACCGAAATTCCGGATGAAGACGCCGAAAAGATTACCACCGTTCAGCAGGCCATCGATTACATTAACAACAACGTTAAGTAATCGACCTGCTAAGCGTTTCTGCGGGCCGCACCACGTTAAACTGTGAGTGCGGCCTTTGCTTATATTCCGTCTCGCCACCAATAGCAACAACTGCTAAGAGGACTCAGCGTGTCAAAACGTCGTGTTGTTGTCACCGGCATGGGTATGTTGTCTCCGGTCGGTAATAACGTCAAAACAGCCTGGGAAAATATTCTGGCCGGCAACAGCGGCATTGGCCCCATCGAGCATTTCGATGTCTCCGATTTCGCCGTCCGCTTTGGTGGCTCGGTGCGGGATTTCGATGTTACCAGCATCATGTCCAGCAAGGACGCGCGCAAGATGGATACCTTCATCCATTACGGTATCGCCGCCGCCATCGAGGCCATCGAGGACAGCGGGCTGGAAGTGACCGAGGCCAACGCCGAACGCATGGGCGTGGCGATCGGTTCCGGTATCGGTGGGCTCGGTACGATTGAAAAGAATTACGAGGCGTTTGAGAAGGGCGGTCCGCGCAAGTTTTCGCCGTTTCTGATCCCTGCCACGATCATCAACATGATCTCGGGCAATCTGTCGATCCGTTACGGCTTCAAGGGTCCGAATATCGCGCTGGTTACCGCCTGTGCGACGGCGACCCACAGTATCGGTGACGCGGCCCGCCTGATCGAATACGGCGATGCCGATGTGATGATCGCCGGCGGTGCCGAGATGGCCACCACACCCTCCGGACTGGGTGGCTTTGCCGCCGCCCGCGCCCTGTCCACGCGCAACGACGATCCGCAAACCGCCAGCCGTCCCTGGGATCGGGAGCGCGACGGTTTTGTCCTGGGTGACGGTGCCGGTGTCGTGGTGCTGGAAGAGTACGAACAGGCCAAAGCCCGTGAAGCGACCATCTATGCCGAAGTCAGCGGTTACGGCATGAGCGGCGATGCCTATCACATGACGTCTCCGTCGGAAGGCGGCGAGGGCGCGGCCCGCTGCATGAATGCCGCATTGAAAAACGCGGCGATCGATCCGCAGCAGATCGATTATATCAATGCCCACGGCACTTCCACACCGGCCGGCGATGCCGCCGAAGTCGCCGCGGCCAAGCGCACCTTTGGCGATTACGCCTACAAGCTGGCAATGAGTTCCACCAAGTCGATGACCGGTCACCTGCTGGGCGCCGCCGGCGGCATCGAGGCGATCTTTACCTGCCTGGCGATTCGCGATCAGGTGGCGCCACCGACGATCAATATTTTCAGTCCGAGCGAGGACTGCGATCTCGATTTTGTCCCCGTCGAAGCCCGGCAGATGAAAATCGACACCGCACTGTCCAACTCGTTCGGCTTCGGCGGCACCAACGGCACCCTGGTCTTCCGCAAACCGGAATAGGTTCTCAGTCAAAAACTTAAAAAGAGATTCACCACCAAGACACGAAGACACGAAGTAACAATAAAAAAGTTTGCCACGGAAAGGACAGTGATTTAATCGCTAAAACAAAAAACGTGCAGTTGATTTTGCATGTTTTGTTTCCGGAATATTATTCCTTTGTGTCTTGGCGTCTTGGTGGTAATTCTTTTATTTTGAGAATTAAACACATGCCAAGCACAGTATCCCAACCGGTCGACCTGCTGGCATTACACCGCCACAACCCCGAACGCTATCCCTTCCTGTTGCAAAGTGCTGTAGTAGCTGAACCGCGACCGGCAACGGCGCGCTACGATATCCTGTTTGCGTTTCCCGGCGACAGTTACGCCCTGTGGGCGGACAATCGCATTACCCGTAACGGGGAAGCGTATGGCGACGGTGATTTTCTGGCCTTGCTGGATCGGCTCTGGCGTGAGGAACAAACCGATACCGACACATCCCCTGATCTGCCCTTTACCGGCGGCTGGTTTGTTTATCTGGGTTATGAACTGGCGGGGCAGATCGAGCCGCGATTGGCTTTACCAAAAGATGCTGCACAACCGGTGGCCGTACTGGTGCGGATTCCTGCGGCGGTGATCCACGATCATCAAACAGGCCAGACCAGCCTGGTGGCCGAGCCCGCACAGGAATCGATACTGAAACGGATTGAGCAGGACATTGCCCGTGCGGCTGAGACGACCAGCGACCGCCTGCCGACGCAACAGATCAACATGGACGCCGATGATCCGCAGCATTATCTGCGCGGCGTCGAGCGGATAAAGCATTATATCGTCGAAGGCGATGTGTTTCAGGTGAATCTGTCGCGTGGCTGGCAGGGTGTTATGAAACCGGCACCGGCCGGCGCGGATCTCTATCAACAATTGTGTCAAACCAATCCCGCGCCGTTCGCCGCGCTGGCGCAACTGCCGGGCCTGAACGTGATCAGTTCCTCGCCCGAACGACTGGTGAAAATCTCGGGCGGGCGTATCGAAACCCGCCCGATTGCCGGAACGCGCCCACGAGGCAAGGAACAACACGGCGATACGGCCAATCTGCAGGAATTGATCGGCCACCCCAAGGAACGCGCCGAACATATCATGTTGATCGATCTGGAACGCAACGATCTCGGGCGGGTCTGCGAGCCGGGCAGTGTCGAAGTCGATGAGCTGATGGGACTGGAGACCTACGCGCACGTCCATCATATTGTTTCCAATGTGACGGGCCGGTTGCGTGAGGACGTAACACCCGGCGAGGCCATCCGTGCGGTGTTTCCCGGTGGGACGATTACCGGTTGTCCCAAGGAGCGCTGCATGGCGATCATTGCCGAGCTCGAACAGGTCCCTCGCGGCGCCTATACCGGCTCACTGGGGTATCTGAATCACAACGGCGATCTCGATCTGAATATTCTGATCCGCACCATCACCCAGCAGGGCGAATACCTCGCTTTGCGCGCCGGCGCCGGGCTGGTGTTCGATTCGATCGGTGAAAACGAACTGCAGGAAACCGAACACAAGGCCCGCGGCATGTTGCTGGCACTGGGAGCAGTGAGCTGATGCTGGCCTGTCGGATCAACGGCATCGACAGCCGGCAGCTGGAGATCACCGATCGCGCCTGCCAGTACGGCGACGGCCTGTTTGAAACCCTGGCGGTGCGTAACGGCAAGGTGGAATTTCTCGAGGCGCATCTGCAACGACTGGCGCAAGGGGCTCAACGACTGGGCATCCCGCTGCCCGACAGCGCCCGGTGGCGGGTCGACATCCGGGCGCTGCTGGTCGGGCGTCAGCAGGCCGTGCTGAAACTGATGCTCACGCGCGGCCCGGGCGGACGGGGTTATCGGGCCCCGGCCGAACCGGCCGCGAACCGGATCGTCATGCTCCATCCCTGGCCGGTGCATCCGATCGAATACGCCGAACAGGGGGTACGACTGCGTTTTTGCCGCACCCGCCTGGCCGTGCAACCGCAACTGGCGGGGATCAAACACCTCAACCGGCTGGAACAGATCCTGGCGCGCCGCGAGTGGGAGGATGAAACAATCCAGGAAGGGCTGATGCTGGATACCCGGGACCGGGTGATCGAGGGCACCATGAGCAATCTTTTCTGGTTAAAGGGTGACACATTGCATACCCCGGACTTATCAGCCTGCGGTGTTCAGGGTATTATGCGTCAACAGATCATCGATCTGGCCCCGACACTGGGACTGGATATGCAGATCGGTGACACGACCCGTCAGGCGCTGGACGAGACGGATGGTCTGTTTTTAACCAACAGCGTCATCGGCCTGTGGCCGGTGCGACAACTGGAAGACAGAGTGTTCGATCCCTCCCCGCGGATCAAACAGCTTCAGGATAAACTCGACGCAGTACGATGGCAGCATGCGGAATCTGATTTTTAGGCTATTAGCCGCTGGCATAGTGAGCGCGGCTCTGGTTGCTGGCGCGTTCTGGATAGATTATCGCGATTATCTGTCCTCGCCCCTGTCCCTGCCCGATGATGCGCCGCTGACCTTCGAGATCAAAGCGGGCTCCAGCCTGAAACGTGTGGTGGATAATCTGGCCGAACAGGCTGTTATCGAAAAACCCCGTTACATCCTGCTCAATGCCCGCCTCACCGGTAAAGGCACCCAGATCCATACAGGCGAGTATCGACTTGAACCCGGGATGACGGTTCAGGATTTTCTGGACCTGCTGTATCAGGGAAAAGTCATTCAATATTCGCTGACCCTGGTCGAGGGCTGGAATTTTAAACAGATGATGACAGCCATCCACACTACGGCACAGCTGGAACAAAAAACCCTGGGACTGTCGGACGCAGCGATCATGCAGGCGATCGGTCACGGTGATGAACACCCGGAAGGTCGCTTCATGCCGGATACCTATCGTTTTACCCGGGGCATGAACGATGTGGCGATTCTCAAGCGGGCCTATAACGCCATGGCCGGCTATCTGGAAGAACAATGGCCGCAACGTGCCGTCGGTTTGCCTTATGAAACGCCTTATGAAGCGCTGATTATGGCCTCGATCGTGGAAAAGGAAACCGGTGTGCCCGAAGAGCGGGATACCATCGCCGGCGTGTTCATCAACCGGCTGGAAAAACGTATGCGCCTGCAGACCGATCCCACGGTCATCTATGGCATGGGGGAGGATTACGACGGTAACATCCGGCGTCGCGATCTGCGCACCGACACGCCCTATAACACCTATACCCGTGGCGGACTGCCGCCGACCCCCATCGCCATGCCGGGGCGCGAGGCGATTCATGCCGCGCTGCATCCTGATGAGACGGCGTATCTCTATTTTGTTTCCCGGGGCGATGGCAGTCACCATTTCTCCAGCACTCTGGAAGAACATAACCAGGCGGTGATCAAATACCAGCTCAAGGGTCGCAAGCGATCCTTCTCTTCCTACAATAATGACGAGGATGAAAATCAATGAGCGGTTATTTCATCACCGTGGAAGGCGGGGAGGGCGTCGGTAAAAGCAGTAACCTGGGTTTTATCGAAACCTGGTTGCGCGAGGCCGGCAAGGAGGTGGTGATGACCCGCGAGCCGGGCGGCACCGCGCTGGGGGAGAACATCCGCAAACTGCTACTGGATGCCAATGAGAACCACATGGCCGTGGATACCGAGTTGTTGTTGATGTTTGCCGCCCGCGCACAACACCTGGAAGAGGTGATCAAACCGGCCCTGGCACAAGACAAATGGGTTATCTGCGATCGCTTTACCGATGCCACCTACGCCTACCAGGGTGGCGGGCGCGGCGTTGACTTTCAGCGTATCGCCCAGCTGGAGCAGTGGGTACAGGGCAATCTGCGCCCGGATCTGACCCTGCTGCTGGATATGCCGGTTCAGCAAGGCCTGCAACGGGCCGGCCAGCGCAGTACGCCGGACCGCTTCGAGCGCGAGCAACAACACTTTTTCGAGCGGGTGCGGGAAACCTATTTGATCCGCGCCCGCCAGGAGCCCAATCGCTTCCGGGTGATCGACGCGGCACCGGCGCTGGAGCAGGTACACCAACAGATTGCCGCGGTGTTATCGGTACTGGTATGACGATTCCGGTCATTCAATGGCATGCCGCAGCCTGGCAGCAGTTACAGGCCAGCCGCCAGCAACAGCGGCTGCCTCATGCCCTGTTGCTCAGCGGGGAGTCGGGCACCGGCAAGGCGGCATTCGCCGCCCAGGTGGCCGCCTCGCTGCTGTGTGAACAGCCCGCTGCGGATGGGCGGGCCTGCGGTACCTGCCAGGCCTGCCAGCGGGTGGCGGCGGATACCCACCCGGACCGGTTTCGGCTGGCGCCGGAGGAGCCGGGTAAACCGATCAAGGTTGATGCCATCCGCCAGCTCATCCAGGATCTCTCCCTGACCGGCCATTACGGCCGTTACCGGGTGGTGCTGCTGGAACCGGCTGAAGTGATGAATGCCAATGCCGCCAACGCCTTTCTCAAGACCCTGGAAGAGCCGCCGGCCAATACCCTGCTGATCCTGATCACCGCCGCCCCGGCCCGCCTGCCGGCGACCATTCGCAGCCGTTGCCAGCCCCTGCGGCTGAAAAGTCCCGACCGCGCGGCGGCCGCTGCGTGGCTGAGCCAGGAATTCAGCGACAGCAGCCGGGCGGAGATTGAACTGGCCCTGCGGCTTGCCGGTGGGGCGCCCTTGCTGGCGGCCCGGTATCTGCGCGAGGAGTGGCTGGCGGCGCGCCGGCGCCTGCTGCAGGCGCTGGTAAACTGTGCCACCGGCCACACGTCGCCGCTGGAGGCCGCCGGCGTGGCCACCCAGCTGCTCAAGCTGGATCGGCAGTTGCCGATATACTGGATGTATTACTGGGTTGCCGATTTTATTCGCCTGGCCTATGATGATAACAATATTAAAAACAACGACATGACAAGCGATTTGCAGAAACTACCCAAACCGGTGGAGCCGAAGGCGCTTCACCAGTTGCTGGGCAAACTGCAACAGGCCCGGCGCCTGACCGAATCGACCGTCAACCCGCAATTGCTCTGGGAAGACCTGATGATCGACTGGTCCAGCCTGTTTGCCGGCCAGCGCGGCTAATCGATAAACCCGAAGAGGATTTTATGGCAGCAGCACCCCCCAAAGCGCCCGGTGGCGGTCGACAGGGCATACTCTCGTTGACCATCAAGGACAAAAGCGCGCTCTATGCCGCCTATATGCCCTTCGTCAAAAACGGCGGGCTGTTCATCCCCACCAGTAAAAGCTACAACCTCGGCGACGAGGTGTTCATGCTGCTGACCCTGATGGAAGAGAAGGAAAAATTACCGGTGGCCGGCAAGATCGTCTGGGTGACGCCCAAAGGCTCGCAAGGTAATCGCGCGGCGGGTATCGGCGTGCAGTTCAGCGAACAGGACGGCGGCAACGCCCGCACCAAGATCGAAACCTACCTGGCCGGCGCCCTCAAATCCGATCGCCAGACCCACACGATGTAACTAACAGGGCCGAGGGACGAGTGACGAGGGCCGAGAAAAAAGCGGTTTTGTTTTCCTCGTTACTCGTCCCTCGTCACTATTCTGTAGTATCATACTCGGCCAAATTCATCGGAAATTGTAAGCTAATATGTACCTGGTCGATTCCCACTGTCATCTCGATCGCCTGGATCTGGAACCGTTTGACGGCCAGCTGGAAGGCGCGCTGCAAAACGCTCGCGAGCACGGGGTAGAGCACATGCTGTGTGTCTGCATCAACATGGAAAACCGCACCGACGTGCTGGATGTCGCCCGCCAGCACGATTTCATCTCCGCCTCGGTCGGGGTGCATCCCAATGAGGATGAAGGCCATGATCCTGACGTGGATGAACTGGTGAACCTGGCGCAGGACGAGAACATCGTCGCCATCGGCGAAACCGGCCTGGATTACTTTCGCAGCGAAGGTGATCTCGAGTGGCAGCGGGACCGCTTCCGTCGCCACATTGCCGCCGCCAAACAGAGCGACAAGCCGCTGATCATTCACATGCGCGATGCGACCGAGGATACCCTGCGGGTTCTCAAAGAGGAGAAGGCGGACGAGATTGGCGGCGTCATGCACTGTTTCGTCGAGGACTGGGAGACCGCCAAAAAGGCGCTGGATCTCAACTTCTATATCTCCTTCTCCGGCATCGTCACCTTCAAAAGCGCCCGGGAACTGCAGGAAGTCGCCAAAAACGTCCCGGCCGACCGCTACCTGGTCGAAACCGATTCCCCCTATCTCGCCCCGGTTCCCTACCGCGGCAAAAGCAATCAACCGGCCTGGACCCGTCATGTCGCCGAGTTTATTTCGGGATTGCGCGAGACAGAAGTCGAGACGATTGCAGAACAAACCACCAACAACTATTTCGAGCTGTTTAAACATGACAAAAAATAAATTTGAAGTTGCTGAAAGCGAAATTCACGGCAAGGGCCTGTTTGCCACCACGCCGATCAAGAAGGGCGAGTTTCTGGGTAATCTCAAGACCCGTGCGGCCAAAAAAGATGGACCCTATGTGCTGTGGTGCGACGATGGCAAGGGGCGTGAGGTGATCTGTGATTTTCGGTTTATCAATCACTCGCGCAAGGCCAACGTGGCCTATTACGACGATCTCACCGTGATGGCGCTCAAAAATATCAAGCCCGGCGAGGAGCTGGTCCACAATTACGGGGAAGAGTGGGAAGATTGAGGCTGCCGGGGTTCCGCTGAGCCACCCTACAACCCGGGTAATTAATGTAGGCCGGATCTGCGGACATACACTCCGCGGATTCGGCCTATTTGATTTTCGGCATAACTAGTACAATAATTTATTAAAAACATACAATTACGAGTTATTTCTCAACCCATTTCTCGCCGCTTTTCCGGTCCTTTTTCTTGACCGCCGCCCAGGCAAAATTACAGGTGCTAGTACCTGGTACCTGGTACCTGGTACCTGGTCACGTAGGCTATCGCCAACGTGACCTACGGCCTACCGTAGATAGGGTTTGCCGGATATCGCGGAGTTTATGCCCGCAGGGTGTTTATGCCCGCAGGGTTGCAATATCGGCCTGCATTTTATTGTTGATCGGGCTGTTGTCAGTTATTGGCGTTACCTAATCTGACTATGGATTTTTGTATCCACTGTCTGAGGTTTTCGAAATCTGCCTGATGATTTTCCAACCGACCAATAATGTAACTATAGGCCTGGTCCGGTTTAACCTGGAATTTCCAGCCGTTTAAACGCAGAAAGATGTCCGTCGCGAAAAAGGCAATGCGTTTGTTTCCATCGACAAACGGGTGATTCATCAGCAGGGATTCAGACAGCGCGGCCGCCATTTCGATCAGATCCTGGTAGTAGCCAGTCCGGGGACGAAAGAGGGCGCTCTCCAACAAGCCCATATCACGTATCCCTTCAAGGCCGCCAAAATGGTGAATCAGCCTGTTGTGTATTTCCAGCACTTCATCAAGTGTCAGGAACTGCACAGGACTATTGGGCAAGCAATTTTCCCAGTTCTTCGTTTTCTTTAATAGATTCGGACAGGTGGTCAAGAACTATCGGACGGACTCTGTGTTTACGCACATAGTCTTCAATGGCCTCAGTGAGCACCCCGGAAATGCTTTTATGTGATTCGTGTGCAAGCACCCGTAACTCATCCCAGGCGGCGTCATCGACTTTGGAGCTGATTTTGATATTTGCCATAATTGGAGCTTAGTATGGAAAACCTGACATGTCAAGATATGTCATGACGAGATGATATTATTGTTAAAACAATCACTTAATTGTTATTTCTCAACCCATTTCTCTCCGATTTTCCGGTACTTTTTCTTGACCGCGGCCCATGCGACCTTGTGGGCGGTGGCTTCGCGATCCTCCCGCTCGGCATATTCCTCCCAGGCGTGGTTGAAGGCTTCCTTGTAGATCTGCTGGGCCTCGGTGGGCAGGTGATTGCGCACGGAATCGGGGAGTTGAACAATACGGTCGTAGGGCATATTAATAGTTCTCAGTACTTAGTACTTAGTACTTAGTTCTCAGTACTTAGTTCTTAGTTCTTAGTTCTTAGTTCTTAGTTCTTCGTTCCCGGCCTACATCTAACACTTAGTACTAAGAACTCAGAACTAAGTACTATCATCCACCGCGCGCGGTTTGCCCTGTTCGTCGATGGCGACGTAGGTGATCTCGGCCTCGGCGACACGGTCGCACTCGTCGGTGCCGCGGCTGCGTTCGGCAAAGCCTTCGATCATGACCCGGATGGAGGTGTTGCCGACGTGAATCACCCGCGAATAGAGGCTGACCAGATCGCCGACGTAGACCGGGTGGATAAAGCGGAATTCGTTGACGGCGATGGTGACGATGCGGCCCCGGGCCCGGCGATAGGCGGCGATGCTGCCGGCGATGTCGACCTGGGACATAAGCCAGCCGCCGAAGATGTCGCCCGAGGCGTTGGTATCGGCCGGCATGGCCATGACCCGGATCTGGGGTTCTTCGCCCTGGGGCAGTTTGTCGGAATGCAGGCTCTGGCTCATCAGTGTCCCTTGTAGAAGCGGGCGATGTCATCGGCGTATTTCGCCATCAGCTCGTTGCGCTTGAGCTTGAGGGTGGGCGTAATCAGGCCATCGTCGATGGTCCAGGGATCCAGCGTCGCCCTGACGCAATAAATGTTCGCATAGCCGGGAAAGTCGTGCAGCTGGTGATTGATCTTGTCCAGCAGCGTTTTGATCAGCGCGTCGTTCTCGAGGCTGGCGCTGTCATCGGGATCGAGGTTGTATTCCCGGGCCAGCTGTTGCCAGCTGTCGGGATTGAGGACGGTGATGCAGCTTAAAAACGGTTTACCTTCGCCGATGACCATGGCCTGATCGAACAGCGAATCGTTGGCGATAGCCATTTCGATATCGGCCGGCGGGACTTTCTCGCCGTTGGCCATGACGATGATGTCCTTGATGCGTCCGGTGATATAGACAAACCCGTTATCGATACGGGCGACATCGCCGGTATGCAGCCAGCCGTCCGTATCGATCATCTCGCGCGTGGCCTGCTCGTTGTTCCAGTAGCCTTTCATAATGCCGGGACTGCGTACCAGCAGTTCGTCGTTCTCGCCCAGCTTGATTTCCACATCATCGAGGACCGTGCCGACACTGGCGGGGTCGTTGCTGGCCCGACGGTTGACGGTGGCCACCGGACTCAACTCGGTCAGGCCATAACCCTGCAGCAGCGGCAGACCCAGGCCGATGAAGGTTTTAGCTACCTCAGTCGGCAAGGGGGCGCCGCCACAGACGGCGATGCGCAACCGGCCGCCCAGTTTTTGCATGATCTTTTTCGCTACCAGTGCCTTGAACACGGGCCAGAGCAGTTGCCCCGGACGCCAGCGATCGCGGCCCTGCTGGTGTTCGAACATTTGCCAGCCGGTGGCCACGGCGCCGAGGAACAGTTTGCGGGCAACGGGGGATTTGGCTTCCAGTTGCGCCTTGATCTTGTTGTTGACCCGCTCATAAATGCGCGGGACCGAGATCAGAATGGTCGGACGGATGCTCAGCAGATCCTCGGCCAGCTGTTCAATGGAGCGCGCATAGGCCACGGTGGAGCCGGCGACCATGGGCAGATAATAGCCCGCGGTGCGCTCGAACATGTGGGACAGGGGCAGGAAGGACAGATACATATCATCGTTATAAAAAAGCTCGCAATGGGCACAGGCACAGGCATTCCAGAGAATATTCTCGTGGCTCAGCATTACTCCCTTGGGTTTGCCGGTGGTCCCCGAGGTGTAGACGATCGAGGCCATGTCCCCGGGTTTGAGCTCGGTCAGGGCAGGTTTATCTTGCCTGTCGGGAACCCATTGGCTGACGGCGGTCAGACGTTCTTCTGATTGTTTCCCAAGATCCTGCAGGCTGATAAAACGTTGGACCGTCGCGAGGCGATCCAGCACCCCCTGCAGTATTTGCCAGTGTTCCTCGCCTTCGAACAGCAGGCATTTCACGTCGGCATCGTCGATAATGTAGGCGATGTTGTCCGGGCGATCGTTGGTGTACAACGGCACGACCACCAGGCCCAGCCCGAGCGCGGCCTGTTCGAACTTGACCCATTCGGGGCAGTTGCGCAGGATCAGTCCGACCCGCGCGCCGGGCTCCAGGTTCTCCCGGGCCAGCGCCGCCTGCCAGCGGGCCACTTCATCGGCCATTTGTTGCCAGCTGATATCTTCCCACTGCCGGCTGTTGTTATTGTAGTGACGATAGGCAATGTGCTGCGGACTGCGACGAACCCGCTCCTGAAACAGGCCGTGCAAATTGCCGGCGTCTTGCTGGCTGATCAGATCGCTTGGTTGGTTCATGGGCTGTTCCTGTTAATCAATCAGTGCAGTTGAGACCAGCCGCTGTCAGGCGTGAAGCGGGGACCATAACGTTGTTGTAACTGGCTGAGCATTTTCTCGATCTGCTCGTAGCCGCGTGAGTCCGCATAGCGCAACGGGCCACCGCGAAACGGCGCAAAGCCGGTACCGAAAATTACCCCGGCATCGGCCAGATCGGCATCGTCGATCACGTTATCCCGCAAACAGGCGACGGCTTCGTTGATCAGGCGCAGAATCATGCGATCCTGAATATCCGCCGGGGGTGTATAGCTTTTATCCGGCCGCGGTTTGACCGGTTTGCCTTTTTTGAAGGTATAAAAGCCCTGGCCGCTTTTCTTGCCCAGGTTGCCCTTGTCCACCAGCTTGCGCAGTTTCTCGGGAACGGTGATATCCATCGATTCGGAGAGGATCTCGGCCACTTTCAGGCAGATATCCAGTCCGACCGTGTCCGCCAGTTCGATGGGGCCCATGGGCATGCCGAATTTCACCGCTTCATCATCGATCACTTTCAAGGGAATGCCTTCGTCGGCCAGGGTCACCGCTTCGATCAGATAGGGCATCAACACGCGGTTGACCAGAAAGCCCGGCTTGCTGGCCACCGGCAGGGGCAGTTTGCGAATGGCCTTGGTGAAACTGCTGGCCTGGTTCACGCTCTCCTCGCTGGTTTGCTGGCCGTGGACGATTTCCACCAGCGGCATTTTGGCCACCGGGTTGAAAAAGTGCAGACCGATCAGCCGCTCGGGTTTGTTCAGCGCCGTGGCCAGTTTTTCCAGCGGGATGCTGGAGGTGTTGGTGGCGATCAGGGCGTGATCCGGCAGTTTGGGTTCGATGTCGCGCAGCAGATCCTGCTTGACCTTGACGTCCTCGAAGATCGCCTCGATGACGATATCCGCGCGCTTGAGGCCGTGACCATGGGGATCGGGGATCAGCCGATCCATGGCGCCGTTGATGGCAATGCGCGCCTTGAGTTTGTCCTTGTAGAGTTTATGCGCGGCCTTGATCACCCGGCCGATGGCCTCGGTCTTCTGATCCTGAACGGTCACCTGAAAGCCCTGCATGGCGCACCAGGCGGCAATGTCGCCGCCCATCACCCCGGCGCCGATCACATGTACCTGTTTGGGTGCGTAATCGATCTGCCGGCCGAGGGATTTCATCTGTTCCTGTAACTGGAACACCCGGATCAGATTGCGCGCGGTCTTGCCGACGATCAGCCGGGCGACGGAGAGGGCTTCTTCTTTGAGCATCTGCTGGCGATCATCGAAATGGTTCTGCCACAGATCGAGCAGGGCATAGGGCGCCGGATAATGGGCGCGCGGCGCTTTTTTCGCGACTTTTTTCGCCATATATTTGGCCAGCCAGGGACGCAACCATTTGTGATTCAGCCACGGCATCCAGAACGGCAGTGACTGTTTGGCCGGCGGGTGCAACACCGTCCGGGTCGCGGCATTGAGCAGATGACGTTGGGGTACCGCATGCTGGATCAATTTCATCCGTTTGGCGGCGCGGGCGGACAGGGTGCGGCCGGTGAGCATCAGATCCATGGCGTTTAGCGGGCCGAGGGTCTCGATGCTGCGCACGGTCCCGCCAAAGCCCGGATGAATGCCGAGTTTCACTTCCGGCAGGCCGATGCGGGTCGCCGGATCGTCATTGGCGATGCGATAACGGCAGGCCAGGGCCAGTTCCAGCCCGCCGCCCAGACAGAAGCCGTGGATCAGTGCGACCGTCGGACAGGGCAGGTGTTCCAGTTTCGTGAAAATGGTGTGGCCCCGTTCGATCGCCGCCTGGGCCTCGCCCTGATCGTTGAACTCGGTAAATTCGTTGACATCGGCGCCGGCGATAAAGCCGTTGTCCTTGTCGGATAACAGAATGACCCCGCGCGGGGGTTTGCTGAGCAGTTGATTCAGTATCTCGTCCAGCTCGTTGAGCACGCCGGCCGACAGGGTATTGGTGCTGCTTTCGGCCTTGTCCAGATGCAACCAGGCAATGTGATGATCATCGTGGACGACGTTCCAGTTCTTGTAATTTGTTGCAGCCATTTTTATCAATCCTGTTTGCGTTACGCGGTTTCCACCAGCATGGCGCCACCCTGGCCTCCGCCGATGCAGAGGCTGGCCATGCCGCGTTTGGCATTGTGTTGTTTCAGGACCTGCAGCAGGTGCAGCACGATACGCGCGCCGCTGGTGCCGACCGGATGGCCGAGGCTGATGCCGCCGCCGTCGATATTGAGTCGCGCCTGATCGATGCGGCCCATGGCGCCGCGCAGGCCCAGCTCGGTTTTGCAGTAGTCACTGTCTTCCCAGGCGCGCAGGCAGGCCAGTACCTGGGCGGCAAAGGCTTCGTTGATTTCCCAGTAGTCGATATCCTCGGGTTTGAGTTTGTGACGCTGCATCAGCGGGGTCATGGCGTGCACCGGACCCAGCCCCATCTGCGCCGCATCCAGTCCGGCCCAGTTGGCATCGACAATCCGCCCGAGCACCGGCAGATCATGTTGTTTGACCGCCTTTTCACTGGCCAGCAGCAACATGGCGGAGCCGTCGGTGACCTGGGCGCTGTTGCCGGCGGTCACGTTCCCGAACGGCTTGTCGAACACCGGCTTCAACTTGCCCAGCTGTTCCACGGTGCTGTCGGCGCGAATGCCGTCGTCGTGCTCGTAGACCTTGCCGTACCGGTCATAGATCGGCTCGATCTCCTCCAGCCGGCCTTCCTGCTGGGCGGCGGCCAGGCGGTGGTGGCTGCGTACGGCAAACTCGTCCATCGCCTGGCGGCTGACGCCAAAGCGCCAGGCCAGGTTCTCGGCGGTCTGACCCATGGAGAGGCCGACGACCGGATCCGTGAGCCCGCGCAGCAGGCCGATGACCGGCTTGAGATGTTGCAGGCGCAGCTGGCCGAGGGTCTTGAGCCGTTGCCCCATCGTTTTGGCGCTCATCCAGGCGCCCAGCCAGGCGACCATCTGCTCGTTCCAGAGCACCGGGGCGTGGCTCATGGCCTCGACACCGCCAGCCAGCACCAGATCGGAACGACCCAGGGCGATGTTCTTGGCCGCGCTGTCCAGCGCCTGCATGCCCGAGGCGCAATTGCGTTGCACGGTCCAGGCCGGCACATGCTTGCCCAGTCCCAGACGCAGGGCGACCACGCGGGCGATATTCGCCTCGTCGGGGCCGGGCATGACGCAACCGGTGATCACCTCGTCGATGAGGCCGGGATCAAAAGCCTGGCGCAGGAGCAGGGGACGGGTACAGCCGAGCAACAGATCGGCGGCGGCAAACGGGCCCGGTTTGTTACGGGCCTTGAGATGCGGCGTGCGGCTGCCGTCGACGATAAAGACCGGGCGCTGGCCGCTGGCGGCGCCGCGATTGCTGGCGGTCTTTTTTCGGGTGGCGGTTTTTTTTGCGGTTTTCTTCTTCGCTTCTGCCATGGGGTAACCTTCGCTATTTGAGGTCGGGGCCGAAATCATCCACCTTGATCACCTCGCGGCGCGCGGCATCGGCACCACGGACGGTCTCGGCCTCCTGTTCACTGATGATAGCCTGTTTGAGCGCGGCGTGTAACAGGCCCTCCAGACCGTGATAGTCGGGCTCGTAATCGGGCAGCTGCTGACGAATGCGCTTTTCAATGGGCTCGGCGGCGATCACTTTGTGCAGGGCATCCTCGATCCGCTGCAGCGGTTCATCGCTGGCAGGGGGCTGATACATTCCTTCGCATAACCGTTCGCGGGCCTCGCCGGGGGTGATCAGCATATCCGCGATGCGGTGGCCGAGCTTGTCGCCGGGTTGTTTGAAGTGCTGCCCCAGGGGAAAGACCATCCAGCGCATGATCCAGGCGACCGGCCGGTTGGGCAGGTTCTGCAACAGGCCGTCGAAGGCGCG
This sequence comes from Thiohalophilus sp., assembly GCF_034522235.1. NCBI lineage: Bacteria > Pseudomonadati > Pseudomonadota > Gammaproteobacteria > Thiohalomonadales > Thiohalophilaceae > Thiohalophilus > Thiohalophilus sp. The sequence goes on along the minus strand of NZ_JAXHLN010000003.1, from coordinate 1,773,918 downwards.
CTGAATCTCGAACAGGCTGTGCTGGCAGCACCAGTGCAGCAGGGGCTCATCGCTTTTGGGATGGCCCTGATCCTCGAAACGTTTGAGACAGGCCGAGGCCAGATACAGCTGACTGAGGATATCGCCGAGGCGTCCGGAGAGTTTCTCCTTGCGCTTGAGATCGCCGCCCAGGGTGAGCAGGGCGATGTCGGTCATCAGGGCAAAGGCCGCGCTCATGCGGGTCAGATGCTGGTAATAGCGTCGCGTGGGGCGACGGCCACGAACCCAGATAAACCGGGCCGAGGTCAGGCCGTGGAACAGGCTGCGGAACAGGTTTTTGGCCGTAAAGCCGATGTGGCTGAACAGCGCGCGGTCGAAGTTCTCCAGGGATTGTTCGGGATCCTCCATGCCCAGCGCTTCGAGCTCCTTGAAGATATAGGGATGGCTGCGGATCGCCCCCTGGCCGAAGATGATCATGGTGCGGGTCAGGATATTGGCGCCTTCGACCGTGATGCTGATCGGGGTCGACTCATAGGCGCGCGCAAGGAAGTTGCGCGGTCCCAGACAAATGCCGGCGCCGCCAAGCACGTCCATGCCGTCATTGATCACCTGGCGCATGCCTTCGGTCAGGTGGTATTTGACGATCGCCGAGATGACCGACGGTTTTTCGCCCCGATCCAGGGCCACCGAGGTCAGGCCACGGGCGGCGTCCATCATATAGGTGTAGGCGCCGATGCGCGCCAGGGCTTCCTCGACGCCCTCAAAGCGGCCGATGGGCAATTTGAACTGACGGCGCACCCGCGCATAGCCGCCAACCGCATGGCTGACCAGCTTGCCCGCACCGGTGCTCAACGCCGGCAGCGAGATACCGCGCCCGTCGGAGAGACACTCCATCAACATACGCCAGCCCTGGCCGACGCGATCCTGGCCGCCGATGATCCAGTCCATGGGAATAAACACGTCCTTGCCGCTGTTGGGGCCGTTCATGAACACCACGTTGAGCGGGAAGTGGCGCCGGCCAATGTTCACGCCGGGCGTGTCGGTCGGGATCAACGCCAGGGTGATACCGAGATCGTCCTGATCGCCCAGCAGATGATCGGGATCGTACAGTTTGAACGCCAGCCCCAGCAGCGTGGCCACCGGGCCCAGCGTGATATAGCGCTTGTCCCAGGTGACGCGCATGCCCAGCACGTCTTTTTTGCCATCAAACTCCTGGCGACAGACGATACCGTAATCGGGCATGGAGCCGGCATCGCTGCCGGCTTCGGGACTGGTCAGGGCGAAGCAGGGGATCTCCTCACCTTTGGCCAGCCGGGGCAGGTAATGGTTTTTCTGTTCCTCGGTGCCGTATTCGAGCAGCAGCTTGGCCGGCCCCAGCGAGTTGGGCACCATTACCGTCACCGCACCGGTGATACTGCGGGTGGCCAGTTTCATGACGATGGCCGAGTGGGCCAGGTTGGAATAGTCGAGCCCGCCATATTCTTTGGGAATGATCAGGCTTAAAAAACCCTGTTCCTTGATATATTGCCAGGCTTCTTCAGAGAGGTCGTAGCGTTCGCCGGTGATCGTCCAGTCATCGAGCAGCTGGCAAAGTTTTTCCACCGGCCCGTCGATAAAGGCCTGCTCTTCGGCGGAAAGGGTGGGTGGGGGCAGACTGCGCAGTTTGCTCCAGCGCGGGCGGCCGCTGAACAGCTCGCCGTCCCACCACACCGAACCGGCGTCCAGCGCCTCGCGCTCGGTCTGGGACATACGCGGCGAGACGCGCCGGAACAGCGTCAACACGGGGCGGGAGAGCCAGCGTTGTCGCCAGCCGGTCAGTTTTTTTGCCATGTTGGTCATGGAACCTCCTTGCCACTATGCCCGTAATTCGACGTCGATGCCGACGCGCAGCGAAGCGTTACCTCGCTTGTCTATTTGACGCCGTATTGATGCCAAACTTTCATCCTTTTCCAGACTTTATGCGTCCCTGTCGGCTTCGGCAAGCCCACCCGGGACGCTTATTGCGGTCCCGCGTTGGCCAGCTGCAGGCCCTGTTCAATTTTTGCCCATGGGGTATAAAAATGCGGTGAAAAACGGATCCCACCACCGCGTCGGGCACACAGAACGCGCTGTTCCATCAGCCAGGGGTAGAGTTGCTCAACCGGTATCTGTGTGTGTTTGAACACGACGATGCCTGCATAACGCCCCGCTTGCGTATCGGTGATTAATTCGAGGTTGGGAAGCTGTGAAATCAACTCGAACATACGTTGACTGTTTTCCAGTACCTGTTGTTCGATCGTCGTCATCCCGATCTCGTCGAACAGCGACAGGCTGGCTTCCAGGGCATGCGTGCACAGCATATTGGGACTGCCGCATTCGAAGCGGCGCGCGCTGTGGGCCGGTTCCCACTGCGGATTATCGAACTCGCCCATCTGCTCGACCATGTGCCAGCCGTATTCAAACAGCTGCAACGGTTCACGCGCCTGCGCACGGCTGTAGAACAGCGCCAGCCCCTCGGGACCCAGCAGCCACTTGTGACCGTCGGCCATGACAAAGTCGGCCCCACAGGCCTGCACATCAAGTTGCATGGCACCAATGCTTTGAATGGCATCGACGCAAAACAGCACATTGTGTTGCCGGCAGTGTTCCCCCAGTTGCTCCAGATCAACGCGCAGCCCTGACGCGTACTGAACCGAGCTGATCGCGAGTAACCGGGTTTGTGCATCGAACGCCTCGATCAGGGCCTGTTCGGGCGATTGATGGCCATGCAGATTGACCTGGCGCACCTGTACGCCGCGCGATTGCAGCGACTCCCAGACAATCCGGTTGGAGGGAAACTCTTCATCGCTGATGATGACCGTATCGCCCGGTTGCCAGTCGATTCCCCAGGCCACCATCGACAGGGCTTCGGAGGTGTTTTTCACCAGTGCGATATCCTCGGCCCGGGCATTGATCAAACGTGCGCACCGTTCGCGCAGCCGGGTTTCAACCGTGATCCACTGCGGGTAGTGCAGCGACCCGAGCTGATGGTTTTCCCGGGCAAAAGCTTCCACTGCCTGCAACGTACGTCCCGGCCAGGGGCCGACCGCGGCATGATTGAGATGGATCAGATCATCCTGCAGGTTGAATTCCTGCTCGATTAACGACGGCATATCACTCATCAGGACAGGTTGCTCCACATCGGGAAAAGAATCCGCCAATGAACACGAATGATTCTTTGTTATTAAAATTCATCGTATAAACTCACTGTCGTGACCGGCGGAACGCTCGGCCAAAATTATAGAACTCTGCAGGAGCCGAGCCCTGTCGGCGATTCAATCTCTCGATTTCCGCGTCATACTCAACAATCGGCCAGAAGGCTAAATAGATGTTCCGAATACCCAATCACTTTGTTCAAAAGATTGCTTCGCTTCGCTCGCAATGACCGTAAATAGAGCGGTCATTGCGAGGAACAACGTGACGAAGCAATCTCTCTGGACTGGTATTCGGAACATTTATTTAGCTTACTACCTCCAACAAACTGGCCATCATCTTCTTTCTCCGTTACTCGTACCTCGTGACTCGCCCCTGCCCGAAGGGCGATGTGATGGAGTGCGATTCAATCCGCCTCGCGTTCGATACTACAGCAATGGTGCGTGCTTTGAATATCATCGCTGCTGAGAATGGCACCGGTGACCGGATTGGGACGGTAGGTCGTGCAACCTTTCAGTTTGCTCTCGTAGGCCAGACGATAGAGATCGACAAAATCATCAAAAGGATAATCCTGCGGAACGTTGATGGTTTTGGAGATGGCGTTATCGACATACGGTTGCAGCCGGGCCTGCATGGCCAGGTGATCTTCTGGCGCAATATGCAGCGCGGTCTGAAAATAATCGGGCAGCGGGGTGTCGCTGTTCTCTTGCTGCCATCGCAGCCAGGCATAGTCGCTGACCTGAAAGTCGATAAACGTCCCGTCCTGATTCAGAACCCGGCGATGGGCCTGCAGATCGTAAACCGGCTCGATACCGCTGGACACGTTACCGGCCAGCAGGCTGATCGTCCCGGTCGGGGCAATGGCCAGCAGATGGCTGTTGCGAATACCGTATTGCCGGATTTGTTGTTGCAGCCTGTCGGGCAGACGCTGGATGAACGGGCTGTGCAGATATTGCTCTGCCTGATAAAACGCAAACGGCGCTTTCTCCCGGGCCAGTTCAATCGAGGCGGCATAGGCCTGATCGCGCAGACATTGCAGGATATCGGCCGCCTGTTGCCGGCCCGTATCGCTGTCATAGCGCAGTCCCAGCATGATCAGGGCATCGGCCAGGCCGGTGACACCCAGCCCGATCCGCCGACTGCCGGTTTCATACGCCTGATGCGCTGCCAGCGGAAACCGCGAAATATCGATAACGTTATCCAGAAAACGGACCGCTAGCGCGATGTCCTGTTCCAGGCGCGGCCAGTCGACCGCGGCCTGTTTGCTGAAGGGGGCATCGATATAGCGGGGCAGGTTCAGTGAACCGAGATTGCACGCGCCATACGGGGGCAGGGGGATTTCCCCGCACGGGTTGGTGGCGGTGATGGTTTCCCGGTAGGCCAGGTTGTTTTCACGGTTTATAGGATCGCAAAACAACACGCCCGGCTCGGCATACTCATAGGTGCTGCGCATAATCAGCTGCCAGAGCCGACGGGCCCGCAAGGTACGCACGACCCGGCAGGCAACCGGTCCGGTGTAACCGGGCCATTCGCAATGGAGGTCGGCCGGTGCTGTATCCTGTTCGTCCAGGGGAAAGACAAGCGGCCAGTCGGCATCTTCGTCGACCGCCTGCATGAACCGATCACTGACCAGCACGGACAGATTGAAGCGGGTGAGGGTGCCGGCGTGCTGCTTGGCCTGGATAAACTCCTCGATATCAGGATGATCGCAACGCAGAGTGGCCATCATGGCGCCCCGGCGGGCGCCGGTGGACAGCACCGTGGCACACATGGCATCCCAGATACCCATGAACGAGACCGGCCCGGAGGCCACTGTGCCGCGATGATGCGCTGTAAAACCACGCGGACGCAGGGTGGAAAAATCGTAACCGACGCCGCCACCCTGTTGCATGGTAATGGCGGCTTCCTTGAGCGCATCAAAGATCCCGTCCATGGAGTCCTCGACCGTGCCCATCACAAAACAGTTGAACAGGGTGACATCCTTGTCCGTGCCGGCCCCGGCCAGAATCCGGCCACCGGGCAGAAAGTGATAGTCATCCAGCAGTTGATAAAATCGCTGTTGCCAGCCGGCAATGTCCTGCGTCTCGGCCTGGGCCGCGGCGAGGGCAACGCGTTGCCAGGTATCCGTGATAGTTCTGTCCACCGCGGTGCCGTCGCGGAAGTCACGGTACTTGGTATTCCAGATATGGGTGGCGATATCGTCGGACATGGGGCGTAAAGCAACAGGCCGGTTGGTCACCGGCCTGCCGGTCTGCTCAATGCAGTTCCAGGTTGGGTAAATATTCCGGCAGATGTTTGCGAATGGCGTCCGGATTTTGCCGGGTCAGGTTTTTATCCAGTTGCAGGGTCAGACTGCGACGGGTGCTTTCGTTCAGACTGTCACGCAACAGGCCGAGAAAGTTCGGCGCGGCGACAATAATCAGTTGTTTGAACTTGTTCTTGCCGTGGGCCTTGTTGATATGCTGGGCAATCTCACGCGAGAAATTGATCGCCTCATGCTTTTTGGGATCGGTTTCCTGGGTCATGGCGTGGGCAAAGCTGCCATTGATGCCTTTGCCATTTTGTTTGCCCGGCAGGTCGGAGGTAATATCCTGTTCATGCTGTCGGCTGGCCGGGTGGGTAAATGTTTCCACTTCAATCAGTGGTGAGGATGCCGTATCCGCGGAAAAAAGACGGGCGCGACTGCTATCGGCAACCAGAATCCAGGTCTTGGGCATAAGTGACTCCTCCTTCGTTGGGATGTCAAAAAACTCAAAGCGCCGGGCTAAATCTGCAACGCTTGCAGTTCCATATTGCGGCTGCTCATTTCCCAGCAGGTATTAAAGAACGCAATCAGTTCCGCGGCCCGGCCCGGGTCGTTAAAACTGGCGATCCCCTCGAAACGGCCGGCAACGCGCCGATCCACCACCCCACAACCGTCGGCGACAAAAAACGCGTGATGATACGCGCGGGACAGCTGGCGAATTTCAATGCGACTGCTCAGGTGCCGGGTCAACTCGGGCAGGTGATGGCAGCGGTGGAGCAGTTTATCGGGGCTATAAAACAGAATCCGTATAGTCGCGTTGGCGTCCCCCGTGGCAATGCGCCGTGCCGATGCCACGAAATCAGGCCTGTCGTAGAGCGCGGGCTCCAGATCGTCGTCGAATATATATAAGGAATGTGACGCCTGCTGGCTCATGGCGTGAGTGACCCGGGAGCAATCCTCCCGCCCGGCCACCGAAAGGAGCTGGTCGGACTCACACAGGGAGAGCGAATCGATGGGATCCATTCTTCTAGTCTAGCGCCTTTGGCGTCCTTGTCACGAGTCCGCCGCAAATCGGTCAAACCCCCGTTCAGAGCGTCCGACTGGCGGTTGTAAGTGATTGAAATACAAGCAGCCGGCAAACCCCGTGTGTCACAGCGCCTGTTCGATCGCCTGACAGAATTGCTCCAGATCATCCGGCTTGCGTGAGGTGATCAGATTGCCGTCCACGACCACCGGCTCATCCACCCAGATCGCGCCGGCGTTGAGCAGATCGGTGCGCACCGACGGCCAGGAGGTGAGGGTGCGGCCACGCACCTGGTCCGCCTCGATCAGCAATTGCGGACCGTGACAGATCGCCGCCACCGGCTTGCCGGTGCTGACGAAGCCTTTGACAAAGGCCACGATTTTCTCATCGGTTCGCAGGCGATCCGGACCGAAACCGCCGGGGATCACCAGCGCATCGTAATCGTCCGGATCGGCTTTGCTGGCGTCCATGTCGATGTGCGCGGCAACGCCTTCGCGTTTGCCATGCACATCGACGCCGGCTTCCTTGCCCATCACATCAACTTCATGGCCGGCTTTTTTCAGGCGCTCGTAGGGGACCTGAAACTCGGAATCCTCAAAACCTTCACCCACGATAAAGACCAGCTTGCTCATAATGCGTCTCCTTGTGATGTACTTCTGTCAGGTGATGTTCTATTAGAGAGACTGTAGAACAGCAAACGGGCGTTGCCCATTGCGAAATTTCAATATTTACCCTGCAAACTACGTGGACACAGCGCTGGCGGAATATGTTATATACGCAGTGCCAAACAGGCGTTTGAATACCCGATCACCTGGTTTACAAGATTGCTTCGCCAAGTTTATGCCCCGAAGGGGTACTCGCAATGACATAAGACGAGAGCAGTCATTGCGAGGAACAACGTGACGAAGCAATCTCTCTGAACTGACAATGAGAACACTTGTCTGGAATGAGCCTGTCGAATAACGGAGAAGAACAATGTTACAACCTGAACAATTTGCACCGCCGTTTTGCGCCCCGAATCAGTCCAGCCGACCTGTCTGTCTGGCCGATTTCAAAGGCCTCAAAAACGTGATCCTGTATTTTTATCCCAGGGACGACACACCGGGCTGTACCGTGGAAGCCAACCAGTTCAGCCAGCTGGCAGACGAATTCGCACAACACGACACAGTCGTGCTCGGCGTCAGCCGGGACGACAGTGACAGCCACCAGGCCTTTATCAGCAAATTCGACCTGCGCGTCGATCTGCTGGCTGACACCGACGGCGAGCTGTGCGACAAATACGGCGTCTGGCAGGAAAAGGAAAAAAACGGCGTAAAGAAAATGGGCATCGTGCGTTCCACCTTTGTCATCGACAAAACCGGCAAGCTGGTTCATGTCGAGTACGGCGTCGATCCCGAAGGGCATGCGCAGGCGATGCTGGAGAAGGTCAGGGCGTTGGCGTCTTGATCCCGTGGTGCTGCGGTCCTATGATTATTGTCGGCAGATGAAATAAATGCTAGAGTCATCACGCGGCTGTGGAACCAAGTTCTAACCTCGCAGTCCAAACAGAGTGTGACACCCGGTTTTTTATGCTGATGATTTCCAATCCATTGAAAATGCTGTTTCTTTTCCTCGCCATCGGGATACTCCCGGGACAGGTGACAGCGGCCGATATCAGCACAGGGCCCGCTACGGGCATTGCTCCGACAATGCCCGACATCTCGCCCGGCGCCGTCCAACCGGCAGCAACCCAGCTCATTGCAGCGACACAGCTGGATACAACACAGCTCAACACGACACAACTGAATACAAGACATCAAGGCGTTTCGTCATCGACGGAATCCGCCTGTTGCCAAACCGGGGAAACCGTTAGCGGTTGCGAGCATTGTGCTGACGGAAGCTGCGAAACCGGCAGTTGTAATACCTGTTTTCATTGTATCACGGCGCTGCCGTCGAACTACGCCGGTCAGCACGATGCCTACCCCGCTTATCAGCAACAGCCTGACAAAGCTTTTTCAACGATCTATCAAGTCACCGAACTACGTCCCCCTCGAACCTGAATAGCCCGTCTACAGTGTCCGCCTGTGCGGACATGCAGTATCGTCATTTTTTATTATGATTTTGCCACACTGATGCTGCCTTGCTCAGTTGTGCTATACCTTTATAGAAAAGGGGAGACGTTCAAATGAACAAATATCTCGATCCGAAAGGGTCACATTCGCCCGGACGCCGGCAATTTTTGCAAGGCGCGGCGGCGATGGCCGTTCTCGCCGGGCTGGGCCGACTGGCTCCGGCCTATGCCTGGGAACTGAGCGGTAACCTCGTTGCGGAGAAAACCGTTTCGGGCAACACCGATATCTTTGATCTGACTATCGACCATACGCCGATGAAAATCGGAGCTTATGAGGCCAACCCCATTACCATCAACGGCTCCGTCCCGGGTCCGCTGATCCGGATGCAAGAGGGTCGTGAGGTGATGTTGCGCGTCACGAACAATCTCTCAGAGAGCACCTCGATTCACTGGCATGGCATTTTATTGCCGGAAAACATGGATGGCGTCCCCGGTGTCAGTTTCCCTGGTATCAAGCCCGGTGAAACCTTCGTTTATCGTTATTCCGTCAAACAGAGTGGGACCTATTGGTATCACAGCCATACCGGCCTGCAGGAACAACTTGGCCATTACGGTCCGCTCATTGTCGATCCGGCGGAGCCCGAGCCCTTCGAGTATGATCGTGATTATGTTGTCATGCTCTCGGATTGGACTTTTGACGATCCGCATCATGTCCTGGCCAATCTGAAAAAAGCCGAAGGATATTATAACTACCAGAAACGCACGACCGGCGATTTCTTTGAGGATGTCTCCACCATGGGCTGGGGTCCGGCCATGGACAAATGGCAAATGTGGGGCCAGATGCGAATGAGTTCGCGTGACATCCTGGATGTGACCGGCAGCGTGTATACCTATCTCATTAATGGTTTACCATCAGGTTCAAACTGGACCGGCCTGTTCCGGCGCGGGGAGAAGATCCGCCTGCGGTTCATCAACGGCTCCGCCATGTCGTTCTTCGATGTGCGCATTCCCGGATTGAAAATGACCGTGGTCGCAGCCGACGGGCAGAACGTGGAACCCGTGCCGATCGACGAGTTCCGTATCGGCGTGGCCGAGACCTACGATGTCATCGTCGAACCCGATGGAGATCGGGCCTATACCATCTTTGCCGAGGCCATGGATCGTTCCGGCTATGTCAGCGCAACGCTTGCGCCGCGTGAAGGTATGACCGCGCCGGTACCGGAACCCCGGCCACAACCGGTGGAACGTGGCATGAAATCCATGGGGATGGACCACGGCTCCATGGGCCATGGTGATATGAATATGGATATGTCATCCCAAAACACCATGGACCAGGACAGCATGCAGATGGATATGTCAGCCGACAATAACAGCATGAGCGGTGGCATGGATCACAGCAAAATGAACATGTCGGCGGAGCAGGGCAGTGGCATGCAACACGACATGAATAACATGGGTTCCGGCTCGGACTGGGTGTTGAAGGATCGCAAGATCAGCCACGGCCCGGACAATCACGGCGTCGGAGCGGCCATGGTGTCACCCAATCCGATGAACCGCATGGACGATCCCGGTATCGGCCTGGAAAATGTGGGCCATAAAGTCCTGGTCTACAACGATCTGCGCGGTTTGCATCCCTGGCCCGATCAACGCGAGCCACAACGGGAAATCGAACTGCATTTGACCGGCAACATGGAACGCTACATGTGGTCGTTCGACGGCGAGAAGTTCTCCGAGGTCGACGGCCCCATTCGCTTCCATCATGGCGAACGGCTGCGGCTGATCCTGGTTAATGACACCATGATGGATCACCCGATCCATTTGCACGGGATGTGGATGGAGCTGGAGAACAAGCACGGCAAGTACCGGCCGCGCAAACACACGCTCAGCGTCAAGCCCGGAGAAATGCTCTCGGCCCAAATTACGGCCGACGCCCCCGGTGATTGGGCATTTCATTGTCATCTCCTGTACCACATGAAAGCGGGCATGTTCCGTGTGGTATCAGTGGCTTAACTCAACAGGAGGACATGACAATGAAACTATTAAGAGACAATCTGCTCACTTCGACGCTTGCAGCCTCTGTTGTACTAACCACGCTGATCTCCGTATCCGGCGCACAGGCTGAAATGAAACCCAAAAAACCCGGCTGGCCGATCCCGGTACACGATACGACAACCTACAGCATGTTACTCATCGATCGTCTGGAATATGCCTGGTCTGACGAGGAAGATAGCGTCAACTGGGAAGGCCAGTACTGGTACGGCGGCGACTATAACCGTCTCTACATCGAAGGTGAAGGGGAAGATGTCGTCAGCGGCGGTGAAGGTGGGGAAATCGAAACCCTGGACATCCTCTACAGCCGGATGATTGCACCCTTCTGGGATGTTCAGATGGGTGCCGGTTACCAGCGTGAATACGGCCCGGGTCCCGACACAGAACGTGGCTTCGCCGTGCTCGGAATCCAGGGCCTGGCCCCGTACTGGTTCGAGATCGACGCCAATCTGCGTGTCAGCGACGACGGCGATGCCTCGGCCGATCTGGAGGCTGAATACGACTGGCTGCTGACCCAACGAACCATTCTCCAGGGCCGCTTCGAAACGGCGTATGCCGGCAATGATGTGCCCGAGTTCGGTATCGGCAAGGGGTTCACCAACGCCAAGTTCGGATTACGCCTGCGCTATGAAATCCGGCGCGAGTTCGCGCCTTATATCGGCGTCAGCTGGAACAAGTACTTGAGTGACACCGCTGATTTGAAAGAAGCCGAGGGTGAAGAGACCGACCACACGGCCGTGGTCGCCGGCGTCCGGATGTGGTTCTAAGGCCCTGAATGGCGGGAAATCCCGGGTGACCGGGGCTTTCCCGCCGTCTCCCTGCCATCCCTGTTAGTGCGCATAATGTATATTATGTTAAATTTAAGAGATGACGCTAATCCACTGATATTCAATAACTTCTCCCCTCCTGGATGAAAGCAAACGGGTTCAGGAACTGCCGCCCCCACAGCAGGTCCTTATCGACTGATGTGAGACCCGCTTCATCACACACGGCGTCCCAATGTCTTTTTATCGTGTCGACCTGGCCATCGATCACGGCGCGAGCCTCGTTTTCGGACAAAAGAAACTGGTCCGCCGCGGACAAACAGACATCCAGCCGACTGAAGCGGTTATCGCCCCGTATCAACATCGCCTGAGTGGCTTCGTTACCGGCACGGTGTTGCGGGCAAATGTCATACGCCGGGGTCAGCTGCAATTGCCGCCCATCCCAGAAAGCCGCATGATTGCGGGCGTGGTCATCGGTGTTACCACAGAGAATATTGAACACCAGGCGTGCGAACAGCTCGCGCAACATGTGTTTGGGTTGCGTAAAGCGGTGGCGAATGATCTCCGCCAACTGTTCATAGCTGGCATAACGGGCCATCATCTCATCCAGGCCCAGCAGGGTCAGTGACGACACCATTGCCCTGCGCTGCCAGCCGGCGGTCGTTGCTTGTCGGTCAAAGCGTTCCACCAGCAACACATCCTTGCCCGAGGACTGGACCAGTTTGACCTGGGCGACATCGATACCCGTCAACGCCGCCAGGCGCATGGCAATGAACTCGGTCTTGACCACGCTGTACAGATCGGTGGAGCTGGAGAACTTGGCAATGTATTTACGCTCGCCATCCGTGACCAGGGCCTTGGGTCGCGCGCCGCCGATGGATGTGCCGTGTTGTAATGCCTGCGCCAGTTCCGGCGTCAGCGGCAGCCCCTTTTCCACCCGCTCGGCGGATTCCAGCAATTCTTCCAGCGTCGCCTGTGCCGCCTGCCGTGGCACATACTCGGTGGCCGAATACTGAAAATCCAGGGCGCCGATACGGTCAGAACCCGATTCCAGCAGATAGCTCAGCTCATCCAGTGCGGCGGTGTCGGTATCCCGGCCTTTTACGCCCAGCAGACGATTGATGATCACGCGCCGCCCCCAGGCATCGGGTGAGGCATCGCGCAAACAGCCGGGCATACTCAGCCCCGGCAGCAGCGGCAGGCTGCCGCGCTGCAGGGGCAGCTCCGGGGTAAACAGGGAAATCGCATCGTCCCGCGTCAGGTAACTCTGGCCGTAATTGAACTGCAGGCCCTGGACCGTCGGCGCCAGACGGCCGGCCACCACCGGCTCCACCTGCCCCGGCAGCCAGACCCAGACATAGGCTTCGCCGGGCGTCTGCGTTTTGGAACCATGCAGGCTAGAAGTCATCCTTCACCTCGGCAGCCCGCTTACGCACGGCCCTGGGCAACAGACTCAACTTATCCGCCGTTTCCCGGCTGCGCGCCTGCAGGTCGGTCAATTCGGGCTCGAACAGGGTCACCCCGACAATTGCAGCCACCTCAAGGGACGCGCCCAGCTCGCAGCGCGGATCGCCTTTCTCGATGCGATACAGCATGTCGCGGGAAATCCCGGCCCGGTCCGCCAGCTCCTGGGCTGTCATCTTACGCTCGGTACGGCCGGCACGCACCAGCATTCCCAGCAGGGTCAGGGCCTGACGGGTGTATCGGGAATAGCTGCGGGTGCTTGTCCTGGCCATAGGGTTTCTCAAAAACGTCTTATACACAAGACATATTGTAGCTCATGTCGTATATATATGACAGTTAATTTGTAAAGTCGTCGACCAGGATCATACCGGAGGAGAGGACGGCACCGAACCGGCCTTCTCCAGTCCGCTGGACAAGGAAAAGCGCAAGGGCACCTATGTCTGCGCCGGCTGTGCCCTGCCCCTGTTCACCTCCGAGATGAAATATGACAGCGGCACCGGCTGGCCCAGTTTCACCACCACCCTGCCCGACGCTGTCGAAACCAGTCTCGACTTCAAACTGGTCTGGCCGCGCACCGAATACCATTGCGCACGCTGCGAAGGCCATCAGGGCCACGTATTTAACGACGGTCCGCAACCCACCGGCAAGCGCTGGTGCAACAACGGCCTCGCCCTCAAATTCATCCCGGCGTAGTCACTGGTATTTAGGATTTAGGACTGCAACTATCTTTTATCCGTGGCTCTGCATAGCCTCATGGAATTCGTTCCTGTTTCAATAAGGTTGCAGTGGTGCAGATGCAGACCTCGCTCAGAGCCCGTTTAATCTTCATGCTTTCCGTATTTAGCGGCGTCTTCTTGTACTTGAGCGGCTTGTTTGGGCAGCTCGCCAATAATGACCGGCTTGCCGTCTTGCCAAATCACCGCATACTGGTTAAGCAGCCGCTTGCGTTCAAGCGCCTTGGACACCGCCTTGCGAAGCGATTCCAGTGCTATCAAGCTATCTTGTGAGGGTTGGTAATTCATCTTGACTCCTGTTGCAGAATCGCAAAAAAGGAACACTGCCAACTGCTATCTGCCAACTGCCAACTATCACTATTCAATCCGCACCATACGCCAGGTTCAGTGTCTCGGCCGTCGCCCGCAGGCGCTTGTCCCTTGTCCACAGTTGCGTCGAGCCAGCCAGGGTCACCGCCGCCAGCAAGTGCGCGTCGACATAACCGATGCCCCGGCCCATCAGCATGTGGCGTTCGATAAAAAACAGCACTTCCGCATCGCTGGCGACCGTCGCCTGCGGTAGATCCCCGAGCAGCTGCAGCACCTCGCCGCGATTACGCAGGTTGCCGCAGGCCAGCTCACCAAGCACAAACGGGTGCATCAGCACCCGAGTGTGGTTCAGCAATTCCTCCAGCGTGGCATCACCGACGCGCAGGTGATCCACCCACACCGAGGTGTCGACCAGGATCATGCCGGATCGGACTGCCGGCGGGGCACGACCTCTAACTGCGGCTCACTGCCACCCAGCCGCGCCAGACGCCGGGCGCTCTCGCGCTCGATCAGCGCGCGCAGCCCCTCCCGCACCAGGGCGGCTTTTTCGGTCATGCCGGTGATACGCTGCGCTTCATCCAGCAGCTGGTCATCGATGTTCAGGGTCGTACGCATAGGAAACACCTCATTCGGTTGCACTACATCAAAGAATACATCATTTGATGCTGTTTGTCGTGCCGTAGGGAAATGGCATTCCAGGGGATTCGGCCCCTGATGAACTTTAAAGCGACAATTTTTGCCTGAAAAAGGGCCTTTTAAGGCCTGTTAGGGTCGGGTTTTAGGGATTTTTTATTTCAATGGGTTGCAGTGGTGCGGGACCCCGGTTCGCGTCAGAATCTATAACATTAATCCGACTTGATTTTCTGCATGAGAAATACGATATTACAAGGCAGACGGGTAAATCCTACTACGTGCCTCGCAGAGACTGTAAATAATTCTGTGTAACTGCCCGGTTAGAACTGCTCCGGCATTCTATCCGGAAACTCAATCATAAAACGATTCAAGGCGTCCTTCCAATGGTGAATGGGCATGGTCCATTTCTTGGAGGCCGCCTGCATGGCCAGATAGACGACCTTGAGTGCCGCGTCGTCATTCGGAAAGACCTTACGGTTGTTGACGGCCTTACGGATAACGCTATTGAGGGATTCGATAGCGTTGGTGGTGTAAATTACTTTACGAATATCATCCGGGTAGTTAAACAGGGTGATGAGATTCGGCCAGTGTTTGCGCCAGGCCGTGCTGATGGACGGAAACTTCTCATCCCAGCGCTCGGCAAAGGCGGCCAGCTCTCGCTCGGCCTCCTCGACAGTGAGGGAGGCGTAGATCTTTTTCAGGTCAGCGGCAACGGTCTTGCGTTCTTTCCAGGAGACGAATTTGAGCGAGTTGCGCACCATATGCACGATGCATAGCTGGATCTGGGTCTTCGGGTAAACGGTGTTAATGGCTTCCGGGAAGCCTGTCAGCCCATCCACCGAGGCGATGAAAATGTCCTTCAGGCCCCGTTGTTGCAGTTCGGTGAGCACGGACAGCCAGAACTTGGCACCCTCGTTTTCCGCGAGCCACAGCCCCAGCAGTTCTTTCTGGCCGTCCAGGTTGATGCCCAGCGCCAGGTAAATGGCTTTGTTGATGACGCGTTTGTCCTGACGGATCTTCACCCGGATGCAGTCGAGATAGACGATGGGATAGACCTCATCCAGGGGTCGGGATTGCCATTGCTGGACCTGTTCCAGCACCTGCTCGGTGACCCGTGAAATCAGCGTAGGAGAGACCTCAACGCCGTACAGTTCCAACAAGGTGGAAGCTATGTCCCGCGTGCTCATGCCCTTGCTGTAGAGCATGATGATCTTGTCGTTGAAAATCGGTAGCCGGGTCTGGTTTTTGGAGATAATGAGCGGCTCAAATTCCCCGTTGCGGTCCCGGGGAATGGCAATTGGCAGCTCGCCAAGCTCGCCCTTCAAGGTTTTACTGCTGTAACCGTTACGGCTGTTGCCGCTATGCTGACCGGCTTTGTCATGCTTGGGATAGCCAAGGTGGTCATCCATCTCGCCTTCGAGCATAGCTTCAAAGGTTTTTTGGCGCAGCAAGCGGGTGAGGTCCTCGAGTTCCTCCGGTGTTTTGATACTGTTCACCAGGGCTTCAAGCTGCGGGTCGATATCGGTTTTGGTTTTTGTTCTTCTGCTCATGTGTCTTTTCCTTTATTATCAAGGGTATGGGACTTTGAGCAGTTACACAATTTAATTTACAGTCTCGCCTCGCATGTTCCCTTCCATCGGTTGGCAAGAGTGCTTGGAATATTGGCGTAGCAGGGGCCGTCTTTTTTTTGCCTATCCGTTTCCCAAATATTCCGTTTCAAAACGAATTCTCGCACGATAATCTCTATACCACACCGGGTCGTCACCGTGCTCATACTTCCTATAGATACCCCAACAAAATAAATCTACTGCCTGTAATCCTGCATTAGCTTTAGAATCCTCGTGATATATATTCAACGGGACGTTCAGCGGCAACCTTGCTTCAAGTTGATTGCCTAAATATTGATTGAAATCCGCAATTTCCTCCTTATTCTTGCACTTGTCTACAATCAACGTGACAGCAGGATTTGCAGATCTCAAATCAACTTTCCCATGAGAAATTATTTAACCGCACCGAGATCATTTCAAGCAACCCTCTCCTCTGCCGACTGCTATCTGCTAACTGCCAACTGTCTTTAATCCGACCTCCATCGTAACCTGCTCGTCGTCTTCCGATTCGATCACCATGGGCTGCGCCAGAAGGACCCGATCGGGTTCGACGGCGGTGTCCTCCAGCAGGCGGTCGCGCACGGCCGCGGCACGCGCCTGCGCCAGCGCCGCGAGATCGGCATCGGTGACAGGCTGCGCGGCGATCACGCGCGTGGCGATATGGGCCCGGTAGGCGATCGCGTCGAAGCGCGCACCGCCCTCCGCCGCCTCGTTTGCCGCGCGGGTGAACCGCTCGCGGAGCGCATCCAGATTGGCATCGGGGTAGGCGCGGGCGAACAGCGCTTCCATCGCGTCCTGTGTCGAGGCCGCGGTCAGATCGGGCGACGACACCTCGCGTCCCTGCTCGCGCAACCGCGCGGCCAGCGCCTCGACTGCGCGCCGACGCTTGAGCACCGGGCCGTCCACCTCCGGATCGAAAGGTCCGGCCAGCTCCAGCGCGAGCGCCGGACGCTTCGCAAGCGCCTTGCGCAGCAGCACGACGCGCTCGAGCTGTGGCGGCGTCAGGTCGCTGCGGCCCGCCGGGAACAGGATCCGTTGCAGATCCTCGTCGCCGGCCCCGACCAAACCCGCCAAGAAGCGAAACGGCGAGCTGACGACCTTGATGATCGCGTCCATCACCGCCTGGCGGATCGCGCCGCCCAGCTTGAACTGTGGATCGCCGACCTCGCCCGTGACCGGGATAGCCATCTCGATGATGCCCTCGCTGTTCTTGAGCAGCGCGACGGCGAGCCCAAGCGGCAAATCCATCGCCTCGGGGCTTTCGACCTTCTCGCCCAGCCGCAGATCGTGCAACGCTATCGCGTTGGCGCCTTCCAGTCGGCCGTCGGCGAGGCGGTAAACGAGATCGAGGTCCATCCGGCCGCCCGCGATCCGGCGTCCGGCGAAGGCGGCCGTGTACGGCGAATACGCCGGCACCTGCAGGTTACGGAATGTGAGCGTGACGTTTGTGTCCCGCATCGGCTGCCAGGCATGGATCGCGCCTTCGATGCGCGCCAGGCCGTGCTCGCCCACCTGCCCTTCGAGCCGGACGTCGGCCGGCGCCTGCGTGTCCGAGGCCAGCGAGGAGATCTCGCCGTTCAGCTCATGGATGCGCGTCGAAAACGGCAGCGGCAGCGAGCGGTCCGCGAAGCGCAGACCGCCGTCGGTCAGAACGATGCCGGCAACGCTGATACGAAACGGGGCGGCGGACTCGCTGTCAGCCTCCCCGGACGGGGCTGCCTCGCCCCCGGCGCGCGCCACCCGCAGTTGGCCGATATTCGTGCTTCGATCCTCGCGGATGATCACCCGACCGGAGACTCCCTCGATGGAGACGCTCGAGGCTTCGACGCTGCGCTGTGCGAGACTCAGATCGAGGCGCTCGATCCGCAGCGCCTGCCAGCCCGCCACCGGCGTGTCGTCAGTCAGGGGCACAAGACTGAGCTGTTCCACATCGACACGGCCGCGATAGGCCAGCGGCTCGTCGCCGCTGACGGACAGCTGCCCGCCGAGGTTCACGCGCCCGCTTTCGATCCCTATCCGGGCGAACTGCTGCAGGTAAGGCGCCGCCGGACTCAGGGCCAGCGCATCCACGCGCAGATCGCCGTTAACCTCGAAGGGCGGCGACACCCGCAGCGCACCGTCGAACGAGAAGGCGCCGCCCGCGTCGAGCCGCCCGGCAAGATGGACCGGAAACGGAGTGCTCTCGTGCAGGGTGGCATCATCCAGCGACAGCTCGAGCTCGCGTAGCGCAATGCTGGCGCTCGAGCCTGAGGAGTCGGAATCCGCGCTCAGGCGATCCACAAAAGTGATCGCCCCCGCCACAACGTTCAGATCGCGGATCACCACCGCCGGCATGCCGCCCTCCTCGCCCTTGCCGGAATCCGCCGGCGCGCCCGCCGCGTCCTCCATCAGCCGGGTGAAGCGCGTCGCCCCCGAGGCGAAGCGCTCCTCCTGAACCACCGGCTCTTCGAGGCGCACCGCCTGGAACGTCCAGGCCCGATCGACCAGGCTGAGCAGCGTGAAATTGACGAACAGCCGCTCGAAGCGGACGAGCTCGTGGCCGTCGGTATCCGCCAGCGCAAAGTCGTTTACCGTCAGCGTGAAGGTGTAGGG
Source organism: Thiohalophilus sp. (assembly GCF_034522235.1). Lineage (NCBI taxonomy): Bacteria > Pseudomonadati > Pseudomonadota > Gammaproteobacteria > Thiohalomonadales > Thiohalophilaceae > Thiohalophilus > Thiohalophilus sp. The sequence goes on along the minus strand of NZ_JAXHLN010000003.1, from coordinate 1,755,297 downwards.
ATTGAAGTCGACGTTGCCGATGCGCAGCTCGCGGTCAAGATCCTCCCGCACCGTGTCCACCGCGATCGTCTCGGCAAGCCACGGCACCAGAAAAAAGCCGGCAAGCGTATATAACGCGACGGCCAAAACCGCCCAGAAGCGCACCCGGCGAATGTTAAACCAGCGGCGGCGCAGATACCCCCGGATCGGCGAAGGGGATTGATCATGCATAGCGATGCGCTCCTGTGATGCAACTTGCCGTGAGGGGCGCGTCAACGGCCCGACAGATCCGCCCCGCGTGCGCGCCGTAAAGCGCAAACTTCAAGTGTAGAAACAAAAACAGGGATATGCTGCGCATCGCATAGTCAGCCAGGGTACGCCGTCCTGCGCACCGTCATCTCAATGCCAGGCTAACTGGCACCTGCCCGAAAAACCCTCTGCCGACTGCAAATTGCCAACTGCTAACTATCCCTTCTAATATGATGATTTCAATGAGTTGTGTTGGCCCGAGAGCCCGCTTTAGCCCCGGCACTGACTTTTAAACTGCGATTTTTGCCTGAAAACGGCCTTTAAGGCCTGTGTGAGCCGGAATTTTGGGCTTTTTGATTGTTATTTCAACAAATCGCAGTGGTCCGAGCCTGGGCAGGCGGGCGGAGGCTGGAAAAATCGTGTTTAAGGAGCTAGTGAATCAGGAAGGGCAAACAAAATAATCTTTCTAAAAGAAAGGTTATTTTGCAGCGTGGGCCTTGCGGATAACCCCGAGCTGTCTGTCAGAGGCTTTTTTCAGCACGTCGGAATACACGCGCTTCTTTTCACCGGATGAAGCGTGACGAATAAATTCCGAAAATGGTGTGGACTTTTTCGATTTTGACTTGAAAATCAAAAACATAGCGACTCTCTAGTTTAGACCCAGTAGTTCTCTAAGGTCTGTCGAAGTATATTTTTCCGGTATATGGTTGTCAATCCGGTCCACGCCCGCCTTGTACAGTCTATGTGTGTTATCGGTATTCTTGAGCAATAAATCAACCTTTAAATCTGAACCAAATTTTTTCTTGAGCTGGTTTACAACCTTCCGCGCGGCAAAATACTGCTCGATAAAATGTTCCGGATTAATCCGACGACCTTCGACCGTCTCCCGGCTGGTAACAAACTCCCACGCGAGCATAGGGTCCTGGTAGACATACAGAATTTGAACCACTCGCCCTTTTTTCAGGGAGCGAGCGATATTCTGCTCGGCCTTTTCATAGTTACTTAGCGTTCCGTCCAGCAAAAAACTTTGCTTTTGTTTGAGCGCCATGTCATGAATTTTCTCGACCAGGACGGATACCGCTTTTTGAAACAACCAGGAATTTCCCCCTTCATAATCAGGGAACTCATAGCGAAGATCATCAGGGTCAATCCGCAGGATTTCCGCACCATCCGCCTCGACCGCAGCGAGCAGCTCGATAGAGGCTTCGGTCTTGCCGGCGCCTGGTGATCCGGCCATAAACACGGAGACAGGATCGTCTTCAGGGATAAAACGGTTTGGATCGGTCAGCCTCTGAGCAATCAGTTTTTTGTGCTCTCGTGCAAAGGCCAGGGCCTCTTCTTCTATTTTTTTCTCCTCCTGTGTCAGCACCAAAGCAATCACCCCGTTACACGTTGATACATCATATTTTCAAGTGCGCTGGCACTATTTCGCTTCTCTGCCGACTGCTGACTGCGAACTGCCAACTATTTTTAATTTCACCCCGGAAAAAGGCCTTTTTCAGCACGCCGGAATATCCGGCTCACTGGCTCAACAACGCGAACAGTGGCTCATTGATATAAAAATTGGTTCGCCCCAGTTTGGTCTTGCGCACGAAGCCGGCTGACTCCAGCGCGCCGAGGTATTTCATCGCCGTGGGCCGGGAGACGCCCAGATCCCGTTCGACAAAGTCGATTTTGGTGTAGGGGTGGCGAAACAGATTATTCAGCAGCTCCTGCCGATACAGTTTGGGCAGCTCATCCCGCAGGCGTTGCTTGGTCGCCTGCATCAGCTCGCGAATGGCTCGCACCTTGTCCAGGGTCTCGTGCGCGGTCTCCTCCACCGCGCGCAGCATGTACTGCAACCACGGCTCCCAGGCCCCCTGTTCGCGCACGGCTTGCAGTCCCTGATAGTAATCGGCCTTGTGGCGCACGATGTAACGGCTCAGATACAGCACCGGCGTATCCAGCAACCCGTGTAACACCAGATACAATAAATTCAGAATCCGCCCGGTGCGCCCGTTGCCATCGTAAAAAGGATGAATGCTCTCAAACTGGAAATGGAGGATCGCCATCCGCACCAGCGGATCGGGATCATCGGAATCGTCGCGATGAAAATATTCCAGAAAGTTACCCAGCAGCCGCTCGATCTCCGCCGGCGATTGGGGCGGTTCGTAGACCACCTCGCCCGCCCGCGGGTTGTGCAACACCGTACCGGGCAGCTTGCGCAGGCCGGCGTGGTTTTCTTCCAGCACGGCCTGGATCGCCAGCACGTCCTCCAGCCGCAAAAAGCCCCGCTCGCGCACCCGCGCCAGGCCCAGCTTGAGGGCCGTGGCGTAATGGTGCACCTCCCTGGCCGCCGCGCTGGGGTAATGACCGGCCTCCTCGTCCCCCTGGAACAGCTGATCATGGGTGATGACGATATCCTCGATCTCGGAGGAATCCTTGGCCTCCTGCAGGGCCAGGGTATCGATCAGGATCGACTCATTGGGAATCACCGCCACCGAGCCCTTCAGCTCCGCCAGCGCGCGGTGCGCACGTGCCGCCAGCCGCAGCACGGCGCGGCTTTCCAGCTCGGCGGAATGGATCAGCGGCAATGGGGCCAGGGCGGTAGACATGTCAAAAATCGGCGAATAATTTGCTGTTTTAGTCTGATATGTAAAGAATATAGCAGTTTTCTTTACATATTTCAGTCATGGGTAAAGAAAATCGGCCTGATCTCCTTCCCGCGTTACACCGCGCTGTACATTTCCCATAGCAATTTGCTACGTTTACGTCAGTTCTCTGCCAGCCCCTTTTTCCATCACCATGACGTACCTCATCGGCGGCAAACTCAGCCAGCTGCCAGCGTCACCCTACAACACAACATCTAGTGTGGCGGCGTGAGCGGCGCTACCCACACAGATCGCGAAAGGGCCACCTTGAGTCTAAGCACCCTTCGGGCGCTCCAGGGTTTGCGGCCCACGCTGGCGTTGGGCGTTGGCCTGCGATTGATGCAGGTGTATCCATTTAACCGGGAGACCCGTCTAAGTGGGTAGGCGAAGACGATCGCCTGTTACCATCACTCGGAATCTAAAGGAGAATACTATGAGCGATCTAACCACCCGCGAAAGCGAACTCGTTGCCCTTGGAGCCGCTTTGGGAAGCAATTGTGTGCCGTGCATCGAATACCACATTCCACAGGCGCGCAAAGTCGGTCTCACCGATCAGGAGATTCACTCTGCAATACAGCTTGCTGACAAGGTCAGGCAGGTTCCGGCCAATAAAGTGCTCGAGGCAGCGCGTAGCCTACTGCCCCCTGCGACAGACAATCAGAATGCTTCATCGAACGAATCGGAGGCACCCGACGCGAGTGGCGGCTGCGGGTGTTCCTGATACTGGTCTCATCCCGCTCCGTGTCGACAGGTTCGGCATGGAGCATGCCTTTGAGAGGAAACCAAGTTGAACGGATCTTCAAGACAATCGGCGTTCGACACCGCCGCTCGCGAATTGGCATCGCCGATCCTGCACTTTATCGAACGGAGTGTGGGAAACCGGGCGGTGGCAGAGGAACTGCAGCAGGAGACTCTGTTACGCATGTACAAGGGTTTATCATCGTTCGCCGGGCGATCATCGGTCAAGACCTGGGCATTTTCCATTGCCCGCCGCGTCGTGGCCGATTACCTGCGGCATCCCGATCGGGAAAGGAGCATCGTCGCGCTGGACGAAACCGAGGAACCCATCGATCCCGAACGCGAGATTGACCAGCGTTTGGTCGAGAGCGAGATGAACGAATGCATACGCGCCGTCATCGAAACCCTGCCGGAGTCATACCGCTCCGCCCTGCTCCTTCATGATCTCGAAGGGCTCTCGGCCGTCCAGACAGCCGATGTATGCGAATGTTCGGTGGCGACTGCGAAGATCAGGATTCACCGTGCACGTCATAAGCTCAAGGATGCGCTGGCAAAGCAGTGCGATTTTTATCACGACAAGGAAAGCGTCTTTCGGTGCGATCGCAAGGCGTGACATGCGTAAGGGATCGGATGTCTTGATAAGAGTTATAGTGATTTCTGGTGTATGGAAGCAGGTTAAGGAGATGGCGTATCCTGTTGGTCAAATCAAGGGGTCAGATCACTTGATTGTTTACTACATCATAGGCTGGTGGTTGGCTCAAGTGTTCTGACCCCTTGATTCCTAAAATGACGAAATTGCATTCTCTAAAGGTTCAATTAAATTTTCGCCAAAAGGAATATCCTTGGAACCTGTATTCAATTTCCCCGGAATAGGACATTTTCTGCTTGTTAGTTTTTCTCTTTCCCCGAATATCTCAGCATCCTCTATTATCCAAAATCCGATTGGATAGAGTTCTTTATTTAAATACAATAAGTAGAGAACATCCCAACCTTTATGTATCGGTGAAATTGTTCGTGTCTTGGAAAATTGCGATACTGTCTTAACTTGTATTCTAGTCTTGCTTATGCCATTGGTTAGCTCTATATCCCACCCTTTTTCAGAATGAGTTCCGTATTTCAGTTCCGCATCTGGATAGCTATATAATAAATAAATATATGCATAATATTCGCCGATGCATCCTGTTTTCTGATCACCACCAGGTATTGCGGGATGTGAATCTTGCCAATCCTGAAACTCTGAATACGCCTTGGCGTACTTTTTTATTACTTCTTGTATTTCACTGTGTGACATGGCTATATTACACGGCCCAACTCTGTGACAAAACTTCAGCTTGTTTTAAAACCAGATCGATTGCCTCATCCGCGTTATCCGGTGGGTATTTGTAGCGACGGAGAAGGACGCGGACCTTGTTACGCAGCTTTGCCCGTACCTATCAAAGGGTCAGAGCGCTTGAAATATCAGATTGTCAGACTTCAAGTGTTCTGACCCCTTGACCCCTCCCGGTAAGCTCTCCACAGAATAGGTGTGCTGTCATCGTACAGTTCAGTATTCGCCTTTAACCATTATATCGATTAATGGCTTACACGCGATCCATGTGGCTTCGACATAATCGAGTATTTCAGGTGTCGCTGTTTTTGCACATGATCTATATGGGAATATCGCACCCACAGCTACTTGGAGATTTGATTTTTTATTTGATAAGGCGTCATAGGTTGCCATTAACCATTCAGGTTGAGTTTTAACGGGGTGCTTTGTATTTCCAGGAAATGCCGTTCTTAGATCATATTCTACTCGTGCATCGACTATTGCAGCAGAACGCTGGGAAGGATAACGTCTTTGTACAACATCAACCCATGGTGCAGAACCTTTTGCCTTCCTTAATGATTTAACAAGATTTTTATTGACAAGCCTCATTAAATCTTCAAAGCCATCAAACTCAAGGTCAATAATATTTCTTCTGAATTCTGTTCTTATGCCATGCGGTACAGTAACAATTGCCAAGACTCTGTCTCGACCAATCCCCATAGTCAAGTGAGGGTATTTAGTAAATGCTTCTTCGTTACTTGAACCTTTTAGCCGTAAAAAGTCCCAGACTGCCCCGCCATCTTTGCCTGTAATGGCCCCACGTCCAATGCCTTTTGGATTCATCCCGAGTTGTTTTATCAGGGACTTCCTGCCACGCAGCTCATCCATGGCCAACTTTATTAGCCTTTTAGCCTCAGGATAGTTATAAGGGTTATCGTTTGAAAAAGGAATTCCAGAAAACACAGTGAGTGTCCCCTCTTTTAAGTAGCCATCATTAACCATTTTAGACTCTGCGACCTCCATGTATCTAGTCGCTTCGGCAGCCCAGGTTGACAGACTGGCATGTTTGTATAACCAGGTATATATTTCAGACCATGTTTTGAATAGCACATAATCCGGTAACTTCCGGGTTGGTTTAGTTACGTCAATAGCCAAGACTAATATTTCTTGATACCCGCGTTTTATTGCCGCGTTGTAATGACGCCTTAACTGGTCATTATTCAGCGGTGATGAAATCTTGCTCTCAACCAGCAACGACCAGTACTCATCGTCGAATATCCACGCATCGGGCAAACCTCGCCTCTCTGACTCCTCTTCAGAAATTTGTGGCTCACCTGGTAATTGCTGTTCGATGATTGATAGAGATTTGGGAGGTGTTTTAAGCGTTACCCAACGAACGAACTGTTTCAACAACGTCCTGTCGTGATCCAATACAGAGACCAAAGCATGAGTAAGCCGGTTTTCTGGTTGACTATATTGGTCGAAGATATTTCTCATGTATTTTCCAAGTAATTTGGATCAAATCACTATTTTCTCTAATATTAGTAGATACTATGCACTGACCCTGATTTCTCGAGTATTTATCCGGTAGTTCAATAGCTTGCGGTGGTCCGACCCCGCTTATCTTTATTTCAACGAGTTGCGTTGGTGCGGACCCCACTAGTAGTAGATGGCGTGTTGTATTGGCAAAATTAAACTCCTTCGACAAGAATTTGCTCAGCCGTGACCAAAGCAGATATCGCACTATAGATATCAACATCGACATCCGGAACGGAAATGGTGACTACCAACGCGTAGCGAGCCTCTTTGTCATACCGGCCGAGCCCTGCTCTTGTCCGCCACCAGCCCATGGCAGGGTAGACGGCAATCTGTCCTCGCTCCGCAAGATCCACCGCCTTCCCCTTCCAGACATCTTTATGAATAGAACCTTTGTGCCTAAACTGCGAACCAAGCAACCAATCCGGATCGGCCGGTGCTTTTGTCGTGCCTTCCTCTTCATCCCGCGCCTGTCTGTTAATGCGTTTTCTGAAGTCATAGACTGACTCAAGCTGTCGCTTTACATCAAAGCGCAGCCCATGACTTTGGTAACTATATTTGCCGCTGACAATACGGCTTGATGGGTTCGGTTCAATGAAATATGAAAGCGTGACGGTCATTTCAACCGCAGTCTCGCCCAGGTCCTGCAGTGCGTCTTTCGGCCAGGGAAGATCATGCAGATGCATATCACGCGTTTTAATCTTGCCATCAAACTTACCGAAAGGCTGCAATTTGTCTTCGACGATTAATGCCAACGAATTATTGGCGCTCCACAGTGCACGCTCTAAATAAGGTACCCCATAACCAACAGAACGAACCCTGTGTTGTGCGCGTTGCCTATCGGTGGTCCCTTGGGAGAATTGCGCCACCATGGTGCCCGTCCATTCTGCGGAATGAACCATCAACGCTCTGACGGTTTCCGGCCATAGAGTTGGATACTGCGCATAGATATTAGCCGCAAAGCGGCTTGCCAATGCCGTCGCCGCACTGGTCGCGTGAAATGTGGAAAACAAGCGCTGCACAGGCTGATGATGCGTCGTCAATAAACTCAAGCTGGGAATTGACGCGCAGCTAATCGTATCCTTGCCGACGTTACCAGCTTCAAACACAACTTCCGGTTTGATCGGTGTCGAGTTGTGCCAGGTAACCGAGGTGGTGCTAAAAGGTGATAATCCACCCGCAGGCGCGAGTGGTGTATAGGCAACGCAGTCCGATTCGACAATGTTGTCCTTCTCCGTATACCCCCCCACAGTCAATGCATTCCACGCCTGTCCAGGATCATGAATATCCCGTAGCAGGTTGTAATCCGGATATCCGGCCATCGCCATCAGATCATCACCCGAATTACCTGCCGAGATCGTAAATAGCCTGGGCGTCTGATTCTCACCCAAGTAATCCACCGCCAGACTGTCCAGTGCGGCCGACCATGCAGAAGGCCTGCCACGGTCGCGGGTATCAGTGGCCGAAAGCGCCATAGAAAATACGCGGGTACGAAGCGGGTTTTGTATCTCCGGCGTCGCTACGCCATCAGCCGTCACAACCCCCAGGTGCTTGCCTTCATTATCATGGGGATAACGCAAGACCTTTACCGATTCCAGTCGGTGCTTGATCTCGACTGCCGCCATATCCTCAAGTGGTTGGGTCAGATCACCCCAGGCAGCAAGCCCTGCCATACCGGTGCCATGTCCGTGATCATCTGCACCCGTCCAATCGGCATCAATCGTCAACTGATCGGCCGAGTCGTTGAAGGGTTCCAGCAGGGGGTGCCCAATATTTGTACCGGTATCCAATAGGCAAACGTAGGGAGCAAGCTCGGCATCCAGCGGCTGAACCAAGCGACCGCGTAAATCCGCCGCCCATTCCTGCTGTTCCTCTGGCGATAACTCGTCGAAGAAGGCCGCCGTTTCCTTTGCCCTGCGCAGTTCGGAAATACTGTTCAGCAACAAACCGCTACGGGAGAACTGGTGCCTATTACCCTTGGCCAGCAGGACGGAGCGTTCGGGAAATTCCAGAACCTGTTCCGAAACAGTGATTTTCGCCGCTTTGGCCAAGCGTTGAAAATCATGCAGCACGGCATTCCGATCACGGCGCACGGGTAACCACACCTCCCACCAGAACGTCTCTTCAGGATTATCAGGTAGCTGATCCCGATCGTCTGTCCACAGCGCTTCCAGCGCCGCCGTGCGAAATGACTGTATCGCATCAATCAGCTTGCGATTGTCACGTGGACGCCCCGCGGCGTCTCTCTTCTCTTCCAGATAGGCCCGCAACTTTGCCTCAATGGACGATAGCTTGCCTTCGGGCACAAAGATGGTGGCGAATATTTTGTTGTCCCGGGGGATGACATTCAGCAACTCGATTTTCTGCCGGGCATCGGCAAGACTCTCCACGGCAAGTTCAATCCCTGGAAAACTCTCGAACTCAACCTGGATGCCTATAACAGATTCCAGCTCGTACTGATCCGCTTCTTGACGGAGGCCGGCCTGCTGTTGTTCAACCGTGCGCAACTGGCCAATGAGTTCGCTGCCATGCTGTTGACGATTGCGTGGCGGGATATCCGGTTTGGCGCCGCCACCTGTCGACGGCGAAGTGAAAGGTTCTGGCTTGCCGGTGGAGCCTAAATAGATATGGGGTTTTACATCCTTTTTTTCAGACACGGTACTTCCCTATTTGTGTCTTTCGTGGCTCATTCCGCGCCGGTCTTGAATGGCGCACTCAACCGTCGCCTCAGTTATCCGCTCATGTTCGTGAATAAGAAGCTCTTTGATCGCATCCTCTGCCACGAGTGTGACCTCGGCACTGCTCAAACCCTTCGACTTCTCAGACAGTTCCGTCCAGGGGAATCCTTTTGCCACATAAGGCGAGAGCCGGCGCTTGAGCAAGCTGATAATCTCGTCCTTACCAGGAAGATGGTACTGAATTACATCATCAAAACGCCGGAACAAGGCGTAATCCAGTATGTGCGGATGATTGGTCGCACAAACAATCACGCTATTGGAATCATCCTGCTCGATCATCTGCAGAAAGCTGTTAAGGATGCGACGCGCTTCGCCGACATCATTCGGTGTAGCCCGTTGCGTACCCAGTGCGTCAAACTCGTCAAAGAAATATACGCCTCGCACCTCGCGAATAGCATCGAAGACCTGTCGCAATTTCGCTGATGACTCGCCCATGAATTTAGTGATAACCGCATCTAGACGCACCTGAAACAGAGGGTAACCCAGCTCACCGGCCATTACCGAAGCGGTGAATGTCTTGCCAGTGCCAGGCGGGCCAACCAATAACAGCTTGCGGCGTGGCGCGAGCCCATGACTCTTGAGCTTACCCAGGTGGCGTTGCTCACGAATAACGCGCTTTAGCTTTGCCAGCACCACGTCGGTCGTAACCAGATCAGTGAGTCGCACCTGCGGCGTAGTCGCATAAAGCAGCCCAGAGGCATCTTTGAGACCTTTGGCGATAGACACAGGCACCGTGGATTTTTTGGCTTGTTGCTTCGCCTTCTCAACAATATCCCGCAACTCCAGCGCGAGCTTGCCATGCCCGATTCGGGCCTCATGGGCAGCCACCTGCATGGCGATGGACAAAAAGCGTTCATCGTCCCCCGCCATGTGGGAGAGCAGTAATGCTTTCAATTGTTCTGAGCTAGCCATTTTATATCAGTAATCAATGAGTTACGTATTTAGAGGCATTTCACATCATATTTCGCGCTAGTATGTAATATTTTTCGGGTAATGCACAGGAGAGAGATAACTAATCTACTCTGTCGGGTAGCTCGGATCTACCATCTTGCCCAACCCAGATCGCACAGGATTGTACCCACCGCCTGGACCGCAAATTCCGCGTCCTGCTCGGTGATGGGTCGGATTGGCCTCTGCTCTTGTTCGGCGTGTTTGCCACGCGCGTGGAGGCGGGCGATGACCCTGGCCGCATTGGCGACGATTTCGAACCCGCTCTCCGCCGCCGCATTTGCGAGCCGACCAATATCCTTGCCCGGCTTTGCGACCTCATTGATTTGCAGAAACTTCGACAAGATGGCCGTTGCGGCTTCGCGGGTGCGATCAATGATCGATTCCGGGCCTGCGCGGTAGAGTTCCTCTTCAAGCTTTTCGATCAGCTCAATCGCTGCGCGACCATCTGCATCCAGGATTTTTCTGGTGTTCAAATGTGGTAGAGCTCCAATACTCTTCCTGGCTCGGAGAACTACCAATTCCTCACCTGTTGCGCTTGTTTCTGTATTTACGAGCGTCCAGATGGTAAAGTTATCTTCTGCACCAAGAATAAAAACCGGTCTATGAATTTTCTCCTGTTTCAGATAGGGATTCAGTCGGAATGAGGAAAAAGCAAATATTTGTTTCGCTAATGTTCCACGCTTATGTATAGCAGCGTTTGTCTCATATGGAAGAGCCGGATGCGGATATACGTACCATTGCACTGGCTGTCCATTCCCTGCCTTATATAGCCGACCACGACGAACCCGACTGGACGAATTGTAGGTTTCCTCTCTGAAGATAATTGTATTGGGACCCAAATCTCTATGTTTTGCTGCTGTATATTCCTTGTCCTCTTCTGAGGCGATTACGACTTGTAGCATGACCGGAGATGGCCATATAGGATGACCATACTGGCTACTGGCCTCATAGATTAACTTTGTATCATCTTCAATGCCAATATTCATGCTATAGCCTGTTCAACAATGGCGTCGGCGAGGTGGATTTGGGTGGTCTGGGCATCGGTGAGGCGCGCTTTGAGGGCGTTGCACAGGGCTATGAGTTCGTCGATCTTGGCGACAATGCGGTGTTGTTCATTTACTGGTGGAATAGCCAACAAAAATGCTGCAATTTTTCTTAATACGAGATTCTTATTCCCGACGCCCTCTGTACCCTCTACTGATTGCGCTTTTACTATAGGTGAACTTACTAACCATGATAAATACTTCCCAACAAGTTTATCTTGCGGGAATTTTATTAATGCAACACTAACGAAAATGCTGAATTCTTCATTTGTATCTACGAGCACAGGGATACCAGTGGTGCCTACTTTCGTTAGAAGCAAATCACCTTTCTTTGGATAACAGCGCCTAATCAGATCTTCATGTTGCACCCGAGATATGAGGCGAGTATCGGTAAAGTCGAGCTTACCAGTGCTCATATCCTTTACTGACAAAAATGGGACGCCTTCATTTACATAAGTTGGTGTATGATGGGCGCCATCAGTTATTTGATAAGTAATGTCTCCAAATCTCTTCCACTCCCAAGATTTCGGGAGGGCAAACGGCTTTTCTTTTTTAGCTATTGCAGGTAGTGGTTTTTGTTTCTTAATTTTTCGATCTTTAATCAACCGCGCTTTTTCTTTGGCGATTTTTTCCAGCAACACACTCGCCGGTTCGTCGTTGGGGTCTTGTGGGACGAGTTTTCCCATGACGGCGAGTTGAAGGATGGTTTGTTTGAGTTGGTCTATGCTGTGTTCGGTGGTGAAGAGGATGCCGAAGTGGTCGGCGATGAGGGTCCAGGCTTCGGCGAATCCTTCTGCAGACTCGACGTTAGTCAGCGTGCCGAGCAGGGTTTCGACCAGGGTCTGGTGGGCTTCGAGACTGTGGGTTTGTTGTTGCTCCAGTTGGTCGCAGAGAGCCATGAGTTCGTCGACTTTGGCGACGATGCGGTGTTGTTCGGCTTCTGGCGGCAGTGGTACAACAATTGATGCAAGCGCCTTACCTGACATATTGGAAATACCAACACCTTTCCTATAATTCTCAATTTTTCCTGTTGCACTTAAATACTCAAAATATCGATATGCGTAATATGAATTCACACAACAATAAAACCTTGCTCGATGGATGTGATTCTGGAAACAAACTTCGTAGTCTTCATCCCATACAGCTGCTCTGCCCGCTTCGCCACCCTCGCAAATCAATAAGTCGCCTTGTCGAGCTGTGCATCTATCAAGCTCATCCTCGCGGATAAGCATCTGCCGAACATCGGAAAGATCGAATTCTCCCCAGTACAAATTAGATGTCGTTATGTAATCTCTCGGCGCTCCATTGTTTCGTCCACGATCGAGTGTTTTCCCTGCATTATGTTGTGCAATTTCAGCGAATCGTACCCATTTCCAATTTTCCGGTATCTCAAAAAATTCTTCTTTGACATAAATATCTAGTTGTGGTTTTTGTTTCCTTATTTTTCCTTCTTTAACCAACCGCGCTTTTTCTTTGGCAATCTTTTTCAGCAACACACTAGCCGGCTCATCCTTGGGGTCTTGCGGAACCAGCTTGCCACGCACGGCCAGCTCCAGGATCAGCTCGCGCAGTTTCTTGATGCCGTAGGCTTGCTCCTTGCCGTTGCTGCCGCGACCGGCGCCGGATTTGGTGAGGATGGCCGAGGTCCAGAGATCGAGGTTGTTGGTGATGACGTCGGACATGATCACGCCTCATCCCGATGTAATGCTTCCTGCAGGATTTCCTTGAGCTGGTTGCGCAGGTCGCTGATCTCGTTTTGCTGCTTTGCATATTGCTGCAACAGTTCGTTGGGGTCGTGGCTGACCTGTTCGCCGACGTGGGGGTTTTTGATGTCGAGGTTGTAGTTATTGGCAACGATGTCTTTGATATCGACACACCAGGCTTGCTCAGACTCTTCCCGTTTTTTCCGCGTTTTTCCGCCCCACCATTTTTTGACAACTTCAAATTCTTCAACACGCATGGGTCTTGTTTTGTTGTAGGCTTTGTAGCCTTCAGGGAGCCGGTGTTCGTAGTACCAGATGTCTTTGGTGGGCTTGCCTTTTTCAAAAAACAGCAGGTTCGTCTTGATGCTGGTGTAGGGCGCGAATACCGAGTTAGGCAAGCGCACGATCGTGTGCAGGTTGCATTCTTCCAGCAGTTTCTCTTTGACGCGAGTTTTTATGCCTTCGCCAAATAGAAAGCCATCAGGTAAGACGATGGCGGCGCGGCCATGGTCTTTAAGTAGGCGCATGATAAGCACCAGGAACAGATCGGCAGTTTCCCGGGTGCGGAAACTGGAGGGGAAGTTTTGTTCGATACCGTCTTCTTCCATGCCACCAAAGGGCGGGTTGGTTATGATCACATCGACACGATCCTGGGGGCCGTAGTCCTTGAGTGGCCTGCCCAGGGCATTATCGTGGCGGATTTGCTCTGGGACTTCGATACCGTGGAGAAGCATGTTGGTGGTGCAGAGCATGTGCGGCAGTTGCTTCTTTTCGATGCCGTGAAATGAGCTTTGCAGGGTATCGCGATCTTCGACGTTTCTGACGTATTTGCTCCGCTTGTGCTCGATAGCACAGGTCAAAAAGCCACCGGTGCCACAGGCGGGGTCGAGGACGTGTTCATTGAGTTTGGGATCGACCATGTCGACCATAAACTGCGTGACGGCACGGGGTGTGTAGAATTCGCCGGCGTTGCCCGCACTTTGCAGATCTTTGAGCAGTTTCTCGTAGATGTCGTTGAAGGTATGGCGGTCCGAGGAGCGATTGAAGTCGATCTCGTTGAGCTTGTTGACCACCTGCCGTACCAGGGTGCCGTTTTTCATGTAGTTGAATGCATCCTCGAAGACGCGCTGCACCACCAGACCGCGCGGGCTTTTCCCGCCCTTTTTGGTTGAGAGCTCTTTCAGGGTCGGAAACAGGTCCTCGTTGATGAACTTCTGGAGTTTTTCACCGGTGATGCCCTCCGGATCGGCAGCCCAGTTTCGCCAACGAAGTTTCTCGGGGATGGGTGATTTGTAGCCATCTTGGGTGACTTCCAGCTCTTGTTCCTGATCATCGAAGATTTTGAGAAACAGCATCCACCCGAGTTGCCCGATGCGCTGCGCGTCGCCGTCGACACCGGCGTCTTTACGCATGATGTCCTGGATGGATTTGATTACGGTTGTAACTGACATAGGTTCCTGCTTAGTGTTTATGCGGCGTTGTATATCTGTTGTTCAAGTTCCTGGATGGCAGTCAGGTACTTGTCCTTGCCGCCGAATAGTTTAACGATTTCTACGGGTGTGCCATACTGGCTGATGGGTGGCACATTGAGGACACTCAGGTCCTCGATATTCTCGATGCCAGAATCTGCATATTTTTCCAGCAAGGCATCGAGCACGACCCTCGCCTGCTCCCCGTATTTGGTGAAATAGTCCCGCTTACGCACGTTTTGCGCGCGCTCATGGCGTGTTAGCGGCCTCTGGTCATAGGCCACATGGCAGATGAGGTCGAAGGCGTCATAGTCTTTACCGATCTCATCTTCCAGCGCCTCGAAGAATACGCCGTGTTTTTCCAGCTCTTCGATAATGATTTTTTTCTGGCCAATGTCTGTCCAGGTCTTGAGAAACTGGTCCAGGGAAGCGTACTCCTTGTTCACCGCTTTTTTGGTGTAATCCTTTAATGATTCGGTAATCAGTCTACCGTTAGCGTCCATGTACTGAACGCGTTCCGATATAACCTGAACCGGCACATTGTCCACTACATATGTAATCCGGCCTTCGGTGGATTGTGTTGGCTCGAAATCCCGGTCCTCCGGTAGAACATATTCTGTCGGTAAATCACCTTCATGATCGACTTCATCCGGGGGAACAACCGTGTCGTCAGCGCGCGGGATGTATATTTGCACAGGTTCACCATCAAAATCCGGGTCGGCAAAGTTGTCCGTTGCCTTCTTGAAGTCCATGATCGTGAAATAATATTTTCCATAGGCTTCATTGATACGTGTGCCACGGCCAACAATTTGCTTGAACTCGGTCATTGAATTGATGGTTTGATCGAGCACGATCAGCTTACAGGTTTGCGCGTCGACACCTGTGCTCATCAGTTTTGAGGTTGTCGCGATAACCGGATAAGTGATTTCCGGATCGATAAAGTTATCCAGTTCGGCTTTACCTTCCTGCTCATCACCCGTGATTCGCATAATGTATTTGCGGTTCTCGGCCACCATATCGGCATTTTCGTTGACCAGGGCACGGCGCATCCGCTCGGCATGGTCGATATTTTCGCAAAATACAATGGTTTTGCTGAAACGGTCGGTTGCCTTGAGATATTCGGTAATCTTTTGCGCGATAATCTGGGTGCGGGATTCGATAACCAGAAACTTGTCCATGTCTTTCTGGTTGTAAATACGGTCTTCAATCTCATTGCCGTACTTGTCTTTCATTCCTTTGGGTGGACGCCAGCCGAAAACATCTTTGTCCAGATCGAGGCGCACCACCTTGTAAGGTGCAAGAAAACCATCTTCGATACCCTGTTTGAGGGTATAGGTGTATACCGGCTCACCAAAGTAATGGATATTGGACACATCCTCTGTTTCTTTTGGTGTCGCCGTCATACCGATATGGGTTGCCGATGAGAAATAATCCAGGATTTCATGCCAGGCTGAGGCCTCGCGGGCACTACCCCGATGGCACTCGTCCACGACGACCAGATCGAAAAAATCGGGTGAGAACTGCTTGTAGATATTTTTCTCTTCTTCGTTGCCGCTGACGGCCTGGTAGAGCGACAGATAAATCTCGTAGGACTTCTCTGCCTGGCGATTCTGTATCTTGGTGAGAGCATTGCCAAAGGGCTTGAAGTCATTGGTTCTAGTCTGGTCGATGAGGATATTGCGGTCGGCCAGATAGAGAATGCGTTTCTTCGCGCCGGATTTCCATAAACGCCAGATAATCTGAAAGGCGGTATAGGTTTTGCCCGTGCCCGTGGCCATAACGAGCAGAATGCGTTGCTGACCCTTGGCAATGGCTTCTATAGTGCGGTTGATGGCGTTGAGTTGGTAATAGCGCGGCGATTTTCCGCTGTTGTCGTAAAAATAGTCCTGTTCCACTATGGGCTTGCGCGATTCCTCAATGCCCTTCCATGCACAATAGCGCTGCCAGAGCTCCTCGGGCGATGGGAAATCGTCCATCGGAATCTCGCGCTCGACTGCCCTGTCCGTTATGGTGCGGTCATGAAATAAGAAGCCGTCGCCATTGGAACTGAAAACAAAGGGTAACGACTCCTGCGCATCAGCACGCCCCAGCATGTCGCTGTAGTGCAATGCCTGCTGCATCCCATCCCCTATTGAGTGGTGATTATCCTTGGCCTCGATGACCGCAATCGGGATATTTGGCTTATAGAACAGGATGTAATCTGCAAATTTACGCTCACCCCGTTTGTGCTTCTGGCCCCGAACAAGAATCTTTCCGTCTGTAAGAGCGACCTCCTCACGAATTTGCGTATCAGCATCCCACCCCGCCTTGAACAAGGCGGGTGTAATGCATTTGCTGCAAATATCTCGTTCCGAGAGCTCTTTTTTATTTAATTTATCCACGAAATCCCCAAATTTCGCCACACAGCTTCTCTAAGACTAACTGAGGCGCATTATTAATAGTATCAGGGATATCCCCTAGCCGAAATCCGCCATTGCCCTTTGGGCAGGCACTAGGGACGAGTTACGAGGGACGAGGAGAAATATAGTTAGCAGCTGGCAGTTGGCAGATGGCAGCCGGCAGAGAGGCGCCGGATCAAGTGAAATTCGCGCCCGTGGGGCGCTCCCACAGGCCCCGGCCCTTCGGGCAATGACGAGGGACGAGTTACGAGTAGAGAGATAGTTGGCAGATGGCAGTCGGCAGATAAAGCCAGGGTATTTGTGGGAGGCGCTTCCAGCGGCGACCTGCTTGCTGCTTGCCACTTGTCCTGTCGCGCCCGGCCCTGCGGGCAGGGATGAGGGTTGGGCCGGGAACGGAAAACCGATTAACTTGTTGATTTGTGATTAATTTATTCCCGACATTTGTCTGAATTCGGTGCATAATTGCTTGAATTTTAAGCAAAAGATGCGATCATAGAGAGTAGACGGGTCAATCCTGCTGCGTGCTTGTCTGTGTGTCTGCGGTGC
The DNA here is from genome assembly GCF_034522235.1 of Thiohalophilus sp. Lineage (NCBI taxonomy): Bacteria > Pseudomonadati > Pseudomonadota > Gammaproteobacteria > Thiohalomonadales > Thiohalophilaceae > Thiohalophilus > Thiohalophilus sp. Next base: position 1,738,010 of record NZ_JAXHLN010000003.1, on the reverse strand, counting down.
TTCCTTCCAGCGGTTGGCTGTGAGCCCCGGGAATCCAGGCGCTTCGGGGGCCGTCTCCTGACTTTGAAGGCGCTGCGCATGACAAAGAAATCCCTGTTCAAGTCCAATCCTCATCTGCGGGATCCCCGGAAATACCGGGATGCCCTGATCACCAGTGTTTCCAGCTCCACTGCTATCGAAACCGGGGAAAGTGTTGCGGTAATACGCCGACAAATCACTGATGTTACCGATGGTGATTTTCAACCTGCCCCGTCTAAGCCCGAATCGAATTCTCGATAATTTCCGCGAACAGGTCCTCCATTGGCCGATAGTTGCGATCCATGCCGGCTTGAACCGCGGCGAAATAATCCGCTTTTTTCATTTTACTTAACAAGCTGAAGTCCAATACCGGCAGTCCGGCCTGCAGCGCCATGATACTTGCGAGCAGGCGTGCGCAACGACCGTTGCCCTCCCGAAAGGGATGAACCAGGACCAGTTCCACCGAATCAGAGACATCGTAGCGGTCTTTGTTTGTCATCAGGCGTCGCTTCGTAGTTTTACCACAATATGCCGGATCAAGAATGCTGGCGCCGAACTCATCGGCAAGAGCATCAGAGTTATCTTTTACCGGCAAGCTGTCAATAACTCGGGGGTAACCGGTAGGCCGAACCAGGCAGAGCGGATCCGGCGCATAGAAAGAATCGCGCCCGCGGGGCGCTCCCACAGGCCCGAGGAAGGTGGATCCGCCTGCGGCTTGATCCACCCTGCTTTTGTGACCCGGTAGGCCGGATCAAGCGCAGCGGATCCGGCTTATTCGAAATCGCGCCCGCGGGGTGCTCCCACAGGCCCGGGGAAGGTGGATCCGCCTGTGGCTTGATCCACCCTGCTTTCGTGTGATCCGGCAGGCCGGATCACACGAAGCGGACGAGGATCCCTTCGCCCCGCTGCCCGTCCGCGATGCGCACGGCTTCGTCCAGGCTCTGGACGTAGACCTTGCCGTCGCCGGGGTGGCCCTCGCCGGTGCGCGCATGACGCGTAATACAGTCGATGACGGCTTCCACCTCATACGCCGGTACGTCGATCTCCAGTTTGCTCATGGAGACGCGCACGGTGGTATCCCCGTTGTCATGGACATGACCGAAACCGTTGACCGGCACCACGGCCACGCCGGGAATGTCCGGCATGGCCGCCAGGGCATCGATCACGGCATCGACCATGTTGTTGCGGATATAGGCTTTGATCTCTTTCATAATGGATTCCTCTTGTCAGATTTTGGCTTCACGGCGCGGCACGGCGAACCAGCGATAGACACTCGGCAGCACCAGCAGGGTCAGCAGGGTCGAGGTGACCAGGCCACCTATCACAACGGCGGCCAGCGGTCGCTGCACGTTGGCACCGATACCACTGGCCAGCAGCAGCGGGATCAACCCGAGGATGGCCACCGAGGCGGTCATCAATACCGGACGCAGGCGACGTTCAGCACCGACTCGTACGGCCTCCAGCGTCTCCATACCCTGTTCTCGCAACTGGTTAATGTACGAGACCATCACCACGCCGTTGAGCACGGCCACCCCGAACACGGCGATGAAGCCCACGGCACCCGGCACTGACAGATACAGTCCGGATATCCACAGGGCAATGATGCCACCGGTGATGGCAAACGGCACATTCAAAAAGATCAGCACCGCGTAGCGCAGGCTGCCGAAAGCCGAGAACAGCATCAAAAAGATCAGCGCCAGGGTGATGGGCACCACGATGTACAGGGTTTGCATGGCGCGGCGCTGGTTCTCGAACTGGCCGCCGTATTCGACGTAATAACCGGCCGGCAGATCGATTTCACTGTTGACCCGCTTCTCGATATCAGACACCACGCTGCCCATGTCGCGCCCGCGCACATTGAGCTGCACGAACACCCGGCGGCTGGCCTTGGCCCGCGAGATCTTCTTGGGCCCGACGAACACCTCCACGTCCGCCACGCGCGACAGCGGGATCAGCGCACCCTCGGCGGTGCGCAGGGGCAGGTTGCGGATCTGATCGATCCGCTCCCGGCTCTGCGCGGCCAGGCGCACGAAGATGTCGAAACGGCGAATGCCTTCGAACACCTGCCCCGCCGTGGCGCCGCCGATGCCGGTCTCCACCGCGTTCAGCACCTCATCCAGGGCGATGCCGTAACGGGCCAGTTCCCCGCGATCGGGGCGCACCACCACCTGCGGCTTGCCGCCCTGTTGCTGCATGCGCACGTCGACCGCGCCGTCCACCCCTCTGGCGATGTGCTGGATCTTCTCCCCGTATTCGGCCAGCTCATCCAGGTCCTCGCCATACAGGCTGATCACCACCTGGGCCATGATCCCCGACAGCAGTTCGTCGGTGCGCAGGGCGATGGGCTGGGAGAAGTTGTTGGCCAGTCCCGGCAGTTCGGCCTGCAGCCGCTCGGCCATCACACTTTGCAGTTGTTCATAACTGCGCCCGCTGTCCCACTTGTCGAGTGGCTTGAGGGCGACCAGCGAGGCCACCACGTTCACCGGCTCGGGATCGCCGCCGACCTCGGCGCGGCCGACGCGGGCGTAGGTGCCCTTGACCTCCGGGAACTCGTCGAAGATCGCCTGGATATGGCTGGAGTATTCGATGGATTTATCCAGGTTGGTGCCGGGGGGCAGCGTCGAGCGCACCAGGAAGGTGCCCTCGCGCAGGGTCGGCACAAATTCCGTACCCAGAAACGGAAACAGGGTCAAACTCGCGGCAAACACGGCCACCGCCGTCCCGAACACCGCCTTCGGACGTTGCACCACGGTCCGGATGACCGGGCGGTAGACCTGTTTGAGCCAGCCCACCAGCCGGGGCTCACCGTGGGCGCTGCCTTTGGAGAACACCAGGCTGGCCAGCACCGGCACCAGGGTCAGCGCCATGAGCAACGCACCTGCCAGGGCAAAGGAGATGGTATAGGCCATGGGCGAGAACATCTTGCCCTCCACCCCCTGCAGGGTGAACAGCGGCAGGAACACGATGATGATGATGCCGATAGCGAACACGACCGGCCGGGCCACCTCGCGGGCGGCCTCGCCCACCAGTCGGACCATGCTGATCTTCTCGTTCTGTCTTTCCTCCATGTGACGGAAGATGTTCTCCACCACCACCACGGCGCCGTCGACCATCATGCCGATGCCGATGGCCAGGCCGCCCAGACTCATCAGGTTGGCGGACATACCCACGTAGTCCATGGCGATGAAGGCTGCCAGCACCGCCAGCGGCAGACTGGCGATCACGATCAGCGTCGAGCGTACATTGCCCAGGAACAGGTACAGCAGCACCAGCACCAGTACGGCGCCTTCCAGCAGCGCCTTCTCCACCGTGCCGACGGCCTTGGAGACCAGATCGCCCTGGGAGTAGTAGTCATTGAGCACCATCCCATCGGGCAGGGCCTGGTTGATGGCCTCCGCCTTCTTTTCGATGGCGCCGAGCAGTTCCTGGGTGTTGGTATAGATCAGCTTGAGCACGAAGCCGCCTACCGCTTCTTCCCCGTTGGCGACCAGAGCACCACGGCGGATGGCGGGACCGTAGCTCACCTCGGCCACGTCGCCCAGATAGACCGGGGTGCCGCCCTTCTCGCGGATCAGGATGTTGCGCAGATCCTCCAGGCCCTTGTCGCCGGGCTGCACCCAGCCGTAGCCACGGATGATGTACTCCTCGCCACCGCGATTGATGAACGAGGCGCCCACATTACGGTTGTTGGCGACAATGGCGCGGCGTACATCGGCGATGCCCAGGTCCCGCGCCACCAGCGCATCCTGATCCAGTTTCACCTGGTACTGTTTCTCATCGCCGCCGATGGAGAGCACGCCGGTCACCCCGGGGACGGTGCGCAGCATGGGTTTGGCGATCCAGTCCTGGGCGGTGCGCAGTGCCATTGGTGAGTGGTTGGCGCCCTCCGCATTCTCGATGGTGTACATGAACACCCGACCCAGACCGCTGGTGATGGGCCCCAGTTCCGGCTCGCCCAGCCCCTTGGGGATCGCCTCGCGGGCCTTGGCCAGGCGCTCCATCACCAGCCGGCGGGCGAAGTAGATGTCGGTGCCGTCCTCGAAATAGATGTTCACCCTTGAGAGCCCGAAGATGGAGGTGCTCTGCACCCGTTTCAGGCCGGGCAGGCCGTACATGGAGATCTCCACCGGATAGGAGATCAGCGTCTCCACGTCCACCGGCGAGAGGCCGGGGCTGGCGGTGAAGACCTGGACCATGGACGGCGTGACATCGGGAAACGAATCGATGGGCACCCGCTGCAGGGAATAGACACCGGCACCGGCCAGGCCGAGCACCAGCACCAGGGTCAGCAGGCGGTTGGCGAGCGCCGCGCGTATCAGTTTGTCGATCATACGGCTCTCCCCTTAGTGGTTGTGGGCGGCGCTGCGGCCACCGGCGGTCATGACGGATTTCAGATCGAAGGCACCGGCAACCACCAGTGCCTCTCCGGGATGCAGGCCGGCGATCACCTCCACCTGGCCGCCGGACTCTTCGCCCAGTACCACCGGGACGGCGCGATACGCCCCCGGCTCGTCGCCGGGCACGAATACCATGGGCTTGTCCTCGATGCGCTGCACCGCGTCCACGGGCACCAGGGCGGTCTCCCCACCCTCGGCCACATGGATGGAGGCGGTGCCGAACATGCCGGCGCGCAGCAGATGGTCGCGGTTGTCGACCGTGGCGCGAAGATCGAGCGTGCGCGAGTCGCGATCCAGCGCCCGCGAGATCCAGTCGACCCGCCCCTCGAAGGTCTCATCGGGCAGGGCGCGCAGGCGCAGATGCACCTGCTGGCCGTCTGCCAGGGCCGGGATATGGCGTTCATAGGCCTGGATCATGACCCACATGCGGCTGTCATCGACCACATGAATCGGAGTCGCTTCCGGGCCAACGGTCTGTCCCGGTGCCACATCACGCTGCTGGACGACTCCGTCGATGGGACTGGTCAGGACATAACGCGACAGGGGTGTCTTGCCGCCGGCCTCGATAGCCTTGACGGCTTCACGCGAGAGACCATACAGGCGCAGTTCCTCGGCCGCGGCCTCCAGTTCGGCCCGGGCCTGGCGATAGCGCGCCCGGGCTTCCAGCAATGCCGCCTCGCTGGCGATCTCCTGGGCGGCCAGTTCCCGCTCGCGGTTATAGTTGGCCTGTTCCGTGTTGAATCGCGCGCGGGCGGTCAGATACTGGGCCTTGGCCTTGCCCAGGGCCACGCTGTCCATGATCAGCACCGGCTCGCCGGCCCGTACCGGCGCGCCCAGATCCTTGACCACTTCGACGACCTTGGCGCGCAGCCGCGGGCCGATCCGGGCGATGCGATCGGCGTCGAAGTCCAGTGTGGCCGGCAGGCGGACAACCGCCTCGGCGCTGCCGCGCTCGGCTTTCTCCACCTTGAGGTTCAGCCGTTTGTGCTGGGCCTCGCTCAGATGGACCGCGTTTTCCTTGTGCTTTTCCTCGCCGTCCGCTTCCTTGTGAGCGCCTTCTTCGACATGCCGTTCATGCTCGCCCGCCGGTTCGGCGGCGTGGTCTTCTTCGGCGGCCAGCGGCGCGCCGATGGGCAGGGCCAGGCCGCCCAGCATTAACAGTATATAAAGGTGTGTCTGTCGGATAGTCATTATGATTTCTCCCGGGAATCGGTTTTAGGTACGCCCTGCCCCATGTGAATCAGGCCACCCGTGGCCCGCTCCAGCGCCGTGGCGGCGCTGATCAATTCGTCAAGGGCATCCAGATAGGTGCGGCGCACGTTGAGCAGGTTGTCCTGGGCAGTGGTGATCGCCGGCGCGCCGACCTTGCCCTCGCTGAACGCGACGCGGGTCAGACGCAGGTTCTGTTCGGCGGCCGCGAGCATATCGTCGTTCAGTAGATCCACACGACGGCGGGCCGCGCGATAGTCGGCGATCCCCTGTAATGTTTCGCGACGCACCTGCAACATCAGCGCATCACGCTCCACCTGGGCCAGTTGCAATCGTTCACCGGCGGCCGCCTGCTCCCCGCTGTAATAATGAAACAGGGGAATCGGCACGGAGACGCCCAGACCGGTGATCTCCGCGGACTCTTCCTCTTTATAGAACCCCATGATGGTGAGATTGGGGATGATCTCCCGGTTGGCCAGGCGCAACTCCTTGCGGGCCGCCAGCACCGCCTGGGCCGAGCCGGCCAGATCGCGCCGCCGATCCAATGCGCGGCGTACCAGCGTATTGGTATTGGGCAGATTCAGGGCCACCGGTTGCAGTTCACCTTGCGGCTCCAGGGGGCGCGAGGGATCGATGTTGAGTATTTCGGCCAGGGTGAGCCGGGCGCGAGTCAGGTCCCGTTCGGCCCTGACCCGCTCGGCGCGGGCCCGGCCCAGCCCGATTACCGCCACGTTGACCTCCATCCGGGTCGCCTCCCCGGCCTGTTTGCGGCGCCGGGCATAACGCTGAAGACGCTCGGCCAGCTCCACCACCCGTTCGGCGGTGCGCACCGCCTCGCGGGCCAGCAGAACCCGCATGAAGGCGCGGCGCGTGCGCGCGGCGACGCTGGTGCGCAGAAAATCCAGTTCGTTGCGGGCCGCTTTGGTACGCAGGTTCGCGGCCTCCTCGCGCAGGTCACCCTTGTTGCCCATCCAGATTTCCTGCTTGAGGGTAATGCCCAGATCCGTGGTACTGCTGCCATCGGGTGCTTCGCGGTCCGCCCTTTCCAGTTCCAGCTCCGGGTTGGAGGGAAACAAACGCCCGGCATGTTCGGCCTCGCCGGCGCGGATACCCACGCGCCGTTGTGCCGCCTGAATGGCATAGTTGTATTCCATGGCGCGGCTTAACGCGGCATCCAGGCTGAGTCGGGCCGGTGTCGGATCAGGCGACGCCACAGACTGGCTAATTGCCGCCAGCAAGCACAGGCCGACCACGGTTAAATATCGAAGGGATGAATACACGATGTCATCTCCTGTTGTGTTTCAATTGTCGGGATACGGACGGTCAGGCCGTCGAATCTTGAACCGCTGCACGGGTGAACAGAGATGATCTGTGATCCATCGAACGTTCATCGGCGGCAAAACATCATGCCGGTTATACATACGTCGACGGTCAACATGTGAGACGCTCATGCGCCACCATGTACCATGGAAATCATGGACGGATCAGTCCGGCAGTCGGACCAGTAACCAGATGATCAGCTGAGGGAGATCGGGGGTGGAGTTGGCGGCGCGTGGCCGGGATGTTCGGGACGAATCGTTGACAGAATTGCCCAGTCGTGGCCGGTGGCGATCAGGCCATTAAATCGGGATTCCGTGGGAACAGAAAGGAAATGGGCCTGACCGTGGCAACAGTGGTGAGAGGCGGCCTGTGTCGTCTTATCGGGATGCTTGTTATCAGGGGTCGACTCGGGATGATGTTGCCCGTTCAGCGCTTCGGCATGCAGATCGACGGCGATGGCCGTATTGCCGACCAGCAATAAAAACGACAGAAACAGGATAGCTATCCCACGCATGGTTTTTATCCTAACGTAAAGTGCCAACCAAAACAAACCCTTTAAAACCACACAAGAGACGATGACATAAAAGTGAAATAAACAACGGTCGCCATGCCGCCTGGCATCAATTGTTACCGGGCGTATCCTTTCCTAGAGGGATGGCGGTTATTTTTTGTAGTCATCTTGGTGCGATACCCTTGTGTGCCGAAGTAAGCTGTAAACATATTAATTATGAAAGAATACGCTTGATGAAAGAAGCAGACAAATGAATCTGTTCGCGGCCTGGTTCTGGTATGTGGCGGCGGCAGTTTTTGAAATTGCCGGTTGTTATACGCTATGGATGTGGTTGCGCCTTGATCGCAGCGCGCTTTGGCTATTGCCAGGCATCATCGCGCTTTTTCTGTTCGCCGCTATTTTGACCCGTGTCGATCTGAGCCTGGCCGGACGCACCTATGCCGCGTACGGCGGGATTTACATTATTGCCTCGTTGGTCTGGGTCGTGATTGTAGAACAGAGTCGTCCCCTACCCAGTGATATTCTTGGTGCGGCAATCATTTTGCTGGGTTCAGCGGTGATCCTGATGGGCGGAAGATTGTCAGGCTCATGATGCCAACCTCGGGGACACCCTGGTCATGGTACCCCTGCTTGATGCGTTGTAGATCGGCCAGCGCTGGTTCTGCAAAATAGCGCCGTTTAAATGAGCCTGCCACTGGCCTGGCCCTTCGGGCAGGGACGAGGGTTGGGCCGGGAACGTAAAACCGATTAACTTATTGATTGCAGGTAATTTATCCCCGGCATATTGAGGGATTGACCATCCACTATAACTAGATAATAATTATTTTTAACGGACTGGGAATGCTCGGTCGGCGATTGGCCTCGGTGAATACCGGGGCCTTTTGCATTTCAGGGGAAGCACTTTAGCCCCCACCCCTCTATTTTCCCGCTGTCGCTTGCATAGAATTTCTTCTTGATGATGTTGTAGGCGCGATTTTCCTGCTCTGGATTTAACACTGCCCGACCGATAGGTCGAGTATGCGCCCTGTGGGGCATAAACTTCGCGGATCCGGCGCTCTAGGCGGCGTCGTTGTGCAATGAATGCAGTTTTTCGAGGGTGTTCGGGTATCTTCGCACCATCAGGATCAGTGCCGCGGCCTGGGCATTCGGTTTGGCCCGGCCCTGCTCCCAGTTTTCCAGGGTTCGGGTCGACACACGCAAATGGCGGGCGAACACGGCACGCGACACGTTCAGTTTTTCGCGTGTTTCGCGAATGGTCGCGGCGGCGATTTCCAGGGGTGGTAAGTCATCGACTTCATGGGAACGCAAGGTGATCTTGCCTTCACGCGCCTGGCGCATGGCATCGACACCCTCCATCAATTCGTCAAACAGTTTGCGTTTTTTGGTCATCGTTTGTGTCTCCTGGCGTCCAGCTCGTTGTGAATCGCCTGATACTACGAATATACGTAAATTGCGTACAGATTCAAGGTCGAATGCACCAGTTCCTCTCACCGCTTCGCCATGTTTATTCTTCTCCAGGCAGTTCTAACAAGCGTTCGCTACGCCACACCCGGACCACTTTGATCTGCCCGGCATCACGCCGATAGACAATACGAAATGGTGGATGAATGAGCTCTCGCAGGAACGACAGGTCGAATTCCTGAACGATACGACCCATTTCAGGGTGACTGGCAAGATGCTGCGTCTTGTCGATGATATCCGTGACAAAGCGGATCCCGATCTCGGGGACCCCCTCGTCCTGATACCACTGTCTTATAGCTTGCAAATCGGCCAGCGCCGATTCTGCAAAACTGACGCTTGTCGATTTGATTATTTCAGTCCCAGTTGTGATTTAACCTCATCGAGTGAATATTCGCGTCCTGCCTCCAAATCAGCGAGGCCTGCCACTACGGCGCGCATGAAGGCCCGCTCTTCCTCGGCTTTTTCGTAATCGGCGACAGACTGCACCACGGCGACCCCGCGGCCGCGGTTGGTCAGTAACACCGGTCGATGGGCCTCGGTGGTCTGTTTGACGACCCGCGCGGGATTAATTTTCAGTTCGGTCAGGGGAACCAGATCTTCGGAGAATTTGATGGCCATCGCTATTATCACCAGGTCATTAAACTGGTCTGATAATAGCACCGCTTAAATGAGCCTGCCACTGGCCTGGCCCTTCGGGCAGGGACGAGGGCCGGAGGGACGAGAAGTGATAGTTGGCAAAGGGAAAGTTGGCGGTTAGCAGTTGGCAGTCGTCAGCCAGGAGCCGGATCAAGTGAAAATCGCGCCCGGGCCCTTTGGGCAGGGACGAGGGGCGGAGGGACGAGTTACGAGGGTCTGCTATGGCGTATAACCAACATTAAATAACAAATCTATATTATTGTTTTTACTATATTATTTAATCCGCATCCTCGTAATCGATGCTGATTCGGTCCCCGGCGACCGGGCGGAAGTGGGTGTCGGCGTAGGCGACGTGATCCGGGTGGGTTTTGTAGCTGGCGACCACGTCGCGGTGGGCGAAGCGGATGACCCAGCAGTGCTGGTAGCCGGCCTCCTCCTGCAGGGCGTTGCCGGTGAAGACGCGGCGCACGCCGGGGATGGTGCTCAGGGTCTCGCGGCCGATCTGCATCAGCTCGTCGACCTGTTCCGGGGTGGTGCCTTCGGTGTTGTAGACGATGACGTGTTCGACCTCTTCCCACGGTTCCGCCTCGGCCAGAATGGCGGCGGCCCGGCCCGCACTGCCCCACTGGCGGATGCGCTTTTCGCATTCACTCTGGATGGCGCCGATGACGCCTTTGACCAGGCCGGTGTAGCCGCAACCGCTATCGGCTTCGGCGTTGGCCCGGATCTGTTGGCTGGCGGCGTCGGCCAGCGCGGTGTAGTAGTTGATCTTGGTGACGCCGTTGGCGATCAGGTCCTGGAACTGTTGGTCCGTTAATCCCGTGCCGCCGTGAATCACCAGCGGAATGCCCAGCGCGTCGTTAATGGCGCCCAGGCGTTCGATATCCAGGTTGGGCTCGCCTTTCATGCGCCCGTGCACGGTGCCGATGGACACGGCCAGAAAATCCACCCCGGTGCGCTCGACGTACTCTTTGGCCTCGCCGACTTCGGTATAGCGGACTTCGCCGGGATGGCGCTCGGCGTCCTCGCCTTCCACTCCGGCCACGTAGCCCAGCTCGCCTTCCACCGGTACGCCGCAGTTGTGGGCCATCTCGACGATCCGGCGGGTGTAGTCCACGTTGCCTTCAAAGGGCTGGGTGGAGGCGTCGACCATCACCCCGGTGCAGCCCAGGTTGATGCCCTGCACCGCGCTCTCGTAAGTGGCACCGTGATCCAGATGAATCGCCACCGGGACGTTGGCGCGGCGCGCGGCGGAGACCACCGCCGGCATGATGGTGGGAAAGTCGAAGTAATCGAAATGGGATTCGGCCAGACTCAGGATCACCGGCGCCTCGCAGGCCTCGGCGGCGTTGAGAATCCCGTGCAGAAAATCGAGACTGACCAGATCGAAGGCGGCAATGGCGTATTGTTCGCGATGGGCGTGTTGCAGCATGTCGCGCATGTTGACCAGTGGCATCGGACAACTCCTGAAATCATAGGACCAGAGGGATTGCTAGTTTGCCCTGAAATGTTAATCAGTAAAAATAAATGATTGTGAAATTATTCATTGGTTTTGTTTATGCATTACATAGACGATCATATTGGGGTATGGTCAGCTTTAACTCACTCTGTCGTTTGCCCTTTTGTCTCTCTCAAAACTGAGCGGATATTTCTCTGATGCATGACTCGATGATGCCCGATTGGGAGATGGGGGCACCGGAATGGTTTGAACTGGCGGGCTTTGTACTCCTGCTGCTGGTGGTCGCCGGCCTGCTGGTCCAGTACCTGAGTCGCGAGCCGGCGGCTGTGACCCGGGCTCAACCCGCATCCGGCATGACCGGCTGGCACCACTGGCCGGAAGTGCGTCTGGTCACGATCGCCCTGCCCCTGGAACTGCTCTGGGAGATCGCCCAGTTCCCGCTGTACGATGTCTGGCATCAGAACGACTGGGGTTACATCCTCTACGGCCTGGCCCATTGCACCCTGGGCGATCTGCTTATCCTGCTGGTCATCTACGAACTTGTCGCGCTGCTCAGCCGCAATCGTGCCTGGTATGCCGCCACGGGGATCCTGCCGCGGGGATTACTGTTCACCCTGCTGGGGGTCGGCTACACGATCTTCAGCGAGATCATGAACGTGCGCCTCACAGGCACCTGGGGGTATACCGAACTGATGCCGATCGTCCCGGTGGTGGAGATCGGCGCCACGCCCTTTTTGCAGTGGCTGTTGATCCCGCCGGTGTTGCTCTGGCTGATGCGCGGTACGACACCCTCGCCTCAGGGCAGCCACTGATTGGCGCACGACTCTAACCCGTAAAACCTGGATCCGTCGCTTTGCTCCTTGATCCAGGCTACGCGGTATTCTCTCCTTTGATTAACCATGTGAGTGGGTATAAACAATAATATGCCGAAGTGTTGGGAACGTAACGTGCATGAACTCACCCCCTGGGTTGTTTGCGATTCAGCAGTTTGGCGTTAATGGCGACGATCACGGTACTCAGCGACATCAGCGCTGCCCCGAATGCCGGTGACAGGACGATGCCCGCCCCATAGGCGACCCCGGCGGCCAGCGGGATGGCCACCACGTTATAGCCGGTGGCCCACAACAGATTCTGGATCATCTTGTTATAGGTGGCCCGGGACAGCGCCATGATGGCCGCCACGTCGCGGGGATCGCTGCGCACCAGGACCACGTCCGCCGATTCGATGGCCACGTCGGTCCCGGCGCCGATGGCGATCCCCAGATCCGATTCCACCAGGGCGGGCGCGTCGTTGACGCCGTCGCCGACCATGGCCACACGCAGGCCACGCGCGCGGACCTCGCGGATCTTGTCGGCCTTCTCGTGCGGCAGCACTTCGGCGAAATAATCATCCAGCTGCAGTTCCTCCGCGACCGCGCGGGCTACCGCTTCACCATCGCCGGTCAACATCATGCACTGGATACCCAGTGCTTTGAGCTGCTGGATGGCGGCGTGCGATTCCTCGCGCACGATATCGGCCAGCGCCAGGGCACCGGTGACCTGGCCGTCGATCACCAGGTAGACCACGGTCTTGCCCTGTTCGGTCACCTTCTGAACCGGTGTCTCATCAAATTCGATCTGATTGGCGCGCAAATAGCCACGACTGACAACCCGGATTTCCCGGTCATCCACCCGCGCCTGGATGCCCTGCCCGGTAATGTTCTGCACATCAGAGGCCCGGGCGTCCATCACGTCCTGTTCCTGCGCCGAGGCCACCACCCCACGGGCGATGGGGTGTTCCGAGCTGGCTTCCAGCGCCGCCGCCAGGCGCAGCACTTCGCGCTCGCTGTAATCGGCCAGGGGAATAATGTCGGTCACGCCGAAGCGGCCTTCGGTGAGGGTGCCGGTCTTGTCGAAGACGATCGCCTCCAGTTCCCGCGCCCGCTCGAAACTGGCCCGATCCCGAATCAACAGCCCGTGGCCGGCGGCCATGCTGGTGCTGACCGCCACCACCAGCGGTACGGCCAGCCCCAGCGCATGCGGACAGGTAATCACCATGACCGTGACCATGCGCTCCAGCGAGAATTCAAAATCCTGGCCGAGGACCAGCCAGATCACGAGGGTCAGGGTGCCCGCCGACAGCGCGATGTAGGTCAGCCACTGGGCAGCGCGGTTGGCCAGGTCCTGGGTCCGTGAACGCGACCCCTGAGCCTGGCGGACCATCTCGATGACCTGCGAGAGATAGGTCTCCTCGCCGGTTTTGCGGATCTCGATGGTAATGGCGCCCTCGCCGTTGATGGCGCCGCCGATCACTTCCTCGCCCTCGCCCCGGCTCACCGGTTTGGATTCGCCGGTCAGCATGGCTTCATTGAGACTGCTGCGCCCGTCGATGATGATCCCGTCGGTGGGGACCTTTTCCCCCGGTTTGACCCGGACCCGGTCGCCCTGCTTGAGTTCCGTGACGGGGATGTCTTCCAGATCACCGCCGTCAGTCACCCGATGGGCCTCGGTCGGCATGAGTTTGACCAGCGCCTCGAGCGCGCCGGAGGCCCCCATCACCGATTTCATTTCGATCCAGTGGCCCAGCAGCATGACGTCGATCAGGGTGGCCAGCTCCCAGAAAAACACCTTGCCGGAGAGGCCGAACACCACCGCCGAGGAATACAGATAGGCCACGACGATGGCCAGCCCGATCAGGGTCATCATGCCGGGCGCGCGCTTGCCTACTTCGGATAGTGCACCGGATAAAAAAGGCCAGCCGCCGTAAAAAAAGACCCCGCTGGCCAGGGCAAACAACAGATAACTGTCGCCGGTAAACGCCAGTGTCTCCCGCAGACCGAGAAAGCCCTGAATCATCGGCGACAAACCGAGGATCGGGATAGTCAGAATCAGCGAAACCAGGAAGCGGCGTTTAAAATCCGCGACCATGGCGGCATGATCATGACCGCCATGCTGCCCCTGATGTGTCTGATTGTGCTGGTGAGCGGAACCGTGACCGGTATGATCGTGTGAATGCGGTTGAGCCATCAATCATCCTGCTGGCGAATATCACGCCGTTTTTGTTCATACTCTTGCTGGTCGATCTCGCCCCGGGCGTAGCGTTCGTCGAGGATCTCCAGCGCGCTCTTGCCCCCCGTCCGGTTGCCGGAACCGCTTCCCGCTACCCGGCTTACCGCCAGAACAACCAGGGCAATCAGAATGATCCAGAACAGGATGCCGAAAAAACCGCCCGCGCCGTGCGTGAACCCGACTCCGCCGTCCATCATAAATTAGCTCCTTAAAACCGTGTTTGATTTGATCAGTATGGGTGTTTATTTCACGATTGCCATCTGATGACCTTCGCCGCCCGGCAAGTCAATTGTCTTGATCACGTTCAATGATTGTTGATCGATGACCCAGATCACCGGTTTGTTACGACTGCTCACATAGACAGTACCCGTTCCCGCGATGGTATTCAGATGATAGGGCGCCGGTGCCAGCGGTACAGAACGGATAGTTCCGCTTTCGATGTTCACCGCCGAGAGGGTCTCGGCCTTTTTGCTGCTGACGAACAGGGTTTTCCCGTCGTCGCCGATATCCAGCCCGTGGGTATCCGGACCGATGTCATAGGTGTGGGAAATTTTTCCGTTGTCGACCGAAACAGCGGCAACCTTGCCGACGCGGGGGTTGGTGACATAAATAGTCTGCTCATCAACGGAAAAGACCATGTGCTCCGGCGAGGCGCCGCCTTCGAGCGTGCGTAATGGTTTCCAGCTGTCGAGAGCGATCTCGGTGATCGTCCCGTCGCCACTGTTGCTGACATAGGCACGCTGGCCGTCGCGGGTCACCAGGGTATAGTTCGGTGCCGGTCCGGTCGGGATACGGTGCACGATCTGGTTGGTGGTCATATCCAGCACACTGACATCACCCCGGGTGGCATGCGTGGAGATCACATAGCGTCCATCCGGCGTGATTGCCTGATGATGACTCCATCCCGCCACGGGAATGGTCTGCATGACATGACCGTGAGCCGGATGAATCAGATAGAGGTTGCTGGTGGGCGCATCGGGTGCGGCATCGGCCGGCGGCGCGGTTTCCGACAGGCTGCCGGCAACCAGGTATTCGCCGTCCGGCGTGGCCACCAGGCCATGCGGGTTTTTCACATTCGAATACCGCGCGGTGATAGTGTGCGTTTCGGCATCGACGGCGATCACCTGATTGGCCGACCCCAGGGGGATATAAACTGTCGGCGCGGCCCCTGCCGCCGAGGTCCAGGCCAGGCTGAGCAGGACAAACAGTGCACTGTGGATGGATTGAAACATGACATTCTCCCGAAGTTAAAAACGGATAGCGAAAACCCCGACACTGGCGATTAATTGCTGTTTTGCAAAAACACCAGAATGTGTATTGCATTCGTGGCGCATCCGCCCCGCAGAACACGTCAGGTCTGGAATCAATCCGTCGTTTCCAGACCCATCACAGACAGGGGTTAACACCCGTTAAAGAAACCCGCTGGTCAGGTGCCATGACTGAAATAGTCGCGCAACACCTGTTCCGTCGGCTGACCGCGAAACGCAATCTGATCGTCCACGACCAGATTGGGTGAATGACGGATCTGATGACGGACAACCAGGTCGGGATTGTCCTCGGCAAACAGTAATTCGTACGCAACGCCCAGATCATTCAGCTCATGTTCCAGGTTGACCCGATGGGTACACTGCCGGGTTGCGATAATTTGGACTTTCATATCCATTTCGCCTGACAGGCTGAATATACGACGTTATCGCAATATCGAACTCAACGATGTTGCATGCGCTCGTATTCCTGCTGATGCTCCATCATTTGATCCATCATCATTTGCATCATATCCATGCGCTGCTGCATCATTTGCATCCGCTGTTGCATGTCGTCTGACGACATGCCTTTAGCGGTGCCAGAGCCGTCCCGGCCCATCATACCGCCGCCCATCATGCCGCCCCGGCCTTCTTCGTTCATCATCATGCCGTCATCCATCTGCTGCATCATTCGCTGTCGGCCGCCCATCATTTCGTTCATCTGTCCCATGCTCTCGCGCATCTCCTTCATGTGCTGCTGCATCAGTTCGATGTGTTTATTACGATCTCCGGTCTTTTCGGCCTGTTTCAGGGTCCGGTCCATGTTTTGCATGCGATCCTGCATGTTCATCATGTCGCCGCCATGTTGTGCGGCTGATACCACCATGCTGGTCATCAAAAGGGTGCTGAACAGTAGAATTCTGGATTTCATCATTATTTCTCCCATGTTTTTTGTACCACTTCAATTTTTGATTGGCTTGCTCTTTCTGAGTTTGCCAGTCGTCGTTACAACGCCTTCATCGGATAATTTGGGCAACTTCAAACCGAAAAGGCAGACGGGTCCCTGGCTTGCACCGTTACGTTCCTTACCCGGTCACAGCTTGCACGCGCGGGCTATTCCTCTGCGACGATAACCAAATGAGCCTGTCCTTGAGGTGACATAGTGATTACAATGATGTAATCATTCTGTCATCTTTGAGACAGTGGCGCGGAGCTAGACTTGGGTAATCTCCCTATCCAGAACAAACTATTTGGTTAACCTGATGAAAATCCTGATTGTCGAGGACGAAGCCAAGATCAGCGAGTACCTGCGCCAGGGCCTCGCCGAGGCGGGATTCGTTGTGGACCAGGCCCACAACGGGCTCGACGGCCACCATCTTGCCATGACCGGAACGTATGACCTGATGATTCTGGATATCCTGTTGCCGGATGTTGATGGCTGGCGAATCCTGCAATCACTGCGCGAGTCGGACAACAAGGTGCCGGTGCTGTTTCTTACCGCGCGCGACAGCGTGGACGACCGGGTCAGGGGGCTGGAGCTCGGTGCCGATGATTATCTGGTCAAACCGTTCGCTTTCGCCGAATTACTGGCAAGGGTGCGCACTTTATTACGGCGCGGAACGGCTGCCGCCGGCGAGACAATGCTCAGCGTGGCCGATCTCGAACTCGATTTGATGCGCCGGCGTGTCACCCGTGGGGGTCGGCGCATCCCGCTCACCGCCAAGGAGTTCGCGTTACTGGAACTGTTCATCCGTCACCGGGACGAGGTGCTGCCCCGCTCCCTGATCGCCTCCCAGGTCTGGGACATGAACTTTGACAGCGATACCAATGTCATCGACGTCGCCATCCGTCGCCTGCGGGCCAAGATCGATGACGCCTTCGACCGCAAACTCATTCACACGGTACGTGGCATGGGCTACATGCTGGATGCCTCGGGCGAGGCCTGAGTATTCCGATGTATTTTAAACGCCGTCCGCTTTCTCTCGCGCTGCGCCTGACCCTGTTGTTCGGTGTGGCCGCGGCGATGGTTTTTCTTGTATTTGGCTGGATCATCAGTCACTCGATGGAACGTCATTTCATGGCGCAGGATACCGACGAACTCAAGGTCATTGCTCGTGCCGTACAAGATGCGCTCGACGGTATCCATACCACGGAAAAGCTCGCCCCGCTTGAACAACGCTTCGACGATATCCTGGTGGGCCATCACAACGCCTCCCTGTGTGTCGTCGATCAAAACGGCCGGATGCTTTACGCCAGCCCGGTACCGGATCTCGCCACTGTCGCAAAAGCCGCCAGTGAAGAAACGGAAACGGACCTGGGGTACAGCTGGCACCACGACGGTGTCCGGTATACTGTCCTGACGCGGATGATGGAAGAGATCGGCCCCGTTGCCGGCCGACCCTACGCCGTGGTGATCGCGGTACCCTTCACGGAACATCAGCGCTTTCTGGCGGTTTTTTACCGCAATTTGTGGCTGATGGTCGGTGGCAGTATTCTCGTCATGGCCGTGATGGGCTGGATCGTGGTGCGCCAGGGCCATGCGCCGTTGCGGGATATCGTCAGCCGGATTCACCGGATCAGCGCCAATGAACTGAACAACCGCCTGCCACGTGACGAGGTGCCTGCCGAACTCGGTGAGCTGGTGGACTCCTTCAATGCCATGCTCCGACGCCTGGATGAATCCTTTCATCAACTCTGCGACTTCAATGCCGATATTGCCCATGAATTGCGTACCCCCATCACCAACCTGATGACCCAGACCCAGGTTGCCCTCTCTCAGAGTCGCGACATCGATGCGTATCGGGAAATTCTCTATTCAAACATGGAGGAATACGAGCGCATGGCGCAGATGGTCGGTGACATGCTCTTCCTGGCGCAGATAGACAACCGCGCGCCCTTTAAGAATATCGGCGAACTGGATCTGGCTACGGAAGTCCAGGCGTTATTCGACTTTTATGAAGGCTGGGCCGAGGAGCGCGGTGTTGCCCTGGCGCGGGAAGGCCATGCACGCATTGCGGGCGACCGCAGCATGTTGCGACGGGCGTTGAGCAACCTGCTTTCCAACGCCATTCGTTACACGCCGGCCGGCGGGGCCGTGCGAGTGACAATTCGCGCACGGGACGATGGTGGCGCCGCCCTCGCCATCGAGAACCCCGGCACGCCGATCCCGCCCGAACATCTGCCCCGGTTGTTTGACCGCTTTTATCGCGTCGATCCCTCCCGACAACGCGGTGGCGATGGCGCCGGCCTGGGGCTCGCCATCGTCAAATCGATCATCACCGCCCACGGAGGAACCGTGGAGGTTACCTCGACTACTGAATCCACACGATTCCAGATAATCCTGCCCGAACGACCGCCTCACCCTTGACCCTGAAGTATACTTCAGGGTTTAGAATTGCCTGCAATGGAGGTCGAATGATGGACAACCTGAGTATCGGTCAACTGGCCCGCGCGGCCGGGGTGACGGTGGAGACCCTGCGCTTTTATGAAAAGCAGGGGTTGCTGGTGGCGCCGCAGCGTACCGACAGCGGTTACCGGCAATATCCGCCCGATTCGATAAAACGGGTGCGGTTTATCCAGCACGCCAAGCAGGTGGGTTTCACCCTCGGCGATATCGGCGAGCTGCTGGCGCTGCGCCAGGATCAGACGACTTCCTGTGCCGACATCAAGGCCCGTGCGACGCACAAGATCGATCAGGTCGAGCGAAAGATCAAAGAGCTTGAACGGATCCGCGATGCCCTGAGTCGCATGGCGCAAAAATGCAGTGGCTCGGGATCGTTGAGTGACTGTCCAATCCTGGAGGAGCTGGAACTGGACGAGCCGGAGGAAAACGGATGAGCGTGGAACTGGTGTATGAAAAGACCTGCCCGAATATCGCCGCGGCCCGCGAGCAGTTACTGCGCGCGTTCGCCGAGGCCGGGCTGACGCCGCGCTGGCGGGAGTGGGAGATCCACGATCCCGCCGCCCCGGGGCACGTACACGGCTACGGCTCCCCCACCATCCTGGTGGATGACGAAGATGTCAGCGACGCCGGTATGACAGGCGATGATCTTTGCTGTCGGCTCTATGCCGACAACGAGGCAGGTCACCGGGGTGTGCCGGCCCTGAACGAGATTGTTCACGCTCTGCGCAGCCGGGGCAAGAAATCAGCGTCGTCTTCCGACGGATGGAAGCTGAACAATACAGGAGATGAATCATGAGCGAGAAACGCCACATCGAAATTTTCAGTGCCGGCTGCCCCGTGTGCCGGGAAACTATCGATCGGGTCAATCAACTGGCCTGCTCATCCTGCGAGATCAGCGTGCTGGATATGAACGACAGCGAGAATGCCGCGCGGGCCCAATCCCTGGGCGTGCGTTCCGTGCCGGCCGTCGCGGTCAATGGCGAGCTGGTCGCCTGTTGCCGGGATCGCGGCGTGGACGAAGCGTCGCTGAAAGCCGCCGGGATTGGGCAGCCGCTGGGCTGACCGCAACCCGCCGCCCGGCTTGCTGACGGAAAAACATTATATATTTGGGCGTTGCCTGGGCAGCGGTTGTTATCTAAACTTGCTTTATGAGTTACCATGATCGCATTACCATCGAGCCCGGCAAACGCAGCGGCAAACCCTGCATCCGTTCCATGCGGATCACCGTCTATGACGTGCTGGGATGGCTGGCTTCGGGGATGACCGAGGCCGAAATCCTGGGGGATTTCCCTGAACTCACCGCCGAGGATATCAAGGCCTGTCTTGAATTTGCGGCCGACAGGGAAAGGCACCTGACCGTCATTCCCGCCGCTTGAAATTACTACTGGATCAAAATCTCTCGCGCCGTCTGGTTGAACGGCTCCAGTCACTTTATCCCGACACGACCCAGGTCAGCCTCGTTGGCCTGGAACATGCCGACGATGTAACGATTTGGCAATACGCCAAAACGCATGCTTATGCCATTGTGACGAAGGACTCCGACTTTCACGAATATGCCCTCCTGCATGGATCTCCACCTAAAATCATCTGGCTCAAATGCGGCAACTCCTCAACACGTCATACCTTGCATGTACTAATCGAAAATCGCGACAGTATCGAAGCTTTTTTGCTTGACCTCGATGCCTATTGTCTGGAGCTTTACTGACTTCAACGGTAGGGGTTAATTCTTAAATCGGAAATATCGCAGCGTTTTGTTATCTGTAGGGTGCGTTCCACGCACCGTTATCCTGCTATCGAGAGGGTGGTGCGTAGGACGCACCCTATCCGGCCAGGTCTGGGGGTTAATTCTTAAACCGGAAATATCGCACCGTTTTGATTACCAGCAACACCAGCGGCCCGCCGTGCAGTAGCAGATCGAAAATATCGATCGGCTTGCTTAATGTACCGTCAAACAGCATCTGCAACTTCTCGACCAGATGCGGCTGCGGGGAAAAGGGCGCCAGCCCCAGCAGAATGGCGATGATAATCAGGGTGGGAAACGGGATTTTATCCAGCCATTTCATTAGAGACTCCGGTTAATAAATGTTCGGGACAATGGATCAGATCGTCGGGACGATCAATGTCATGTCTGGGCTCAAACGCGCTCCAGCGCAGGCCGGCCGCATCGAGTTGCGCGGTGGTCTGCTGGAATACCCGTTCGGTGCTCCAGTCTATATCGGTGAATATCCGCGGCGAGAAGCGCCTCAGCCCCAGCAGAACATAGCCGCCGTCATGGACCGGGGTGAGCACGGCATCCTGTTCGTCCAGTGCCGCAAACGCGGCGTGAAGATCCGCCGCGCTTAATGACGGACAGTCACAACCGATCACCAGAACCTTTTGATAATGCGCCAGGCTGTCGACAAAGGCATTGGCCATGCGCTCGCCCAGATCGGCGCCCTGCTGGGGATGCAGGCTCAGCGCAGAATGATCGGCATACCGGCGAAACAGGGGGTGTTGCGTGTCAGGCTGGCAATACAGGCGAATCGCCGTATCTGGAAGCTGGCTTACCGTATTCAGCGTGTGTTGCAGCATGGCGGCATGCAGATCGGCCGCCCCCGCCTCGCCCAGCACCGGGATCAAACGGGTCTTGACCTGACCGGGGATCGGCGCCCGGGCAAAGACCATGACGGCGGTGGTTGGTGTGGTGGGTTTCATCGGTACAGCTTTGCCAGTTTATGGGGATCGCCGCCCAGTGCATAGCGCAGTCGCAGGCGCCACATCAAAAAGACCGTGCGCCAGATGCCACGGGTCTCCCAGCGACGGCTGGAGGTGATCAGTTTCTGTTCAAGACAGATCGGCCGGGCATGGCGTTTGAGTCGCCGGCTGATCTCGATATCTTCCATCAACGGCTGTTCAATGAACCCGTTGATCGTTTCAAACAGCGCACGGGTGACGAATATCCCCTGATCGCCGGTGGCGATGCCGGTCAACCGCGAACGCCGGTTCATCATAAACGCAATGAGTCGCAAACGCACATCCTTGCCACTGAGGCGCACATCAAACCGGCCCCAGGCCAGTTTACGTCCATCAATGGCATGATCGATGATCTGATCGGTCAGTACGGGGATCAGGGTATCGGCATGCAAAAACCAGAAGATGTCGCCCCTGGCCTGCGAAGCGCCCACATTCATCTGGCGTGCCCGCCCCGGTTCACTATTTAGGATGCGATCCACCAGCGGGCGGGCAATGTCGATCGTTTTATCCATGCTGCCGCCATCGACCAGAATTACCTCATGCCCGCGCGAGCGCAGCGGCTGAAGCCGCTCCAGCGTCGCCGGAAGGCTGTCAGCTTCATTTAGCGTCGGGATAATGATGGACAGTCGTTGCACGTGTTATTGCCTTGTTAAACCCTCTTCATCACTGAGAAAGCGAGAAGTTTTTGATATTGTTGTGGGAGGGGCTTTTAGCCGCGACCCGTCCTTACCGCCAGGATATAGTCGCCGATGTGTCGCTCGCGGCATCCGTGCCTTCCGCGACATTAGTACTTCCATGTACGTCAATCGCCTCCTACAAAATTGCGATAGATGTCATGCAGGCTATCGCCAGCGTGACCTACATGGCTGATGTTTCTCACAACAAATTTTTCTCTGCGTTCCTCTGCGTCTTTGCGCCTCTGCGTCAGTCTCTTTATCTGATCAGGCAAGTGCTCCACCGCAGCTACTGCCCTGCCCGGCGGTGCAGCCGTAGCAGTGGTCGGCGATGGCGATGGGCAGGCCCTGTAATGCCTGCGCGGTCAAGTCGCGAATATGCGGACGGCCCTTGTTCGGCAGCGGTAACGGCAGGTTCAGCATCTGATTGAAGTCGCAGTCATAGGCATAGCCCTGCCAGTCGATGCTGATCAGCGAGCGGCACATGACATTATCCAGGTTGGCACCCAGGTGGGCGCTTTTGAGCAGTTGCATGTACTCGTCGAACTGGCCCTTTGAGATCAGCGTGCTGCCGAAGCGCTGGATGGGCAGGTTGGTCAATGTATATAACTGGTTGAAGGTCACGCCCTGTTTGGCCAGTTCCCGTTTGTAGTCGGCTTCCAGTTGCGCCTGTGGTGGCGGCAGAAACGGACCGGTCGGATTGTAAACCAGGTTCAATAACAGGCCGCAATTCTCGTCAGCATAGCCACGCGCGTTGAGTTGTTGCAGGGCGTCGATGCTGCGGGCATAGACGCCGTCGCCGCGCTGGCCGTTGACGTTCGCTTCCTGATAGCAGGGCAAGGAGGCGACGATTTCCACTTTGTGCTGTGCCAGAAAGTCGGCCAGATCCCCCTGCCCGGCTTCCTGCAGGATGGTCAGGTTGCAGCGGTCGATGACATGCAGGCCCAGTGCACGCGCCTGTTCGACCAGGTAACGAAAATGGGGATTGAGTTCCGGTGCGCCACCGGTGATGTCCAGGGTTGCGAGTTTATTGTGACGCAGGAAGTCGACGATCTGCTCGACGGTCTCGCGTGACATCACCTCTTTGCGGGTCGGGCCGGCGTTAACGTGGCAATGCAGACAGGCCTGATTGCAGCGATAGCCGAGATTGACCTGCAGGGTTGTTAATGTGTTGCGGCGAATCGCCGGAAAGTCACTTTCTTGCAGCAGGGGTAAGGTGGCATGCATGGTGATCGCGTCTCATCAAGTTACATTGGTGTCCGGAGCTGTTTTGCGGAGTATGACGGCAAGAAAACCGCCCCACAGCAGCGAACCGGGTAAAGCCTTTTCCATCAGTCGGGCTAACCGCCCGCCACGGGGGAAAAAGATCGCGCTTTTCATCTGATAATGGACAGCACCCATGCCGGCCCGGTTCAGCCAGTTTATCACATCGGGGCGGCTGTCCCAGCGCGCGCCGGCATAGGCGCCGCGGCCGGCCTTTTGCCGGTGCAGCAGGCTGTGCCGGTTTAATAAACCCAGCACGATACCGTGTTTGCTGACTCGCCCCATTTCCTGCAAGGCTTTGACCGGATCGGCAATGAAACAGAGACTGGTGACGGCGGCGCAATAATCAAACTGTTGATCGGCAAACGGTAACGCTTCGGCGTGACCTTCCCGATACGCGATATCTCCCGCCTGTTGCCGCGCGTAATCGAGCATCGCCGGGTCGGGATCCAGGCCGGTCACCTTCAATTTCGCCTGGGCGAACCGTCGGCTGAAGTGGCCGGTACCGCAACCGACATCCAGTAAACGGGCCCCGGGGGTCGGGTTTAACAAGCGCATCAACAAATCAAATTCCCGTGTGCTGATCCACCGCCCACGAGGGGTGTGATACCAGTTGTCATACTGTTCGGGTGTAATATCCATAATGTTATCGAATGCGAAATAAGTGTTCCCAAACGGGGTGTAGAATGCGCCCTTCCTTTTTGCAGGTGACATCTTTTGCCTGACTCAACCCGGTAACTTTTGCAGCCAGCACACCAGTCGCCGGGTGAAGGGGCTGAACAGTTTTGGCGCATAGGCCGTATTCACGGTACGCCGGTGTACCTGTGCCAACGTGGGATAGGCATGAATGGTGGCGGAGATATCGCCGATCGTCGCTCCGCTTTGCATGGCCAGTGCGATCTCGTGGATCAGTTCCCCGGCCTGTGGGCCCAGGATGCTGGCGCCGAGAATTTTCCCTTTGCGGGTGACCAGTTTGACCCGGCCGGTTGTTTCCCGTTCGGTGATGGCACGATCGACTTCCTTGAAGTCAAAGCGCAATACCGTATGTTTGATCCCCTGCTCGATGGCCTGCTGTTCGGTGAGTCCCACCCGGGCCAGTTCCGGATCGGTGAAGGTCACCCAGGGCAGCACGCGGTAATCGGTTTTTTTGGGGAAACGAAACAGCGCATTGCTGATGATAATACCGGCCTGGTATTCGGCCAGGTGGGTGAAGGCATAAGGCCCACAGACATCGCCGCAGGCGTAGATGTGTTTTTGCGCGGTGCGCAGACGCCGGTCCACCTCGATACCGCGTGACGTGGATTTTACGCCGGCCGCCTCGAGATTGAGTTGTTCGATATTGGGTTGCCGCCCGGTGGCAACCAGGATCTGATCAACCTGAAACCGGGTATCGTCCTGACAGGTGATATCAAAAACCCCGTTATGGTTGTCGACGTGGGCGATTTCGCGCCCGGTCCGGATCTGCAGGCCTTCGTCGATCAGTTGCGCTTGCAACAGATCCGTCAGTTCCGGATCTTCCTGGGGCAGGATTGTCGGGGCCCGTTGCAGCAACGTCACCTGGCTGCCGAGGCGTTGCATGGCCTGCCCCAGCTCCAGGCCGATGGGCCCGCCGCCGATCACGGCCAGTCGTGACGGCGTGTTTTGCAAGTTGAATAAGCTTTCGTTGGTCAGAATCCCGGCGGGATCGATGCCGGGCAGTTCCGGTACGAAAGGGCGTGAGCCGGTGGCGATGACAAAACGGCGGCCTTCGATGATCCGATCGCCGACCTGCACGGCATGCGGGGAGATAAACGTCGCCGCTTCGCCCAGCAACACCTCGCAGCCGTAGGAACGAAACCGGTCGGGATCATCGTGCTGCTGGATCTGATCGATGATCGCCTGTACCCGCGCATTCACCGCGCCGAGATCAATCGGCGGGTCGCTGACCGGCAGGCCGAATGCGTCGGCATGCCGCAGCCAGTGCGCCACCTTCGCCGCCTTGATCAGGCTTTTGCTCGGCACACAGCCGTGATGCAGACAGTCACCGCCAAGCGCGGCGGTTTTTTCGATCAGGGTGACCCTGAGCCCCAGTTGCCCCGCAACGCTGGCGGTAATGAGCCCGCCGACGCCGCCGCCAATGATGACGATGTCCCGCATTAAAACGTCAGCACCTTGTCGGATTCGTTAACAATCTGATGCAGATCGGCCATGGTCGAAACCGGACACAGCGCGCTGGATTCACTCTGGCGAATTTCAAGACAGGTTCCGCAGGCCAATATTTCCCCGCCCTGTTCGACAAACGACTTCATCTGCTCCACCACGTTGAATTTCGCATCCTGCAGGGTTTCACTTTCCACGCCCTGCCCGAGCAAAAAGATTTTGACCGTATCACCCTGCTGACAGGCATGAACGCCCAGTCGAAAGGCATTCCAGACCGTTTCCGCAATATTGCAGGCGATGACTATGCCGAGTTTCATAATGGTGCCCTCCTTGCCCGGGTAATTTCCCGGCTGCCGCGATAACAACTTTCGGGAGATGATCCTTGCAATTTGTTAGTCGCGTGAAGCCCGACTTTCTTACCAAGAAATTTCCTTGAATCTCTTGATCCTGTCAAGTATTCTACTGATCTATTGAATAATAGTAAATACTGACAGGAGCCTGTTATGACCCTCAGTGCCATTCTCGCCGGCCTCGCCACCGGCATCATGCTCGGCATCTTCGGCAGTGGCGGCTCCATTATCACCACCCCCGCGCTGCTCTATCTCCTTGATATCGCGCCAAAATCGGCCATCGCCATGAGCCTGGGGATCGTCGCGGTCACCGCCACCCTGACGGCGCTGCAGCACTGGCGGGCCGGGAATGTGAACGGTAAGGTCACACTGATATTCGGGATATTTGGCATCCTTGGCACCTATGCCGGGGCGCGTCTGGGGGTGATCACCCCGGTGGTGCTGCAGCTGAGTATCTTTGCGCTGGTCATGTACGCCGCCGCCTGGAAGATGCTGCGCCCCGCCCAACCGCCCCGCTCGGCCGGGGCGGCCGCGGTGGAAGCGGCCGAGGGCTGTACCTCCAGACACTGCCTGAGCCATGTGGCGATGCACGGCATCGTGGTCGGCGCCCTGACCGGCCTGGTGGGGGTCGGCGGCGGCTTTTTGATCGTCCCGGCACTGGTGATCCTCTCCCGCCTGCCCATGAAACAGGCCATTGGTACCTCGCTGGCCATTGTCGCGGTCAAGTCCTATGCCGGTTTTGCCGGTTATGTCGGTGATGTGCCGATCGACTATGCCCTGATGGCGGTGTTCGCCGCGGTAGCGGTCGTCGGCAGTGTCATCGGTACCCGCCTGGCGCGATGCGTCTCGGGTGACGTGTTGAAAAAAGGCTTCGCGATTTTCCTGATGCTGGTGGCCACCTACATTCTGGCGAATCAGATAACCTGATCCGGTCTGCCGTTCATTTTTGCGGCGCGATTTTTGTATCCGGGTTCTGATCATGGCATGCCGCGTCCCGGACGAATATGGCGCAGGTTGTCCACCTGTCCGAGAGCCTCGGCGTCGGGGTAATCGGGCGGGGCGCTGACATGCGTCACGCCGAAGCGCGCCATATCCGCGACGGACAGGGTGTAGTAATCGGGGACCGCATGGGGTGGCAGCTTGCCAAACCAGCACAGGCGATCATCCACCCCGATCCGCTCGAAGAAAGCCTGTTCCAGCGAGACCAGCTGTTCGGTGAATTCGCGCGCGCGTACCAGCGCGGTCGCCCGGTCCTCGCCCCGCTTTTGCATGCGCGCCGCGGCATCCTCACGCCACAGACCGGTCTCCAGCAGGTGACGATAATTGCCGTGCCAGGCCACGAGCGCACCGGGAAGCAGACGTTTGCGTGGCGCGGCGGGAAAGACATAATTGGCGCAGGATGACAGACAATAGTCCTCGACTATCAGGGTCAGGCCATGCTCGTGCACCCAGCGCCCCAGCGCAATGCCGGCTTTCACCTCGCCGCCGCCCGAGGTGATGCGCAGTCGTTCCGGGGCCATCGCCTGCGCCCGGGCGAACAGGCTGGCATTGCGTTCGGCATTGATCTCGCCGCGATAGATCAGGACATCGGTTTCAGCAACGGACAGCGTCGATAACAGCAGCATGGCAATCGGTACCACGCGTATCGCTCCCCTGACGCGCCGTTTCCCGGCACCGGCGTTACGATTCCAGATCATGCTTTTTCTGCTCGAATTCCTCGCGATCAATTTCGCCCCGGGCATAGCGTTCTTCCAGTATCTGCCGGGCGGTTTTCCTCGGCGATGTCGGGTTGCCATTTGAGCCCATCAACCATTTCAAAATGGCGACAATACCCAGAATGACCAGCGCCCAGAACAGGATCATGAACAGCCAGCCAAACCCCGGTCCCCAGCCACCGAAATTTCCCATTTCACCCATCATAATCCTCCCCTCTGATCAGAATGTCATGGCATGATCGCTCTCTTTGACCCACGTGGCCAGGGATTTCATGGAGCCTTTTTCGATCCCGGGCAACAGTTCGCTTTCGGCGATGCCGCAATCGTCGACCGCCATGCCGCAGGCCCGCACCGCCAGGCCGCATTCGATCAGCTCGCCCAGGAGTTCTTCCAGGTTAACCGCGTCGTCGGGGACGCTCTTCCTGTACCCGGATGACGATGTTGTCTTTGAAGCCGAAGGCGTTAAACCGCTTCGGTGAGTTTATCTGGAACCTGTTCTGCCGGCGGACAGGCAAGCTTGCCAGGCGTCGATCAGCGCCGTTGCCGCCGAATCGATCTCGGCGTCAGGGGTGGGCCGGCCGACCGACAGGCGAACCGCCCCCACTGCCCGTTGCACATCGATGCCCATGGCCCCGAGCACCCCGCTGACTTCATCGCTGTCGGCATGGCAGGCCGAGCCGGTCGAGGCGGCGATGCGGTCGGATGCCTTCTCCAATAGTGATTTGCCCTCCACACCCGGAAAGGAGACATTCAGGGTATTGGGCAGGCGTTGGTCAGGATGACCGTTGAGTGTCAGATCGGGGATGGCGTCAAGCAGGGCGTGGTGCAAGCGATTCCGTTTGTTACGAAGTGCCGTGGCATCGTGGTCGAGTTGCGCCCGGGCCAGCTGCGCGGCCACACCCAACCCGGCGATATAGGGCACGTTCTCGGTGCCGGTGCGCTGTCCCCGCTCCTGGGCGGCGCCGAACAGGATCGGATTCGGGTGGATCCCTTCTTTTATATAGAGTGCACCGATGCCCTTGGGGGCATAGAACTTGTGACCCGCCAGGGTCAGCAGATCGGCGCCCAGCGCATTCACCTCGACCGGGATCTTGCCCGCCGACTGGGCGGCGTCCACGTGCAGCGGGATACCATGCTGGCGGGTGATGGCGGCGATGGCTTCGATAGGCTGAATCGTGCCGACTTCATTGTTGGCGTGCATGATGGACACCAGCACGGTATCCGGGCGAATCGCCTGCTCGAGATCGCCCGGATCGACCCGGCCGAATTCATCGACCGGCAGCACGGTCAGTTCCCAGCCCTGTTGTTGCAAATAGTTAAACGGCTGCAACACGGAGGGGTGTTCCACCGCCGAGGTGATCAGATGACGCCCCTGTGCCTGGCGCGCACAGGCCGTGCCCAGGATGGCCAGGTTATTGGCTTCCGAAGCGCTGGCGGTAAAGACGATTTCAGAGGTTTGTGCCTGGATGAGATCGGCGACCTGTTGTCGCCCGCGCTCGATCACCGCCCTGGCCTGTTGACCGTATACATGCGAGGAGGAAGGATTGCCGAAGGTCTCTTGCAGTACTTCGGCAATCGTCGCCTGCACCTGCGGGTCGACCGGGGTGGTGGCGTTGTAATCGAGATAAACAGGTCGGGTCATAGCAGCTGATTACATTGTATAAATAATTGTTCCAAATTCATGCACATTTTAAATACTTGCTAAAATTGTAGGTCACGCTGGCGTTAGCCTGCGTGACACCCTTACCGATATGGAGAATGTCAGGTAGCGCTGCGCGCAACCTGACCGACGCCTCTGCGCACCTTTCAGGAACAGATATTTATAATACTCAGTGCCCCGCCGCTTCCGTGGCTTGCTGATGCGCGTCAAAGCCCCCTTTTGCCTTCCAGCCTTCAAAGCCGTCCTGCAACACCTTGACGTTCTCCATGCCAAGCAGACGCAGGGCAAAAACGGACTGTGCCGAGAGCGAGCCGGAATTGCAGTAGATGAGCACGGTCCTGTCAGCGGGTAATTCCGCGCGGCGCGCGACAATCTCGCGCCATTCGATATTGACGGCCCCGGGAATGTGATCCTGGGCGTATTGTGTGGCATCACGCGCATCGATGACCAGGATGTTTTGCCACTCCTGTTTCGGGATCTGTTCCGGCCAGAGCAGACTGCTGCTATAGGTGGTAAACGCCAGATACTCTTCTATGGCATCGGCGACCGGATCTGACTCTGTTGACATGGCGGTTCGGCTGGTCATCAGCGCCGTCAGCAACAGCAGAATAAACAGTCCCGTTGTCAGGAACGATCTGGCGAGAGTCATTTTCATGTTTTCTCCTGAATTATAGTCAAAGGTTTTAGTCAAACTTCACGATGCCATCGCCGGTTCATGCGACCGGATAGCCTTTCTCATTCCAGTCGGTCATCCCGCCCTTGATAATGTGCACGTCGGCAAAGCCCTGTCGGGCCAGCAGTTGCGCGGCTTTGGCGGAACGTTTATCGGTACGGCAGACGGTGACCACCGACCGCTCCTGATACTCGGCCAGCTCATCCAGCCGATTGGGGAGCTCTTCCAGCGGCACATTGCGCGCGCCGGGGATATGCTGTTGCTCGCCGTTGAAATCTTCTTCGCTGCGCACATCCAGCACCAGTACATCGGCCTGTTGATCGAGTTGTTGCTTGAGCTGATCCACCGTTTGCGAGGGCCCCTGGCGCAGGCGACCGATCCAGCGCGGCAAAAACGCCACCAGCACCAGCAGCCCGATGGCCAGCAGGATCTTCTGAATCAGCCCTTCCCCGCCGGCGATCGCCTCGCGCCCGGCGTAACCCAGGTAGGTGTAGGCCACCGCGCCGGGAAACATGCAGATAAACGAAGCAATGATGTAATGGGCCAGGTTGATGCGCGTGAGACCCAGCGCATAATTGAGCAGGTTGAACGGAAACAACGGCACCAGACGCACGAAGGCGACAAAACGCCAGCCTTCCTTCTCGACCCCTTGCTTGAGCTGTTTCAGGCGCCCGCCGGTTTTACGTTCCACCCAGTCGGCGGCCAGGTAGCGGGCGATCAAAAACGCCAGCGTCGCGCCCAGGGTGGCGCCAATGAGGTTGAACAGGGTGCCCCAGACCGGGCCGAACAGCGCGCCGCCCGCCAGGGTCAGGACCGAGCCGGGTAAAAACAGTACGGCCGCCGCCGCGTAGATCAGGATAAACAGGATCGGGCCGGCCGCGCCGGCGCCGTCGAGCCAGGCCTCCAGCGCCGCGGCGTCGAACTGGTCCCGGTAGCTGATGGCAATGCCGATCGCAATAACGAGGATGGCAAACAGACCCAGACGAATCAGTTTAGTTTTCATTGCCATCACCCCACTGCCGACGGTTGATCGCGTAATCGCTGATCTTGCCCTTGAACGGCAGAATTAACATCCCGTTGAGCCAGCTCACCTGCTGCGGCTCGCGGTATTTGCGAATACCGATGGTCATGCCGTCGTGACCGCCGCGGGGTTGATCGCGATAGGTGCCGAACAGCCGATCCCACCACGGCAGGTTGAAACCGAAGTTGCTGTTGGCCTCGTCATCTTCCACCGAGTGATGGACCCGGTGCATGTCGGGGGTGACCACGAACCAGCGCAGCACCCGATCCAGTTTCAGCGGCAGACGGATATTGCCATGGTTGAACATGGCGGTGGCGTTGAGCAGTACCTCGAAGATGATCACCGCGATCACCGGCGGGCCGAGCACAACGATGGCGGCGAACTTGATCAGCATGGAGAGAATGATCTCCAGCGGATGAAAACGCGCGCCGGTGGTGACATCAAAGTCGAGATCGGCATGGTGCATGCGGTGCAAACGCCAGAACAGCGGTACGGCATGGACCATGACATGCTGCAGCCAGACCACGAAATCGAGCACGATCACCGAGACGACCACCGCCAGCCAGTACGGCACCTCGATATAGTTGAAACCCCCCCAGCCCTGCTCGCCGGCAAAAAATGCCATGCCGACCGCGGCGGCCGGAAACAGCAGGCGCAGGACGATGGTGTTGAGCACCACGATCCCCAGGTTGCTGCCCCAGCGCACCGCCTTGGAAGCGGTCAGGGCGCGACGTGGCGCGAGCAATTCCCACAAACCGATCAGGGCGAGGATGCCGAAAAAGAAACCCAGCCGGATCAGGGGCTCGTTTCCCAGTATGAGTTCGTCGATATTCATGACCGCGATTCTCCATTGCCGTTAACGGCGTTTGATTATTCTGGTTATTGCCTGCCATAAATGGCATGCTATACTGACAAATACAACTTATCAAGTGATTACTTGAATATTAGATTATTCAGCGTGGTGATGCATGTCAAGCGGCAATTTCAAGCACGATCTCTTCGCCCAGTTCGCCCGGGTCGGCAAGGCGCTGGGTAACGGTAATCGCCTGGAAATCCTGGAATATCTGGCCCAGGGCGAGCGCAGCGTCGAGGCCCTGGCCAACGTCGCCGGGCTGACCGTGGCCAACACCTCCCAGCATCTGCAGCACCTGCGCCAGGCGGGTCTGGTGACCACCCGCAAGGAAGGCCTCAAGGTCTATTATCGGCTGAGCAGCAACGATGTACTGGATTTGATCGATGCCCTGCGGCGGGTGGCGGAGCATCACGTGGCCGAAGTGGAACGGCTGATCAACAGTTACCTGACCGTGAAAGACGATCTTGAGC
This sequence comes from Thiohalophilus sp., assembly GCF_034522235.1. Classification (NCBI taxonomy): domain Bacteria; kingdom Pseudomonadati; phylum Pseudomonadota; class Gammaproteobacteria; order Thiohalomonadales; family Thiohalophilaceae; genus Thiohalophilus; species Thiohalophilus sp. The sequence continues at coordinate 1,705,753 of NZ_JAXHLN010000003.1, read as the reverse complement.
CGATTCCCCGCGACGAGCTGCTGGCCCGGGCCCGTGACGGCCACGTCACGGTCATCGACGTGCGCCCGCCCGAGGAATACGCCGCCGGCCACCTGCCCGGCGCGGTCAACATTCCCCTCGGCGAGCTGGAACAGCGACTGGCCGAACTGGGGGAAAACCGGGATCAGGAGATCGTCGCCTACTGCCGCGGGCCGCATTGCGTGCTCGCCTTCGATGCGGTCGCCCGCCTGCGCGAGAAGGGCCTCAATGCGCGACGTCTCGAAGACGGTTACCCTGAGTGGAAAACCGCCGGCCTGCCGGTGGAAGAACAAAACCAGACAAAATAGACCCGGGAGAGATTCATGTGGTCAATGCAACAACTTACGCCAGTATGCCTGATTGCCTTTTATTTTAGTGTAACGCCACTGCAGGCTGAACTGAGCCGCGGCGAGGATCCCGACACCGGCCTGCGCCACTGGCACTGGCAGGAGGCGGGCATCTCCTTCAAACTGACCCAGCGTCTGCCGGATCAGACCCGCGCCTTTTTTGACGCGCGCGGCTTTGACAAGGAGAGTCGTGAGCGCATTGCGCTGTCCTGTGTGTTTCAAAGTGAATTTCGCAACACGGCAAGCAATGACCAGCCGCCGGTTGAATACGATCTGACCGACTGGCGAATCTATACCGACGAGGGAACCCGATCGTTAATGGTGCGCGAAACCTGGAAAACGATCTGGCAGGAATACGATCTCCCCGAACCGGCAAAAATTGCCTTTGAATGGGCCCTGTTGCCGACCTATCAGGTTTATGAGGCAGATGATTATAACTGGGGCATGACCGCCTACGGGCTGCCGCCCGGCACACAATTCGATCTGGAATTCAGCTGGTCGCGTGGCGACCAACAGTATACCCGACGCATCGAGGGCATCGAATGCGCGCCCGATATCCACCCTGAACCGGAGTGATTGATTATCATGTTGTTAACCCGACCTTTTACCGCCCTGTTTGCGCTGAGCCTGTTGTTCACCACGGCCGTTCAGGCTGCCGAACAACTCCACCTGATAAACGATCCGAAGCCCGCACCGACATTCAGCCTGAAAGACATGGACGGCAACACCCACACGCTCGAGGATTACAAGGGACAGGTTGTCGTAGTGAATTTCTGGGCCACCTGGTGCCCGCCCTGCCGCGAGGAAATGCCCTCGATGGAACGGGCCTGGGAACAACTACAGGAACACGATATCGCCATGCTGGCGATCAACGTCGGCGAGGATGTCGATTCCATCTTTACTTTTACCGCCGATTATCCTGTAAGTTTTCCGTTGTTGATGGATCAGGATTCTGCCGTGATCAATGAGTGGCCGGTACGGGGCCTGCCCACCACTTTTGTGGTCGACAAACAGGGGCGAATTGTGTCCCGCGTCATCGGCGGACGAGAATGGGATGCGCCTGAACTGATCGATATACTGATCGAACTGCAAAACCGCTAAATACACGACAATTATGCAGTATCTCTCTATTCTGTAACAAATCAAGGTAGCGGCGATGGCAAAACACGATACCGACCCGCAACGCCACAACACTGGATCAGCCACGCCGAACTACCACGCCCTGGCCAGTCAGGAAGTCTTTGAACGTCTCGCCAGTACCGAGGAGGGACTGGACGAGGCCGACGCCCAACAACGACGTGAACAGTATGGGCTGAACCAGTTGCAGACCCAGCAGGCCGAACCGGCCTGGCGGCGATTGCTCCGTCAGTTCAATAATGTATTGATCTATGTGCTGCTCGGTGCCGGTGTCATTACCCTGCTGCTGGGGCACTGGATCGATAGCGGCGTCATCTTTGGCGTAGTCGTCATCAACGCCCTGATCGGCTTTGTTCAGGAAGGCAAGGCGCAAAAGGCACTGGCCGCCATCCAGCAGTTATTGACCCGCCAGGCCCGGGTCCGCCGTGAAGGACAGATTAAAACAGTCGATGCAACCCGGCTGGTACCCGGTGATGTGGTCCTGTTGCAGTCGGGAGACAAGGTACCGGCCGATCTGCGGCTGTTCAAATCCCGCCAACTGCGGATCGACGAGTCACTGCTGACCGGTGAATCGATGGCGTCGGAGAAAAGCCGAGAACCTGACGATCCAAAAACTTTGCTGGCCGATCGCGCTGCCATGGCCTATTCCGGCACCCTGGTCACCTACGGCCAGGGCCTGGGTGTGGTGGTGGCGATTGGTAACGAGACCGAGGTGGGCCGAATCAGCGATATGCTGCAGTCGGTGGAAACACTGACCACGCCATTGCTGCAAAAAATTGCCGAGTTCTCCCGCTGGTTGACCGGGGGCATTCTGGTCATCGCCTCCGCCACCTTTGCCTTTGGTGTGTTAATCAAGGATTACACTGCTGGCGAAATGTTCCTTGCCGCGGTCGGACTGGCCGTTGCCGCCATCCCAGAAGGGCTGCCGGCCATTATGAGTATCACCCTGGCCATCGGGGTACAGCGCATGGCACGGCGCAACGCGATCATTCGCCGCCTGCCGGCGGTCGAGACCCTCGGCTCGGTGACCGTGATCTGTTCCGACAAGACCGGCACCCTCACCCAGAATGTCATGATTGCCCGTCACGTGGTGACGGCGGACCGGCAATATGCGATCAGCGGGGACGGCTATGATCCTCACGGCGAATTTTCTCATAATGAAAAATCCATCGAGGTCGACACCGATCCGGTACTGCAGGAACTGAGTCGTGCCGCCCTGCTCTGTAACGATGCCAGAGTTGAAAACGTCGACGAACAGTGGCAGCTCAATGGCGATCCGACCGAGGGGGCCCTGGTAGCGCTGGGCATGAAGGCCGGACTCGAGCCGGTGCATCAGAGCGAAGAATGGCCCCGGGATGATGCCATCCCGTTTGAATCCGAACATCGTTTTATGGCGACGCTGCATCACGATCATACCGGGCACGGCTTTATCTATGTCAAGGGCGCGCCGGAACAGATCCTGTCCATGAGCTCGCATCAACGTACCGATGGCGAGACCACCCCGTTGAATATCCAATACTGGCATGAACAGATGCAGCAACTGGCCGAAGACGGTCAGCGTGTGCTGGCGATCGCCTTTAACACCACCGGCAGTGACCATCGCGAGCTGAACTTCAACGATGTGGAAGCCGGTCTGACCCTGCTGGGCATGGTCGGGATCATGGACCCGCCGCGCGATGAAGCGATCGAATCGATTCGGCAATGTCATGCGGCCGGGATCCGGATCAAGATGATCACCGGCGATCATGCCACAACGGCACTGGCCATCGCCCGTAACATGGGCATTGTCGCCGACGACAGCCAGGCACTGACCGGGGCCGACCTGGATGACAATGATGACGCTGCGCTGCGCCAAATCGTGCGCGACACCGATGTGTTTGCCCGGGTCAACCCGGAACAGAAGTTAAGACTGGTCGAAGCGCTGCAGGCACAGAACAATGTCGTGGCCATGACCGGCGACGGGGTCAATGACGCCCCGGCATTGAAACGGGCCGATGTGGGCGTGGCAATGGGCAAAAAAGGCACCGAAGTGGCCCGTGAAGCAGCGGAGATGGTGCTGGCCGACGATAACTTTGCCTCCATCGCCCGGGCCATCGAGGAAGGCCGGATTGTTTATGACAATCTGAAAAAGTCGATCATGTTCATTCTGCCCACCAACGGCGGCGAGGCGCTGACCCTGGTCGGGGCCATATTGCTGGGGATGATGCTGCCCATCACGCCGGTACAGATCCTCTGGATCAACATGGTCACCGCCGTCACCCTGGCGCTCTCCCTCGCCTTCGAGCCGGCCGAGGGTCAGGTAATGGCCCGATCACCGCGCGATCCCAGGGAACCGGTTTTTACGCCCTTTTTGATCTGGCGAATAGCGTTTGTCTCGTTAATTCTGGCGGCCGGCACGTTCGGCCTGTTCTTCTGGGAGCGCGGCCAGGGTACCGGCATTGACGAGGCACGCACCATGGCGGTGAATGTGCTGGTGCTGTTTGAAATGTTTTATCTGTTGAATTCCCGCTTCTTGATCGAAAACTCGCTGACCTGGCGGGTCTTGATGAACAACCGCTATGTGCTTTACGCCATCGGCTTGCTGATTCTGCTGCAGCTTGCCTTTACGTACTGGGGGCCACTGCAGCTGTTGTTCAACACCACGGCACTGACGCTGGCTGACTGGCTGCGCATCATCCTGATCGCCGCGTCCGTGTTCTTCATCGTGGAACTGGAAAAGTGGGTTATCAGACACTGGCTGGATCGGGCGATTGGCGGCAAGCCGGTACGCTGAATGGAACCTTTTGAAGGAACGAAGTCGGTAATCGCATAATCGTGTTCCTTGCGATCATCTCTCGTTTTGGCATTCGCGGCGCAGCCGCTCCTACAGTGGAAAGAGGTATTGCGATTAATGGTGCCCGGGGCCGGAATCGACAAATCCGTCCGGATGACGTACATGGATGTACTAATGTCGCGGGAGACAGGATGTCGGAAGCGACACGGATTTGGCCGCACTTCAGTGCGCCCGAAGGGGGCGTACCAGGGACGGCACGCCGCAGCCGGCACGGCCCGCGCATGAAACGGCGGGTTGCGAAACGCGATCTGGCGTTTTCAGACGTTTTACAACCGTCAGTGAAAACGGGACAGAACCCTTCAGGAATTTATTTTTAGAACGCTTTTTTCGCCTTAAGAAACGCTTTTTTCGCCTTAAGAATAACCGAGGACACGTTATCGCCCGGCATTACCATCTCGACCCCAGTGACCTGCAAAGGCCCCTTACCCGAGGAGAATGAATCCGGGAAATTGATCGCAATCTGGTCCGGTGCCGTGCCCAGGTCGTTACCCGCAACGATCCTGTCCATCTGGTTGTCATCTAACTGCATGGGTTCTTCTGCCATCGCCGCAGGTACCATAAGCAAGAACGCAAATGCGCCAACTATAGTCTTCATAAATCGTCTCCGTTTTTTGATGGATGGTTCGTAAACCTACATGCATTTTCGCCACGTGTCTAACAATGCCGCTAATATAATAGTTTTATTATATACCAATATTCACCATTTACTAACCGAAACTCCGTTATGCGTTTTCGCTCAAAACGCATCGAACTGGATCGGTACCGAGAAGGTTACGCTGAAATCGTCGCTGTCTTCGGTTAGCCCGATGCCGGTGGATACATTGAACAGCACGCCCGGAGCCAGCAGCGTTGAAGCCCCGAGGTTCAACCGCCCCAACACGCTGTCGCTGCCCTCGCGCTCTTGGCCATCAATCTCGAATTCTTCCTGGTAACCACCGGATACACCAAGGCTCACAGAGGTTTCAGGACTTAGTGCTACCACACCTGACAGGCTGGTCGTGTAGCTGGCCCCGGGCTGAACGTCGTTATTCTCAAAGACGTGCTGGTAGCTAAGCCCGGTAACGAACGCGATAGGGTCCTGACGCTTCACCGCGGTGAGCGAGCCACGAACTTCGTCATACCCGCCGCCGAGCGAAACACCATTCTCGGCGTCATCGCCGCTCGCCGTGTCCCAGGTTATCCGGCCAATGAGGTCCGGCTGCCACAACCCTTCACGCAGGAGTGTCTTGGCGACGCCGATGCGAAAATCCCCGACTGCTGACGCACTGTCGCTGCTTGTAGCAACGGGCGAAAACCCGACCGAAGTGACTTGCTCGACAGATCGCCAACGGTACGGCACACCGAATTCCAATTGGCTGTCGAACGGCAAGCCCAGCCGTATGGCTAGATCGACGGTCAGGCTGTCTGAGTTTCGTTCGAGTCGAACAGCAGCGGTGTTACCCCCGACGGTCGCCAGAGACGGTGTGTTATCGGTATCGCGGGTATAGGTCAGGCTCGGTTCCACTTCCATGCGCCCTGCGCGCAACAGAAGGGCACCCTCACTGGTTAGCGAGCGTTCAAGGGCGCGTTCGGCTTCCCCTTCCTCTACCACCACCTTGCCGGGGGCCGAACTGCTGGTAGTCTGCTCTGCCTCGGTGTCAGGTTTCGGCTGGCTGTTAGCTTCCTGCTGCGACTCTGATGCCTGCTCGGCACGCTTAATGGTTTCGCGCGTACCGTCTACGCCAACCCGGCGTTCCAGCCGCTCTACGCGTTCCAGCAACTCCATGATCACCTTGTCGCGCTGTTCGAGCTTCTGCTGCAACTGCTCTACGGTTGGTTCCTGTTGAGCCTGCGCGGTGTCGGTGCTGAGTGCGAGAACGGCTGCCACCGCTGTGGTGGCGGTCAGAGTGCGCGTCATCCGTAGCCCCCGGTGATGAACGTTAGCGAACGATGGTAAAGTCAGTGGCATAAACAGCCAACCTGTTCGGCGGCGCCGGGTCCCCGTCCTTCGTCACAATGAAACCGACCTGTCCGAGTTCAGGGTAGTCGATCCATGCCTCGATGAACTTCTCCCGGGAGACCGAGAGATTCCCGAAGGCCGGGTCCGCCACGAGAACGGTTTGTTGGGTCGCACCGCGAAACACAACGAAGTGCGGATAGCCCCGCAGGTCAACCGGGACGATGATCGGAGCGCGTTCGAGCAAGTCTGTATACGTTAACTGGCCCAGGCCGATTCCCTGGTAACCCAAGCCGTCGACAAACTGCTTCATATCGAACAACGAGAACCCCTGCCGGAGCCGCACGAGCCGTGGGTTCTCGATGTATTCTTCCCGGTCGATGAGGCCCAGCGCCACGGACCGCTCCGTCACCGGCTCGCTGTGTTGGTAGCGCAGCACCGTGGCCAGCGCCGCAGCACCACAACTCAGGTCCCACTGTTGCAGGATGACGTGTTGCGTCCGTGCCTCGTACAGCGAGCGGACCGGCTCCGTTGCAGCTAGTGGCTTTGTAAGCAACAAAACGGAAGCGACCAGAAAAGCTAAAGTTTTTCTTGAGCCCAGCACGCGCCTGCGGCGACCGGAAAAAGCCATTTCTTTAATGCGTCCCTAAAGTGTTAATCCGTTTCAACAGATTGAGCTATCGTCTAGCGACTTCTATAAATGGTGCCCGGGGCCGGAATCGAACCGGCACGGTCGCAATGACCGAGGGATTTTCATACCACTACAGCTTTAACTGCGGCATTGTTTAAATGCATTCGTGGTCTGGACTTTATCTTTACCCTATTCTACTCGTAGAACGTAGGCAGGAGCCGTCAAGTCTCTACACTTTCCCGAGATAGTGACGAGTGACGAGGTACGAGTGACGAGGGAATTTCCGAACGTTCGGTACTCGTAACTCGATACTGTTTAATCGGGCTTAGCTCGGGATTGCCACCACCTGCACGTGCTGAGGTTCCCCCGAATTTGACTCCATTCACGCCGGCCGTTTCCGAGCCGGATGCTCAATTATTTAAGTCCCTTGCGTCTACCAATTTCGCCACCCGGGCTACGGTGTGACTACAGGTATTTTACACAAATATCAGTCGGTTTGAATATATAATCGATGCCAGGGCAAAACTCTTCCATCCATGCTGAATATATCTTGTTGATTATGAAGAGATTCCCGATCTACGACAGACGCCCGCTTCTATCGGGAGGCGATACGGTTACGTCCGCTCCGCTTGGCGTCATACAGCGCTTCATCGGCGCGATGGAAGAATGAATCTTCAGTGTCATCCTCACGCAGCGTGGTAACGCCCGCGCTGAGCGTGACCCGAATCGGCTGGTCAATATCGACCTCGATCAGCATGTGGGCAACAGTCGAGCGGACGCGCTCCATGATAATCGTTGCACCTGCCAAATCAGTATTGTTCAAAATTATCATGAATTCTTCGCCGCCATAGCGCCCCACTAAATCGTCACCGCGCAGTAGCGCCTGAATTTTTCCAGCTATCTCTTTTAATACCTTGTCACCTACCAGGTGCCCGTAAGTATCATTGATGCTTTTAAAATGATCCAGATCCACCATAGCCAGACCCAATCCGGTCTTTTGCGTCCGGGCTTGCCGCATAGCCCCGGAGAAAATTTCCATTATGTGGTTACGCGTATGGACGCCGGTCAATTCATCTGTGGCGACTTGATCGCGCAGCTGGGCGCCTTCTTTGCGAAGGGTGTTGAGAGAAACCTGCATCTCCTCGATACGCTCGACGTGATAGGCGTGAACAGCAAGCGACATGTCCAATGCGGTTATGCGCCGGGCAAACGACGCAATCTCACGACGGCTTGCGCCGAGATGTTCAGCGGCCGGAATTTTATCGATAATGATCCCAAGTAGTTTGGTATAAGCGCCTTGATATAACGTTGTCGACAGACCAACCTGCTTATGAATAACGCCAACGCGTATCCGGTCTTCAAAGTAACCGGGTGTATCAAAATCAACCCCAAGCGTATCTAGATAACTGCGTTGAGACTCCTTCAGTCGCGCGACCAGGGCGTCATCCTTGAGGTAAGGCCGAAAACTGTCATGCGACAGCATGAAATCGTAAAATTCATCCACAATGCGATCGACATTCGGCTGAATGACATTGCGCTGCAGAATGTCGGCAAGCTTTTTATCTTCAACCGCTAATTCGAATAATTCGAGACAGGACTTGCGCGCATCATAGCTCAGACTGAACGACGAGATATTAATCTGTTTGCTCATATTCAATGAACAGGCCGTTGTGTTAGACGTTGTAAATTTGGCAATGCGCGGGGGATGTGGCCGGGACAATACCGGGAAATTGGCGGGAAATAAAGATGGAGGCCGGGCCCGGAGTCGAACCGAGGTACACGGATTTGCAATCCGCTGCATAGCCACTCTGCCACCCGGCCATATTCGTTATTTTACCGGACTCTGCCCGGGGTTTACACAAAAAAACCTCGGGAGCGGCCGAGGTTTTCAGGGAATCTGGAGCGGGAAACGAGACTCGAACTCGCGACCCCAACCTTGGCAAGAATGACGCCAATGGCCTCCAAACCCCTGATTATAAAGGAAAAGTCCATTTTCCCCTGTGTGCGAAATCAGTCATTAGTGACTTGTTCTGGACACTTCTGTATAAATGCCCGTCTCCAGAAGGCGCGCAATATACCAGAATGATTCAGGGAATGCATATCAGAAATTTGGGTGGTTAATTTTTGTGCGCCAGATTGTTCTTGATTCATTTCTGTCTGTGACTGATCGCCAGGTGCTTTGAGAGACAACTCATATTTACTGGAAACCCTTCCATTTTGAGCTTGATTGATCCAAAGTGTAGTAATACACATCTTGAGTGGGTATTAGGGAAATTCCGTATTATTTTTATGAATTTTACTTCTTGCAGAAACCAAGGATGAAGCAAATGTCATCTGCCCAATCTTCAAATGACGGAACTATTTGGTTTGGCATTTTTATTGGAATAATACTTACTCTTATCACAATAATAATTATAGCTACCATCAGTGCAGAAGATCCGGCTGCTGCTGAATGGTCAGTTGTTAAATGGGTAAATGATAATCATCCAATTTTTCAAACAATAGGCTCACTAGCAATTGCAGGTAGCGCAATAGTTGCATTTTTCTTATATCGCCTCAATCAAGCCAGACATTCACATGAAGATAAATACAAAGCTTCTGAAACCTTTTTAAAAGAATCTATAAGAATTCTTGAAAGATCTTATGAGATTTTCACAGATAATGGAAAGCATATTTTTCCGCCAAGAAATGACAGATTATTATGGCTTACGACAGCCCGGATGATACTCCGATTCGACAGATTAAAATCCAGAATAACTGAGAATGAACACAAAGAGATAATTGACGAACATGAAGAATACTGGAGATTCCAATTTTATAAATTGATGGATTTTAACAATAGCAACTTCACCAAAGCATATTTTTGTCCTAGCGGAAATCAATATGACGCTGACACTATAGCAATAAATTCGATAGCGATTATTTTCAGTTTTGCCAAATGGAAAGAAGGAAACGAAGACCCTCTTCGAGCAGTAGATGATAAAATGCTATTCGCAAAGGGGGCGATTCCAATCGATCAATTCGGCGTATTAGATTTTCTGGAAGGTTACAGTGAGTATTGGGGAGAAGTCCAAGTCATGAAAGAGGAAGTATTAGCTAAACAAGAAGGAAAATAGTCAAATTAAATGCATGATAGTTGATATAAAACACAATCTGTAACGCAAAACCCGAGTTTAATATAAATGGACATATTTATAAGTCACATATCTAGTGAAGCGCCCTTGGCAAAGATTTTGAAAGAATGGATTGAATCTACGTTTAGTGGTGGTGTGCGCGTTTTTGTAAGCAGTGACTCTGATGACATCCCTGCCGGGAGCAAATGGCTGGATAAAATTAGCCAAGCACTTTCAGAGAGTAAAATTCTTATTCTACTCTGTAGCTCCGCATCAGTTATAAAACCATGGATAAATTTTGAAGCAGGTGCAGGATGGGCAAAGAATGTCCCGATCATGCCGGTTTGTCATTCGCCCCCTGTGTCAGGATAGTTGTCGCCTCTTCTGAATCAGAAAGTAACCAAGACAGGGGGTGGAAAGCGACGAGAAATGCCCCGTTATTCAGAAGAACGCAAGGCTGCCGTGATGTGCATGCTGTTGCCCCCGCAAAACCGAAGTGTAGCCGATGTGGCTCGAGAGGAAGGGATCAGCGAAATGACCCTGTATAATTGGCGAAAACAAGCCAGAGAACAGGGGGTCCCGGTGCCGGGAAACGGAAAACAAAGCGACGACTGGTCGGGTGAAGCGAAGCTGGCGGTGGTGGTGGAGACCGCCGGCCTGAGTGAAGCGGAGCTGAGTGAGTATTGCCGTGGTAAGGGGTTATACCCCGAGCAGGTGAAGGCCTGGCGCACGGCCTGTGAGACCGGAGCGGACCAGGCGGCCAGTCGGCGACAGGCTGAGAAGGCCCAGGCCCGCGAGGATAAAAAGCGTATCAAGGAGCTGGAGCGGGAACTGCGGCGCAAGGACAAGGCGCTGGCAGAGACCGCCGCGCTGCTGGCCCTGCGAAAAAAGTTGAACGCCCTCTGGGGGGACGACGAGGAAGGATGACCTCGCTCCCGGAGCGGCGCAAACTGGTGGGTTATATTGAGGAGGCGGTGAGCGCTGGAGCCCGCAAGGCGCGGGCCTGCAAGGAAATCGGCATCACTGTACGCACTCTGCAGCGATGGACCCAGGGTGGGGAAGTTCATGCCGACCGACGGCCTGATGCTATCAGGCCCGAGCCGGCGAACAAGCTCACGCCCGAGGAGCGCGAGCGTATCCTGACCGTGTGCAATGAACCCGAGTTTGCGTCACTGCCGCCGAGCCAGATCGTGCCGAAGCTGGCGGACCGGGGTGAATATATCGCCTGTGAGTCGAGCTTCTACCGGGTACTGCATGCGGCGGGCCAGCGGCATCACCGGGGCCGGGCCCAGGCGCCGAAGAAAACGAAGGCGCCGACCACGCATGTGGCCGACGGGCCGAACCAGGTGTGGTCGTGGGACATCAGCTGGATGCCCAGCCGGGTGCGTGGACTGTTTTGGTACCTGTACCTCATTGAGGACATCTACAGCCGCAAAATCGTCGGCTGGGAAGTCCACGAGCGAGAGGCCGGCGAGTTGGCCGCACCGCTGGTGCAGCGCAGCGTGCTGGCCGAGCGGTGCTTTCGCCAACCGCTGGTCTTGCATGCGGACAACGGCAGCCCGATGAAATCGCAGACGCTGCGGATCAAGCTGGCGGATCTGGGCATATCGCCGTCATACAGTCGGCCGCGAGTGAGCAACGACAATGCGTTTTCCGAGTCGCTGTTTCGGACACTGAAGTATTGTCCGGCCTGGCCATCGCAGGGATTTGCCACGCTGGAAGAGGCTCGTGACTGGATGCTGAAATTTGTCGACTGGTACAACAACCGCCACTGCCACAGTGCGCTGAAATTTGTGACGCCGGCGCAGCGGCATCGAGGCGACGACCGGGATATCCTGAAACAGCGTGATCGGATCTACGAGCAGGCCAAGGTGCGGAACCCGCAGCGATGGTCCGGCAGAACGAGAAACTGGGTAGCGGTAGGACCGACGGCCCTCAACCCTGAGCGGGTGCAGCAAGCGGCTTAAGAACGGAAAAGGCGACAACTATCTTGAAAAACACCGTTCGGGTCAATCAAAAAGTAAACTTCCCCCTCCTCTTTCCTCTCTCCAGGCAATTGATATAAATGATGAAGATTTTGCTGACAAATTTTTTGGCGGATTAGCGAAACATTTGAATATTTCGATGCTGCCCAGAATTGATAAAGCGTCATTTATCGCAGAAGTTAAGTCAGCAACACAAGAGGCTAGCGAGCTTAAAGCTAATGACGCTTCAGTAATCGAAGTTTCTCGTATACCTTCAGAAAGAACTTCGATCAACGACCTTACTGCGGAAGAGAAAGGAATCCTTTCTGTTTTGTCTATAAATATCAACAATATACTTCCTACAAACCGGTTAGCAGATTTAGCAAGGCTTTCTGAAGTAAAAACTGAATATTTCGCACGTTCATTAACAAAAAAAGGATTATTGAATGACTATCTTGTTTCTAGTGGGCCAAGGCGATATGGGTTGTCAGATTTGGGAAAAGATTTCATTGTAGAAAATAACCTAGCTGAATAATGATATCTCCATGTTATTTAAAAAAAATAATTACCTCACAATTAAGCAATATTTAAAAGAAAGATTTGAAGGCCCAAATAGACCTTCATCTCGTTCTGTAAGGCGCTGGATTCAATATGGGTATTTGCCCGGCAAGATAATAAAGGGGCGATACTATGTTGATGTAGAGGCTGAAAAAGAACTGATTATTACTGGAAATCCTGAGATCGATAGTCTGATATGGAAAATGTCAGTTAATCAGGAGTTATTGGGAAAGCATCAGGAATTCACCCAGATGTATCAGAATCGCATACCAATGTATCTGAGAGCACCACCCCTGCTAAAAAATATCCAATTTTATAGTCACCAGTGAGTAATCACATGGCTTCTTATGGAAAGTATAAGAATCAGCTCCAATTGAATCAGTTGATGTCTGTGATGGATTACCGTCACTATCGCTTCAAAGGGCCACACAAGCCCTCTGAGCGTTCTATTCGGCGCTGGATTGAGGCAGGTGCCCTGCCTGGCAAAAAGATCGGAGCCCGCTATTTTGTCGATATCACGGCTGAGGAAGAGATATTTAGTCTGGCTACCACAAAGCTTGACGAAGAGTCCTGGATTAGCGCGGACAGAGATACTTTGATGCAACGATGTTATGATTATGTCGAGAAGTATCTGAATCGCACACCTCGATATATATCGATTCCCCCACTATCAAGTTATAAAAACTGCGCATTAGTTAGTCACTAATGAATTAACAGTAGACCACAACCCGGCGTAGGTTGTTTAGTAAAGTTTGCTGACACGCAGCTTATTGTTTTAAAAGGACAATGCGGACGTTACGGACAAAGTAGCAAAATTCTGGATTAATTTTTCACAAAAAAAAACGGCAGATATTTCTATCTGCCGCTTATAAGTATTTGATTATACTAGAAAATCTGGAGCGGGAAACGAGACTCGAACTCGCGACCCCAACCTTGGCAAGGTTGTGCTCTACCAACTGAGCTATTCCCGCTTGAGAGAGGCGTATTTTAGCGATACGGCGCGTGCTGTCAAGGCTTAGGCCGGTCGATCCCGGTCGCTGGTCAGGCTGGGCCAGGCGGCATGCAAATAGAGGAACATGGACCAGAGGGTCAGCCCCGCCGAGGTGTAGAGCAGCAGGTAGCCGATCAACATGGTCGGGAAACGGCCAATCGGCTCCTCGAACAGCAAAAAACAGACCGCCAGCATCTGCGCGGCCGTCTTGAACTTGCCGATGATGGAGACCGCCACCCTGGTCTGCGCGCCGATGTTGGCCATCCATTCGCGCAGTGCCGAAATGGTGATTTCCCGGCCGATGATCACGGCGGCCGGGATGGCCAGCAGGAAACCGGGATGTTTGCTGACCAGCAGCACCAGGGCGACGCCCACCAGTAGTTTGTCGGCCACGGGATCGAGAAAGGCGCCAAAATGCGACTCCTGATTCCATTTGCGCGCCAGATAGCCGTCGAACCAGTCGGTGATGCTGGCCAGAACGTAGACTGCGGTGAGCAGGTAGTTGCTGATGCCAAACACCGGCACATAGAACAGCACGATAAAGAAAGGAATAATTCCAATCCGCAACAGGGTCAGTTTGGTCGGCAGGTTCATCGGCATGGCTCAGTATCCGTCTTGATGAAATGTATCATAGATCTGTTGCGCCAGTTTGCGGCTGATGCCGTTGACCGCGGCCAGATCCTCGACGCCGGCGCGGGCGATCTCCTGCAGACCACCGAAACGGTGCAGCAGATTTTGCCGGCGCCGGGGCCCGAGACCGGGGATCTGCTCCAGGGTCGACGTGTTGCGGGACTTCTGACGGCGTTGCCGGTGTCCGGTAATGGCAAAACGGTGGGCCTCGTCGCGGATCTGCTGAATCAGGTGCAGGGCCCTGGAATCGGCCGGCAATATAGTTTCTTCCCCGCCGTCTGACAAGTAAAGGGTTTCCAGTCCCGGCTTGCGGCCCGGCCCCTTGGCAATCCCGATCAGCCGCACCCCGGGAACCTGAAGCTCCTCCAGCACGTTGCGAGCCGTCTGGACCTGCCCCTTGCCGCCGTCGATAAACAGAATGTCCGGCAGCTTGCCCTCCCCCTCGCGCAGCCGCTTGTAGCGCCGCGTCAAAGCCTGTTCCATGGCGGCGTAATCGTCGCCCGGGGTAATGCCTTCGATGTTGAAACGCCGATAATCGGATTTGAGCGGCCCGTTGATGTCGAACACCACGCAGGAGGCGACTGTCGCCTCGCCCATGGTATGGCTGATATCAAAACACTCCAGTCGCTGCGGCAGCTCATCCAGTTGCAGCACTTCCTGCAGGGTTTCAAAACGCTGCAGCTGGGTGGCCTGGCTGTTGAGACGCTGACCCAGCGCCTGGCGGGCATTTTGCGCCGCCATATCCCGCCAGCGAGCCCGGGTGCCGCGCAGCTTGTGGCTGATAGCGACCCGCCGACCGGCCGCCTCGCCCAGCGTGGTCTCGATCAGGGTTTGCTCCACCGGGGGATGGCTGACAATGAGCTCGGCCGGGATGTCATCCTGGCGAGAGAGATAATGCTGGGTCAGGAAGTGGCTGATCAGCTCGCTTTGTGGCTGTTCCGAGGCGAGCCCCTCCAGATGTTTGGGGAAGTAGCTGCGATTGCCCAGATTACGCCCCTGGCGAATGGTGAAAATCTGCACACAGCCCAGCCCACCCTCGACGGCGGCGGCGATCACATCCAGGTTGCCGCCGCTGTCGCTGTCCATGTACTGCTTGTCCTGGATATGCCGCAGGCTGGCGATTTGATCCCGATAGCGGGCCGCCGCCTCGTAATCCAGCGCCCCGGCCGCCTCGGCCATGCGCCCGGCCAGGGCGTCGATCACCGCACTGCTCTTGCCCTCCAAAAATAAAATGGCGTGCCGCACATCCTCGGCATAATCGGCCTCGCTGATCAGGCCCACACAGGGCGCGGTACAGCGTTTGATCTGATACTGCAGGCAGGGGCGTGAGCGGTTGTTATAAAAGGAGTCGCGGCACTGGCGCACCGGAAACAGCTTTTGCAACAGACTCAGGGTCTCGCGTACCGACGGCGCGCTGGGATACGGCCCGAAGTAGCGTCCCTTGCCCCGTTTGGCGCCGCGATGAAAGGTCAGCCGTGGATACGGATGCTCGGTGGAGAGATAAATATAGGGATAACTCTTGTCATCCCGAAACAGGACATTGTAGCGCGGGCGCAGTGACTTGATCTGGGTGTTCTCCAGGATCAGCGCTTCGCTCTCGTTATGGGTGACCGTGACTTCGATAGCAGCGATCTGCGCGACCATCACCCGGGTCTTGGGGCTGTCCAGATTAGTGCGAAAATAGCTGGCGACCCGTTTTTTCAGATCCACCGCCTTGCCGACATAGATCACCGTCCCGTTAGCGTCGAGCATGCGATACACGCCCGGCCTGTTGGGCAGGCCCTTGATAAAGGCTTTGGCGTCAAAATCGGGAGTATTACCGCTCATGAAACTATTTTAACCACAGAGGCCTGGAATAAGAACAGATTGCACCACAGAGGTCACGAAGAAATTAATGGGTTATACCCCCGGGACACAGAAATATAGGGTGCGTCCCACGCACCGTTTTCGTTTATGTTCGGGGTAATGGTGCGTAGAACGCACCCTACACGGCTGGGGATAGAACAAAAATAAAATTTTCCTTTGCGTCCTCTGTGACCTCTCGGCAACTGCTCCCTGCGTTGCTCTCGACAATTGCTCCTGCATTGTTCTACCTTCGCCCATCCATGGGTTCGTACCTCCTGCATCCATGCAGTCGTGCGGTGAAAATTCAATCTGTCAGTTTGTCGATTAGCCGAAACACGTCATGGAACATCTTTTCGGTCAGCCGGCCGGTCTGGGTGTTGTAGCGGCTGCAGTGATAGGAGTCGACCAGCCAGCGCCCGTCGGGCAGCTGATAATGAGCCGCATGGCCGAACTTGTACTGGGACTGTTTCAGATCCTGCGCCTTGAGCACGGCCTTGTGAGCGATGCCGCCCAGCGCCAGAATCACACTGTTGCGCGGCAGATTAGCCAGCTCCTGACGCAGATAGCCGTTGCAGGTATTCATCTCTTCGGTGGTCGGCTTGTTCTCCGGCGGCAGACATTTGACCGCGTTGGTGATCCGGCATTGCTTGAGTTTGAAGCCGTCCCCCAGTGCGATCGAATCGGGCCGGTTACTATAACCAAACTGATACAGGGTCTGGTACAGCAGGATACCGGCAAAATCACCGGTAAACGGGCGCCCGGTGGCGTTGGCGCCGTGCAATCCGGGGGCCAGTCCGACGATCAGCAGGCGCGGCCGCTTGCTGCCGAACGGGGCAACCGGACGTGCATGATAGTCGGGATAGTCGCGACGGACCTGTTGCAGAAACCCCTTCAGACGCGGGCACTGACAACAGTCGGGATCGAATTCGGCCGGGGCCTGGTTACTGGACATGCTTTTAATAATACGGACAAAATAGCGGTGAAAAAATGATTATAACGGATTCCGGCAGGACAGGTTACTGGATCTGGCTGTTTTCAATCACGCCGTGCAGCATCGCCAGACGCGCCAGTTCAATATCGCTGTGAACGCCCAGCTTGGTATAAAGACGCTGGCGATAGGTGCTGATGGTTTTGGGACTGAGGCAGAGCTGGTCGGAAATCGCGCTGATCTTCTGCCCCTCCATTAACATCATCAACACCTGCAGCTCCCGCTCTGACAGGCTGTCAAAGGGCGAGACATTCTCATGCTCGGGAAACTGGGACAACGCCAGCTGCTGAGCGATCTCGGGGGTGATATAGCGACGTCCCGCCAGGGTCTCACGAATCGCATGACTGATTTCGTCCACCCTGGCACCCTTGGTCAGATAACCGACCGCCCCGGCCTTGAGCAGACGCTGGGCAAACAAGTCATCCTGATGCATGGTGACAACGATAATGCGCAGCTCGGGATTATCGCCAAGCATCTTGCGTGTCGCTTCAAGACCGCCGATACCGGGCATATTGATATCCATCAGGACCACATCCGGATTGAGTTCCGCAACCATTTTGATCGCTTCTTCCCCGGTCGTGGCTTCACCCAGAATTTCAAAGTCCGCCACATCCTCCAGCAACCGGCGGACACCGGTACGCACCAGATCGTGGTCATCCACCAAGAGGATTTTAGTCATGAAACTCGTCTCCCACCCTGAAAACAGCGGTATTATTATTATGCAAAGAAATGTAACTCAAACATTGTAAGATTTGTAGTTCTTTTGCGGGCGTCATCGGACTCACGCTGAGCCGCTTTAATAGACATATTTATTAAATGGTTAATAAACCCATATACGCTACTGTCTTATCAACAGTGTCACTGACTATCGACTGCGTCTGCAGCTGAAGAAGCCTTTGAATGTGATTCTTCCAGTAGAGAGATACCGCCACCCTCCACTCGAAGTCAGGATTTTTTATAACATAGACAAATTGCCCGGCCTCTGCCATAGCTAATCAGGTCACTCACTAACCTGAAGGGTGATTGGGCAAAATCAATGCCAACAAACAAAGAGAGCGCTATAGTACTAACAAGCTGATACAAGCATGACAACCATCAGGAGTTACAGCCATGAATCAACAAACCGATTTTGACAAAGCACTCAAAGACCCGACGCTGGTCTATCACAGCCCGCGCGAGGTCCTGGTTGATCAGCAGTTGAATGACGAACAGCGTGCGCAGATTCTCAAGCGCTGGGAACAGGATGCCCGCGAACTCGATGTGGCGCAGGAAGAAGGGATGACTGGCGGTGAGAACAGCCTGCTGGATGAAATACTCGATGCGATGGAGATGCTGGGTGTCGATTTAACATCAGCCGAAGCACCGACCAAACAGGGTGGCCCGATCGAATAACCTGCTATTTATCCTCCCCCGTCGTAGCGGATAACCGATTCTTGTGTCTGACCTGACCTGTCACATTACCCATGAATGTTAGAATCCGGACGTAATTGTCGGCACATTCGGCGTGCTAATCGGCTCCCTTGCTCATCGATACATGAATAGCAGGCACTACCTTTTCAGTTTTTACCGAAGGCATAACTTACTTCTGAGCCAGTTTCTCCAGGGCTTCGAGATCACAGGTAAACAGGGATTCGTTATTATTTTTAATCGGATCAAGAACCGATTCGCGTTTAAGTTCGGCGATCACACGACTGACACTTTCGGCTGTAACACCAAGAATATCCGCCATCTCGTCGGTCGTCAGCAACTCGACCACGTCGGGCGCCGTCGCTACCGCTCCGGCGACCAAATTTGCTGTCCTGCAAATTTGTCGAACCGCGGGGTTCTCATCATGGCCTCCCCCACCTCAAATAAAAAAACGGGCCACAAGGGCCCGTTTTTTTATTTGGCGGAGAGGGAGGGATTACTCGGCGCCTCCCTGCGCCTCGCCCCTACGGGGCCAGCGGCGCGATGCGCCGCTGTTCAAATTCGCTCCCGGCGAATTTGTCGAACCGAAGGGTTCTCATCAAAACCTCCCCCGTCCCCAAATAAAAAAACGGGCCACAAGGGCCCGTTTTTTTATTTGGCGGAGAGGGAGGGATTCGAACCCCCGGACCGTCGCCGGTCAACGGTTTTCAAGACCGCCGCTTTCGACCACTCAGCCACCTCTCCAAAACTCAATATTTGATCTATAAAAACGTTTATTACCAGTCCCTTTATCGTGCGGTGGTCTCAAGCGGCGGTTCCCGCCACTCTACTCCGGGCATCCCTGCCCTCCGCCCTTCGGGCCATCGCGCGATGCGCGATGTTCCAATTCGAGTCGCTCCCGGCATCCTGCCTCCCGCGACATTAGTACATCCCTGTACGTCATCCGGGCGAATTGGTCGACCACTCAGCCACCTCTCCAGAAACAGTGACGAGGGACGAGTAACGAGGTACGAGGTTTTTACTCGGCCCTCCGGCCCTCGTCCCTTTATTTGAGGTGGCGAAGAATACCGTATGGCGGGCGAAGTTTCCAGAGGGGTGCGGGCTTGAAATCAAATCGATATGGCTTGATATCGGGAACTAATCAGGTATGCTGTAGTCCATTAGTCAGGTTAAATTTGAATAAGGATGGGATAAACATGTACCAAGAACGCACTGCTACCCGGCCGATTGGGTCGGCGATAGAGACCAACAAGGTATTGCGTAACACCTACGCACTGCTGTCCATGACCTTGATCTTCAGTGCCCTGATGGCTGCTATCAGTGTGGTCTCGCAGGTGTCTTATGGTATGGGGCTGATCGCGACGATTGCCGGGATCGTGATGCTCTGGTTCGTCCTGCCCCGCACCGCCAACTCGGCCACCGGGATTCCGGTGATTTTTGCCATCACGGGGCTGCTGGGCTTCGGTCTGGGACCAATCGTGGGCTATTATCTGGCCGCCAATCCGACGATTGTCATGACCGCGCTGGGCGGTACCGCCGTGATCTTCCTGGGGCTGTCCGCTTACGCCCTGACCACGCGCAAGGATTTCAGCTTCCTGGCGGGCTTCCTGTTCGTGGGCTTTTTCGTGGTACTGGCCGCGGCACTGGCAAATATCTTCCTGGAAATTCCGGCGCTGTTTCTGGCCGTGAACGCCGCTATCGTCCTGATCATGAGCGGTTTCATCCTGTTCCAGACCTCCTCCATCATCCATGGCGGGGAGACCAACTACATCATGGCCACGGCCGGGATTTTCCTGTCCCTGCTGAACATGTTCCAGGCGCTGCTGCATCTGTTGGGTGCGTTCGGCAACGAATAAGCGCCGCGCACGGCGAACGTCAAAAGCCCCGAAATATCGGGGCTTTTTTTGGCCTGAGACAAGCTTCGAGCGGTGGAAAAATGACCGTTCCAGGCGGATCTAAAGGAGGCTTCAAATGGGTTGGGAAAAAATCGCCACGGCGGTGCTGCTCGGCGCCATGCTGATTTTCATCTTTCCGCGCATGCGCCATGCGCTCAACAACGCCCCCAAGGGCTCCGCCGAGGACTGGAAAGGCTTCCTGTTCCCCATCGCCCTGGTCGTGGGCTTCGTGGTGCTGCTGATCCTGCTGGTGAAAGGTTAAATCATCGCCTATCCCAGACGCTGCAGCCCGCCCATGTAGGGCTGCAGTGCCGCGGGGATGGCAACCCGCCCGCCCTCGTCCTGGTAATTTTCCAGAATCGCCACCAGGGTGCGCCCGACTGCCAGGCCGGAGCCGTTGAGCGTGTGCACCAGCTCGGGCTTGTTCGTCCCGGGGTTGCGCCAGCGGGCCTTGAGCCGGCGGGCCTGGAAATCCTCGAAGTTGCTGCAGGAGGAGATCTCCCGGTATTTACCCTGCCCCGGCAGCCAGACCTCCAGATCGTAAGTCCGCGTCGCGGAAAAGCCGATATCCCCGGTACACAGATCAACGACCCGGTATGGCAGTTCCAGCTTTTGCAACACCGCCTCGGCATGGCCGGTGAGCTCTTCATGGGCCGCCAGCGAATCGGCCGGGCGCACGACCTGCACCAGCTCCACCTTCTCGAACTGGTGCTGGCGAATCATGCCCCGGGTGTCCTTGCCGTAGGAGCCGGCCTCGCTGCGAAAACAGGGGGTATGCGCCACGTATTTGCGCGGCATATCTTCGTCCTCGACAATCACATCGCGCACGATGTTGGTCACCGGTACCTCGGCGGTGGGAATCAGGTAAAAATCCTGCTCGTGCTGGAGCTTGAACAGATCTTCCTCGAATTTGGGTAACTGGCCGGTCCCGCGCAAACTCTCCGCGTTGACGATATACGGCACGTAGGTTTCGGTATAGCCGTGTTCGGTGGTATGCAGATCGAGCATGAACTGGATCAACGCCCGGTGCAGCCGGGCGATGCCGCCGCTCATGACGGCAAAGCGGGAACCGGTCAGCCTGGCGGCGGTATCAAAATCGAGGCCGCCAATCTGCTCGCCCAGATCCACGTGGTCCCGAGCTTCAAAATCGAGTTCGCGCGGCTGGCCCCAGCGGCGGATTTCCACGTTGTCGTTCTCATCCCGGCCATCGGGGACATCGGCCTGCGGAATGTTCGGGATGCCGAGCAGGATCGCGTCCAGTTGCTGCTGGACCTCCTGCAGTTGCGTCTCGGCCGCCTTGAGCCTGTCACCCAGATCGGCCACGGCTTCCAGAATCGGGGCGGCGTCCTCGCCTTTGGCCTTGGCCTGGCCGATGGCTTTGGATTGGGTATTGCGTTCGGCCTGCAGCTCCTGAGTCTTTACCTGGAGCTGCTTGCGCTGCTCTTCCAGCGACTCGATGGTGTCGGTCTCCAGTTGATAACCGCGGCGTGCCAGTTGCGCGGCACACCCCTGCAAGTCGTTACGTAACCGTTTGGGGTCCAGCATAAAAACCTTCTGTTTATTGGATATTCACCCGGGCATCCCAGGTGACGATATGGCCGGGTTTGATAAATTCATTCAGGTGCGCCACGATCGCATCGACCTTGTCGGGGGTATCGAAGAACTCCACCACAACGGGCAGGTTAAGCGACAAGTCAAGCAGCCCCGAATGGTGTATTTCGCCCGATTCGCCAAATCCGGAGATCCCGCGAAACACGGTCACGCCGCTGGCCTTTTCCCAGTCGTGCAGGCGCCGCATCAGGGTATCAAGCTGGGCCTCGCCTTCGGTCAGATAGATCCGGACCATGGTCACTTGCCGGTGATTCATAATTGACGTCCTCCCAACATACCCACCCAGGCGGCCAACAGACAGAGCGTAACACTTAACAGAATATTCATCCCCGCCTTAACCAGTGCGCCACTTTCGATCAGGTTCAGTGTTTCCAGGGAAAAAGTCGAAAACGTGGTAAACGCGCCGAGCAAGCCGATCAGCAACAAGGCACGCCATTCCGGCCCCAGACTGGCCCGCTCCAGCAAGACAATATAAAGGAAGCCCATCAACAGGGACCCCAGCACATTGACGCTCAGGGTGCCGTAGGGAAACTCCCGTCCCAACAGCTGATGGACGCTGCCGGAGAGCGTAAACCGCAGCACCGAACCGACGGCACCGCCCACGGCAATGGCCAGAATCTGCAACACCGATGCGTCTCCGGAATCAAAAAGAGCATGATAATCAAAATCCGACGGCCCGGCAAAAAGCGCTCAATCCGAACCACGATTTTTTTTATCCAGCTCGCGCAAATGAGCCAGTTTTTCGGCGATCTTGATCTCCAGTCCGCGATCCACCGGATAATAATAGCGTCGCTCGCCAAAGCTCTCGGGAAAATAGGTCTCGCCGGCGGCATAGGCTTCGGGTTCATCATGGGCGTAACGGTATTCACGGCCGTATCCCAGCTCTTTCATCAGCCGGGTCGGGGCGTTACGCAGATGAATGGGGACTTCATCCGAACCGGCCTGCTGGACATCCGCCCGGGCCTGGTTGAAGGCACTATAGACGGCATTGCTCTTGGGCGCACAGGCCATATAGATTACCGCCTGGGCGATGGTCAGCTCCCCTTCCGGACTGCCGAGCCGCTCCTGAACATCCCAGGCGTGCAGCGCGATCGTCAGCGCCCGCGGATCCGCGTTGCCGATATCCTCGCTCGCCATGCGCACCACCCGCCGGGCGATATACAGCGGATCGCAACCCCCGTCGATCATGCGTACGAACCAGTACAGCGCGGCATCCGGGGAAGAACCGCGCACCGATTTATGCAACGCGGAGATTTGATCGTAAAACGCCTCGCCCTGCTTGTCGAAACGGCGCAGGCCGCTGCCCAGCACTTCAGCCAGGGTCTGCTCCGTAATCCGGGCGCTGCCATCGACTTCCTCGGCCAGCTCGGTCGCTATCTCCAGTAAATTGAGCGCGCGCCGGGCATCGCCATCGGCGGCCTCGGCCAGTCGCTGGAGCAGTTCGGGCGCAATCTCCAGCTGTAACTGCGCCAGCCCGCGTTGCGGATCACCCAGTGCCCGTTGAATCACCTGCAGAATATCTTCACTGTCCAGTGCCTTGAGCACATAGACCCGGGCCCGGGATAACAGGGCATTGTTCAGTTCGAAAGAGGGATTTTCGGTAGTCGCACCGATGAACGTCACCGTGCCGTTTTCCACATAGGGTAAAAACGCATCCTGCTGGGATTTGTTAAACCGGTGCACCTCATCGACAAACAGAACACTGGGCCGGTTCTGTTGTTGCTGTACCTCCTGGGCCCGGGTAATAGCGGCACGAATCTCCTTGACGCCGGAGAGTACGGCCGAGATGCTGAGAAACTCGGCATCGCAATAACGGGCGATCATTCGCGCCAGCGTGGTTTTGCCGGTACCGGGCGGTCCCCAGAAGATCATCGAATGCAGCTTGCCCGATTCGATCGCCTGACGCAGCGGTTTGTTTTGTGCCAGTAAATGGCCCTGCCCGGCGATCTCGTCCAGTGACTGCGGGCGCATGCGATCCGCCAGCGGCCGCCAGGCCAGTTCGGCCTCCGCGTCCGTCGGCTTTGCTTCAGTACCAAACATGTCGGGGGTGTCAGGCATGATGAATCAGGTTCGTTGCCATCTTGATAAGTGGTTAAGCCATTATTACCCTGCAATAGCGCAATAAAACTACTGTTCGATGACATCCACGCCGGGCGGCGGCGTGAAACGGAATGTCTCGGCTGTAAAGGATGGATTGCGGCGGATATCGTCGAATTCCAGCCGGGTGATACGGCCGAAGCCGTCTTTCAGTTCCATGATCCGGATCTGTTCGCTATCAAAACCCAGCTGGACTTCCTCAAACTGGTTCTCGCTGCTTTTCGGTGTCAGACGGAACCAGGTCAGGTTGTCATCACTCTTATATTGCGCCACACGGTACTGGCGTTGCAGGTTCTGCGGGTTGCTTAAAATCATTGCCGGCGTATCGCGCAACAGGTTTTTTTGCTGTTTAACGATAATCTGTTCCAGATCGGTATCATACGACCAGAGCTTTTTTCCGTCGGCAATATAGAGCTGTTCATAGGGCTCACGATATTGCAGATAGAAGCGATCCGGGCGCTGGATTTTAATCACCCCGCTGCTCTCCTCCTCCAGTTCCTGCTCGGCATTGAACAGGCGTTGCACAAAGCGGGCCTCGAAACTGTCGAGGTTACTGAAATAGTCCTCGATGGACGGCGCCGCCTGTGCTGCTGGCAACAACAGCAGGCTTGCAGTCAGCATGATGATAATCCGGTTCAGCATATTTGACTCTCTTGTGGTGTAAGGTGAGATCGCGAGGGCGTCAGGTGGTGAGCTCGCGAACTCTGTTCAATGAATCTTTGGCGCTCTGACGCTCTCGCCCTCTCACGCCCTTTCGCGCTCACTCCTTGGGCGGTGGTGGTGCCAGCACCTCGCGGTTGCCGTTGGATTCCAGCGGCCCGACCACACCGGCCAGTTCCATGGCTTCCACCAGGCGCGCGGCCCGGTTGTAGCCGATACGCAGGCGGCGTTGTACACCGGAGATGGAAGCCCGGCGGGTTTCGGTGACGATCTGGACCGCCTCATCATAGAGCGGGTCGGCTTCGGCATCATCACCGCCGTTGCCGTTGGCACCGCCGCCGGTGTCGGCCGGACCGCTGAGGACTTCCTCAAGATACTGGGGCTGGCCGCTTTTCTTCAGATTGTCGACCACGTTGTGTACTTCGTGATCGTCGACGAAGGCACCGTGAATGCGCACGGGCAAGCCGGCGCCCGGCGGCAGGTACAACATGTCGCCATGACCCAGCAATTGTTCGGCACCCATCTGATCGAGAATGGTGCGTGAATCGATGCGCGAGGAGACCTGAAAGGCAATCCGCGTCGGAATGTTGGATTTGATCAAGCCGGTCAACACATCGACCGAAGGCCGCTGGGTCGCCAGGATCAGGTGAATGCCCGAAGCGCGGGCTTTTTGTGCCAGGCGGGCGATCAGCTCTTCGACTTTCTTGCCGACCACCATCATCATGTCGGCCAGCTCGTCCACCACCACCACGATATACGGCATGGGTTGCAGTTCCTGAGCCGGCAGTTCCGAATCGGCCGGATGCAGCGGATCGAGGAGCGGCTGTTTGGCCTCCTGTGCTTCACGCACCTTGCGATTGAAGCCGGCGATGTTGCGTACCTTGAGCGCGGACATCAAGCGATAACGTTGATCCATTTCCGCCACACACCAGCGCAGCGCGTTGGCGGCATCTTTCATATCGGTGACCACCGGGGCCAGCAGATGGGGAATGCCGTCGTAGACCGATAGCTCCAGCATTTTCGGATCGATCAGAATCAGCCGCACATCCCTGGGGCTGGCGTTGTACAGCAGGCTCAGGATCATGGCGTTCAGGGCCACCGACTTGCCGGCGCCGGTGGTCCCGGCCACCAGCAGATGCGGCATGCGGGCCAGATCCGCGACCGTGGGATTGCCGCTGATATCCTTGCCCAGTGCCAGGGTCAGCGGTGATTTGGCGTCGGCGAATTCGGGGGCCTTGAGGGTGTCACTCAGGCGCACCACTTCGCGCTGCTGGTTGGGGATCTCCAGCCCGACCGTGGTCTTGCCCGGAATCACCTCCACTACCCGCACGCTGACCGCTGACAGGGAGCGGGCCAGGTCCTTGGCCAGATTGGTGATCTGGTTGACCTTGACCCCGGCCGCCGGCTGCAGCTCAAAACGGGTGATCACCGGGCCGGGATGGACTGCCACCACTTCGCCCTCGATGCCGAAATCCTGCAACTTGAGCTCCACCTGGCGGCCCATCGCCTGCAGGGCCTCTTCGGAAATCGCGTTACGATCGCCGGGTTTGACGTCATCCAGCAGCGACAGCGGCGGCAACGCCCCTTCCTGATCGCCGGTAAACAACGGCACCTGGCGCTCGCGCTCCACACGCTTGCTGGGCACGGCGGGTTTCTCCTCCCGCTGGATCACCGGGGGCGTGCGTTTGGCCTCTTTGACTTTCTGTTTTTCGACCTTGGAGACATACTGCTGCGCATGCTGTTTGCGCGCGCGGTATTGCTGGATCCGCGCCAGCAGGCGGGTGACCGCGCCGCGCACACTGTGCAACGCCCGCAGGGTCAGGGCGCCGATGCTGTCCATCAACCACAGCCAGGAGAGATGGGTAAACAGCGTCACTCCGCTCAGAAACAGCGCCAGCAACAGCAGCGTGGCGCCCAGAAAGCTGAAGGCGGCGGCCATATTGACCGCGACATATTCGCCCAGGATGCCGCCACTGTTGGCCGGCAGGGAGGTCAGGCCGCCGACATCATGCAACGCCGCCAGGCCGCAACCGGACAGCAGAGTCAGCAGGAAGCCCCCCACCCGCATACCCAGGCCCCGGATATCGAACGGCTGGAGATTGCGCCGATCCCGGTACAGGCGCCAGCCGGCATAGGCGACCATGAACGGGAACAGATAGGCGAGATAGCCGAACAGGCTTAAAAAGACATCGGCCAGCCAGGCGCCAGCCGGTCCGCCGAGGTTGGCAATACGCGGATGCACGCCACCGCTGTGAGACCAGCCCGGATCGGCGGGGTGGTAACTCGCCAGCGCCAGCAGAAAGTAGAGCGCGGTAAAGCCGAAGACGTACAGCGCGCCCTCTTTCAGCGCGCGCTGCAGATGACCGGCCAGCGGCGGACTCTCGGAGGCTGTTTTCTTGGCCTGGGGCAAAGTTTATCTTCTTTATGAAAAAGGTATTATAAGTTACTAAATTAAAAGGATAAACGCAATACCGGAATGCTATTGCAAGGCAGCCAGAACCACCTTCCCGGCCTGGACATTGAGCCCGGCGGCCAGCGCCGGCTGGGCTTCCCAGCCGGGCTCGGCCAGTCGCAGGATATAGGGAAGCAGCGGCGCAGACAACGCTTGCGCGGCCGTTCTGGGAACGGCGCCCGGCATGTTGGTCACCCCGTAGTGGACGACCTCTTCCCAGAGGAAAGTCGGGGCATCATAGCTGGTGGGCCGGGTCGTCTCGATGCAGCCGCCCTGGTCCACCGAAATGTCGATGATCACGCTGCCTTTGGGCATGCGCCGGACGGTCTCGGCCGACACCAGATGCGGCGCCCTCGCCCCGGGAATCAGCACCGCCCCGATGAGCAGATCCGCGCTCTGCACGGCCGCCTCGATGGCACTGGCAAAGGCGTGGCGCCCGCTGACATTGGGGCCGATGAGCCGGGCCTGCTGCAGCTTGTCCCGATTGCGGTCGAACACGGTGACTTGCGCGCCCATGCCGGCCGCCATGCGCGCCGCACTGGTGCCGGCCACACCGGCGCCCAGAATCACCACATGACCGCGCTCGGTGGTCGGCACGCCGCCCAGCAGCACACCCCGGCCGCCGTGATGCTGATACAGCAAGTTGCTGCCGGTCTGACTGGCAATGCGCCCGGCGATATCGCTCATCGGCGCCAGCAGCGGCAGCGTCGGTCCCTCGCTGACCGTCTCAAAGGCGACCGCAGTCAGGCCGATCTCCTGCAGGCTTCGGGTCAATTCCGGTTCGGCCGCCAGGTGGAGGTAGGAAAACAGCAGATGATCGGGGCGCAACAGCGCCAGTTCCGCCGGCTGGGGCTCCTTGACCTTGACGATCATTTGCGCGGCGGCATACAGCTCACTGGCGGTGTCGATGATTTGGGCGCCGGCCTGCCGGTATTCTTCGTCGGTATAACCGCTGCTGAGGCCCGCATTGTGTTCAATAAAGACGGTATGCCGGTGGCGAACAAGTTCGGCCACAGCGTCCGGTATGAGTGCGACCCGCCCTTCCCGGGCTTTGATTTCACGGGGTATACCGATCTTCATGTTGCGCCTTTACCCTCCTGCTGGCATTCCGTAGACTAAGCGGGGTTCCGAAAAACCGCACATCACATCATCGCGCTCTTCGCGGGGCAGCGTCCATGATGGGCCTTCTGGAACAATGATTCTGTGCTATTGCACCTTTCGACAGGCTGAACCTGTACCGGTTTCGATTGTCTGTTTCAGGAAATCGAACAACAAATCCAATTTTGCCTCCGGAGTCTAACACATGAGTGAAACCAAACACTGTCGCCTGCTTATTCTGGGATCCGGTCCCGCCGGTTATACCGCCGCCGTTTATGCCGCGCGCGCCAATCTCAATCCCGTGCTGATCACCGGCCTGGAACAGGGTGGCCAATTGATGACCACGACCGAAGTGGATAACTGGCCTGGCGACGTCGAAGGTTTGCAGGGCCCCGGGTTAATGGACCGCATGAAGCAGCATGCCGAACGTTTCGACACGGAGATCGTGTTTGATCATATCAATAAAGTTGACCTGAAACAGAAGCCCTATACGCTCACCGGCGACAGCGCTGTTTATACCTGCGACGCACTGATCATCGCCACCGGCGCCTCGGCGATGTATCTGGGTATCCCCTCGGAAGAGACCTTCCGCGGCAAGGGGGTCTCCGCCTGCGCGACCTGCGACGGTTTTTTCTATCGCGGTCAGAAAGTAGCTGTGGTCGGTGGCGGCAACACCGCCGTGGAAGAGGCGCTGTTTTTATCCAACATTGCCGAGCATGTGACCGTGATTCATCGCCGTGACAAATTCCGTTCGGAAAAGATCCTCTCCGACAAGCTGATGGAAAAGGCCAAAAACGGCAACGTCAGTATCGAATGGAACCACGAACTGGACGAAGTGCTGGGCGACAACTCCGGCGTCACCGGCCTGCGACTGAAAAGCGCCGAGGATGGCAACACGAAAGAAATTGACGTCATGGGTGTATTCATTGCCATCGGCCACAAACCCAACACCGACATTTTCGAAGGTCAGCTCGATATGGAAGGCGGTTACATCAGCGTGAAAAGCGGCACCCAAGGCGATGCCACCGCCACCAGCGTCCCGGGTGTGTTCGCCGCCGGCGATGTCAGCGATCATATCTACCGCCAGGCCGTCACCTCCGCCGGCACCGGCTGCATGGCCGCGCTCGACGCCGAACGCCACCTCGACAAAGAGGAAAACGCATAGCGATTTCATAGCAGGTACTCTGGGAATAAACGCGGAGGACGCGGAGTCGCAGAGTCGCAGAGTATTATTAATTTAAACAAATCATCGTTGTCTGTTGACATCGTTGAGCTGCGTATTTTGCAGGATCTGTTTTGAACAGATTTAAACAAAATGTTTCTCTGCGTCTTTGCGCCTCCGCGTCCTCTGCGTTAATTTAATCACCTGGAAAAATGAATGCTATGACAACCCGGATACTGGAAAGTCTTGCCGAGGTTTCCGCCGATCACTGGAACGCCCTCTCTGACGGGCGTTTTCCATTTGTGCGGTATGAATTTCTGCGTGCGCTGGAAAAGCATAATGCCGTTGGTGAGTTGTACGGCTGGTATCCGCAATATGTCCTGATCGAGGAAGACGGTATCCCGGTGGCCGCCGCGCCGATGTACATCAAGGATAATTCCTACGGCGAGTTTGTGTTTGACTGGGCCTGGGCCGATGCCTGGCATCGGGCCGGGCTGCGTTATTACCCCAAGCTGGTGGTCGCGATCCCCTACACCCCGGCGACCGGCCCGCGCCTGCTGGTGCGTGCGGATAGGGACTTTGCAACTTACGCATTGCAGTTAGTCGACGCGGCAACCGCACATGCACAACAGAGCGGCATGTCGTCCCTGCACTGGCTGTTTACCGATGAACGGGATACACGGTTGTTTCAGGCCGACCCGCGCTATTTGATGCGCCTGGGTTGTCAGTTTCACTGGCAGAATGATGGCTATCGGGATTTTGACGATTATCTGTCGCACTTTACCCAGCAAAAGCGCAAGAAAATCCGCCGTGAGCGACGGATGGTCCAGGAACAGGGAGTCGAGATCGAAATCCGTCACGGCGACGAGATGGAGGAACAGCACTGGGACATCTATCACCGCTTTTATCGATCCACGTTCGAACGTAAAAGCGGCATCCCCACCCTCTCCCGCGAATTCTTTATGGAAATCGGTGAAACCATGCCAAACAACATGGTTGTGGTGATGGCCAAACATCAGGGCGAGTATGTGGCGGCGGCGTTTAATATCCGCGGCGACGATACCCTGTATGGCCGACACTGGGGCTGCAACCGGGAATTCCACAGCCTGCATTTCGAAGCCTGTTATTACCAGGGCCTCGACTACTGCATCGACCACGGGCTGCAATGGTTCGAGCCCGGCGCCCAGGGCGAACACAAGATCAGTCGCGGTTTTTTGCCAACCCCGACCTGGTCGGCACACTGGATTGCACACGAGGGGTTCCGCGAAGGGCTGATTCGCTATCTTGATCATGAGCGCGAAGCCGTGGAAGATTATATCGACGAGTTGCAGGATCATTCGCCCTTTAAACAAGCCGGTTAATTGCAACCATGAGCGCTCCCTACTGGTTACCGCCTCACCAGCCTGCCTGGTTTCCCGATGTGGAACTGGCGTTGCGCGATCCGGACGGCCTGCTGGCGATCGGTGGGGATCTTTCCATTACGCGCCTGCTGGCTGCCTACCGTCACGGGATCTTTCCCTGGTACAGTGACGCGCAACCGATCCTCTGGTGGTCGCCCGATCCACGCTCGGTACTGTTTCCCGAACAACTGAAAATCTCCCGCAGTTTGCGCAAGCGACTGAAAAAAGGGGATTATCAGATCACCTTTGATAACGCCTTCGCCGAGGTAATACGACATTGTGCCGAACCGCGTGAGGATGGCTTCGGGACCTGGATCACCGATGAAATGCAGCAGGCTTATCAACGCCTGCATCAAGCCGGTCACGCCCATTCGGTCGAAGCCTGGTATCAGAACAAACTGGTCGGCGGACTGTACGGTGTCGCCCTGGGCAAGGTCTTCTTTGGCGAATCGATGTTTGCCCGCATGACCGATGCATCCAAGGTGGCCTTTGTCACCCTGGCGGCACATCTGCGTCAGTGGGGTTTTCAATTGATCGACTGTCAGGTAGAGACCGCACACCTGAACAGCCTGGGCGCCATAACGATTCCTCGCCAGGAATTCACCCGTTATTTAAACAACTATTGTGAGCTTGTCGTGGCCGAACACTGGACAACCGATTTACAATGGATCAGGCTGTTACAAGAGACAGGTCGTATCGAGTTCCGGAACCGATAAAGCGTGTAAATTCTGATGAATGATCGCCAGACAATCCACCCATTACTGGACAAGCTGCAGTTTTTTGCCAGCCCGGAACATCCCTGCAGTTATCTTGAGAATCGCACGGCCACCTCGATCTTCGTCGACCCCTCCCTGCTGTTGACGCCGCAGCACTATTCGGCACTGGCCACCATCGGCTTTCGCCGCAGCGGCAATTACATCTATCGCCCGCATTGCCGAAATTGCCGGGCCTGTGTTCCGGTACGGATCCCGGTCGAACAATTTCAACCGACGCGCAGCCAACGGCGTACCCGCAGGGCCAACGAGGACTTGCACAGGGTGATACGCCCTGTTGAATTTATCGATGAGCACTACGCGTTGTACCGCCGTTATATGCAGCATCGCCACCCCGGTGGCGGTATGGACGAGGATGATCCCGACACCTATATGCGGGTGCTCGACTCCTACTGGGCCAATACCGAACTGCTGGAACTTCGTCATCAACAACAATTGCTGGCCGTCGCGGTGACCGATCGACTCGCGGACGGCCTGTCAGCGGTGTATACCTTTTTCGATCCCGACGCCGCGCAACGCGGGCTGGGAACGCAGGCCATCCTGCAGCAGATCGAACTGGCTCACGAACGTCAACTGTCCTATCTCTATCTCGGTTACTGGATTCGGGAATCGGAAAAAATGAATTACAAACGCCGTTTTCAGCCCCTGGAGGGGTACGACGGCCGACAATGGGTTCAGCTGGAAAAGGCAGGTTAACGCCGTATTGGGCAACGGCGTCTTTGCAAATAAAAACTCCCTGAACGTTCAGTATAACCGCTCTCACAGCGCCGAATCAGAATTGTGACATTCGTTCACAATTGGTTTTTCATCGAATTAAAGCACTTGGCGTGGCGGGACGATATAATAAACAAGGCCATCCGAACTCCCGTGTCATCGGGTTGTCTTAATAGACAGGCACATTTGGGGTTCCCAACACAGGAGGTGCCTTATGCTGAGCTTCATCTATCGCCTCGCTAACCAGTTCGAGCTTGAGCAGGGCTTTCGGCCCAATGTGTTATCGATGAACCACCAGCACTTTGACCGCTTAAAAGCGGATCTCGCGGCCATTCCCGATCTGGATCGGATTACCCGGCTACTGGGAATGGAGATCGTTCTGGATGACCAACTGGTTCACCCCCACGTCTACTGGAGCACGGTAGACTGGCGATGCGCCGTAGCGGTCTGAGTCGCCCCTCACCACTGTCCCCTCTCCTCGGCCTTGAAACGGCCGGATCCGTCGCTATATACGTATTTACTTTGAAAATTGGCCCCGAATCAGGCATCATTCGCGCTGTTTCGGGAGAGTGAGAATATTTGCTGAATGGCTAAAGAAGAACATATTGAAATGGAAGGCACGGTGGTTGAAACCCTGCCTAACACCACATTTCGGGTTGAACTCGAAAATGGTCATATTGTGACCGCGCATATCTCCGGCAAAATGCGCAAGCACTATATTCGCATCCTGACCGGCGACAAGGTCACCGTCCAGCTGACCCCCTACGATCTCAGCAAGGGCCGCATCACCTTCCGCAATCGCTAGGCCAGGCCTCCGGCCTGGCAGGTTCCAGGGGCTAGTTTCTAGAAAAACAAAACCCTCTGGAATATTGTTCCCCAGGACCTGGCCTCTGGTACGGACGGTGCGTAGAACGCACCCTATCCGGATTGAACAACCTCGTCCCTCGTAACTCGTCCCTCGGCACTAGCTGGTGGCCAGTTCGTCCTTGCCTTCCATCTCGAAGCTCAGTTCGTCGTTGTCGACGCTGATCCGGATATGCCCGCCGTGGGCCAGCTTGCCGAACAGCAGCTCCTCGGCCAGCGGTTTTTTGATATTTTCCTGAATCAGCCGTGCCATCGGCCGGGCACCCATGGTCGGATCGTAGCCGCGCATGGCCAGCCAGGTACGGGCCTCGGCATCCACTTCCAGGCTGACGCCCTTCTCTTCCAGCTGGGCCTCGAATTCGAACATGAACTTGTCGACCACCTGGCTGATGATGTCCGGGCTCAGTTGCTTGAACTGGATGACCGCATCCAGCCGGTTGCGGAATTCCGGCGTGAAGGTCTTCTTGATCGCTTCCATGGCATCGCTGGAGTGATCCTGCCGGGTGAAGCCGATGGAGCTGCGCGACAGGTTCTCGGCGCCGGCATTGGTGGTCATGACAATGATGACGTTGCGAAAATCGGCCTTGCGCCCGTTGTTGTCGGTCAGGGTACCGTGATCCATCACCTGCAACAGCAGGTTGAAGACATCGGGATGGGCCTTTTCGATCTCATCGAGCAGCAATACCGCATGCGGATGCTTGTTGATCTCCTCGGTCAGCAGCCCGCCCTGGTCGTAACCCACATAGCCCGGCGGTGCGCCGATCAGCCGTGAGACGGTGTGCCGTTCCATGTACTCGGACATGTCGAAGCGAATCAGCTCGATCCCCATGATCCGCGCCAGCTGCTTGGTCACCTCGGTCTTGCCGACACCGGTGGGCCCGGCGAACAGGAAGGAGCCGATGGGGCGGCTCTCGTTGCCCAGCCCGGCCCGGGAGAGCTTGATGGCCGCGGAGAGACTGTCGACCGCCTCTTCCTGACCGTAGATGACCAGCTTGAGATCCCGTTCCATGTTGCGCAGGGTCTCCATATCGCTGGAGGAGACGGTCTTGGGGGGGATCCGGGCAATCTTGGCCACGATCGCTTCGATCTCTTTCACACCGATGGTTTTCTTGCGCTTGGACGGGGCCTGCATGCGCTGATTGGCCCCCGCTTCGTCGATCACATCGATCGCCTTGTCCGGCAGGTGCCGATCATTGATATAGCGCTCCGACAGCTCCGCGGCCAGGCGCAGTGCCTGATGGGTATAGCGCACGCTGTGGTGTTCCTCGAAACGGGACTTGAGCCCTTCAAGTATCTGCACGCACTCTTCCACCGTCGGCTCGGGCACATCGATCTTCTGGAAGCGGCGCGAGAGCGCCCGGTCCTTCTCGAAGATGCCACGATATTCCTGGTAAGTGGTGGAGCCGATGCACTTGAGCTCACCGGAGGCCAGCACCGGCTTGATCAGGTTGGAGGCATCCATGGCCCCGCCCGAAGCCGCACCGGCGCCGATGATAGTATGGATCTCATCCACGAACAGCACCGCGCCCTCCTGCTTGTGCAGTTGAGCGAGCACGGCCTTGAGCCGCTTTTCGAAATCGCCGCGGTATTTGGTGCCGGCCAGCAGGGTGCCCAGATCCAGCGAATAGATGACGCTGTCGCGGAGGATTTCCGGGACCTCGCCGTCGACGATCTTCTTGGCCAGTCCCTCGGCCAGGGCGGTCTTGCCCACGCCGGCTTCGCCGACGAACAGCGGGTTGTTCTTGCGCCGGCGGCACAATACCTGGATGGTGCGTTCCAGCTCATTCTTGCGGCCGATCAGCGGATCGATCCGACCCTGTCGGGCCAGCTCGTTGAGATTGGCGGTAAACTGCTTGAGCGGATTGCTGGCGTCTTCGCCACCCTCCTCGTCGCCGAGGTTTTCCGGGTCCACCTGCTCTTCGTCCTGCACCTTGCTGATGCCGTGAGAGAGGTAATTCACCACCTCCAGGCGATTGACGTCCTGCTTTTTCAGAAAGTAGACAGCCTGGGACTCCTGCTCGCTGAAGATGGCCACCAGGACGTTGGCCCCGCTGACCTCCTGCTTGCCGGAAGACTGCACATGAAACACCGCCCGTTGCAGTACGCGCTGAAAGCCGAGGGTTGGCTGGGTCTCGCGGTCGTCATGGGGCGGCAACAGCGGCATGGTCTCGTCGAGGAATTTACTCAGGTCCTTGCGCAAGGCCTCGACATTGGCACCGCAGGCTTTGAGGACCTCGATGGCAGAGGGATTGTCCAGCAGCGCCAGGAGCAGATGCTCCACGGTCATAAATTCGTGGTGCTGCTCCCGCGCCTGTTTGAAAGCTTCATTCAGGGTTTTTTCCAGGTCCTTGTTCAACATGACGACCTCCTCGCCTACTGCTCATCGGCATCCGGCTCCAGGGTACAGAGTAACGGATGTTCATTCTGCCTCGAATACTCGTTGACCTGTGCCACCTTGGTTTCGGCAACATCGCGGGGATAAATGCCGCAGATGCCTTTGCCCTTGGTATGGACGTTCAACATGATATGGGTCGCCTTTTCACGATCCATGCCAAAAAATGCCTGCAATACATGCACGACAAACTCCATAGGAGTGTAATCGTCATTTATCAGCAAAACTTTATACATTGGCGGGCGCTTGACCTTGGGTTTCGCCTCGTCAAGGACCAGCCCCTCATCCTGGTTGTCTCGGGTATGCTCTTGATCACTCATAGGCCGATTTTAGCCGATACGCGAGGAAGATGCCCATCCCCCATTTTTGTGGACTCTGACGGATGAAATTCAACTGAATTTGACTATAGTCAGGGGATAAAGTTGCACCCGGGCCGGCCCCGGGGCACTGCAATTCCATGGCAACAAAAGGGGTAACCGGGTTTGCCCCGTCGATGGACAAGGAGGCTGAAAGATTATGTCGACAGGTACAGTAAAATGGTTCAGTAATGCCAAGGGTTACGGGTTTATCGCCCCGGAAAACGGCGGAGACGATATTTTTGCTCATTTTTCCGCCATCAGCATGGACGGCTACAAGACCCTGAAAAAGGGCCAGCAGGTTGAATTCGAGTATCAGCAGGGCCCCAAAGGGATGCATGCGACCACCATCACCCCCCAGGACACCGGAACCCACTGATCGGTCCGGCGACAAATCCACGCACCAACCAGTAACCGCTCTTAAAGAGCGGTTACTTTTTGTCCAACATCATCCCGGGTATTAATCCATTTGCGCGATCAGCGCATCGCCAAAGGCGGAACAACTGAGCAGGGTTGCGCCCTGCATCAGGCGCTCAAAGTCATAGGTGACGGTTTTGTTGGCAATCGCGCGAGACATCCCCTGCACCACCCGATCGGCCGCCTCTGTCCAGCCCAGATGGCGCAGCATCATCTCCGCGGAGAGAATCAAGGAGCCGGGATTGACCTTGTCCTGGCCGGCGTACTTGGGTGCCGTGCCGTGGGTCGCCTCGAACAGCGCAACCGTATCGGACAGGTTCGCCCCCGGTGCGATGCCGATCCCGCCGACCTGGGCCGCCAGCGCATCGGAGACGTAATCGCCGTTGAGGTTGAGCGTGGCCACCACATCGTAATCTTCCGGGCGCAGCAGGATCTGCTGCAAAAAGGCGTCCGCAATGACATCCTTGATCACGATCTCTGTCCCCGTATTGGGGTTTTTGAAGCTGCACCACGGTCCGCCGTCGATCTCCCCGGCACCGAACTCCCGTTGCGCCAGATCGTAACCCCACTGCTTGAAGGCCCCCTCGGTGAACTTCATGATATTGCCCTTGTGCACCAGGGTCACCGAAGGCCGATCGTTGTCGATGGCGTACTGGATGGCCTTGCGCACCAGTCGTTCGGTGCCTTCGCGGGACACCGGCTTGACCCCGATTCCCGAACTATCGGGGAAGCGGATCTTGTTGACCCCCATCTCCTGCTGCAGAAACTGGATGACTTTTTTCACTTCCGGCGTACCCGCCTGCCATTCGATCCCGGCATAGATATCTTCGGAGTTCTCGCGGAAAATGACCATGTCAGTCTTTTCCGGCTCGCGCAGCGGGCTGGGGGTGCCGTCATAGTAACGGACCGGGCGCAGGCAGACATAGAGATCGAGATCCTGACGCAGCGCCACGTTCAAAGAACGAATGCCGCCGCCGATCGGGGTGGTCAGGGGGCCCTTGATGGCCACACTGAATTCGCGAATCGCCGCCAATGTCTCGTCGGGCAACCAGACATCTTCACCATAAAGGCGGGTGGATTTTTCCCCGGCATAGATTTCCATCCAGTGCAGCCGGCGCTTGCCGCCATAGGCCTTTGCCACCGCGGCGTCGATCACCTTCTTCATTACCGGGCTGATATCAACCCCGATGCCGTCACCCTCGATATAGGGGATAATCGGGTTATCGGGCACGTTGAGTGAGTTATCCGGGTTGACCGCAATTGCCCGGCCGTCCGTGGGGACGACGATCTTGTCGTAAGCCATACCTCTACCCTGTCATCGCAAATGAAAGCCGGATTATATCAGGATCAACAGCCTGGAAAGAATGCCCGTCAACGACAAACTTGCACGGGAAGGTGCTAAACAGAGGTTCCGACCACCCGAACATTGTCAACCTTACGAGGTGTTCTGTGCCTGCCAGGACATACAATGAATATACCCCTGTGGTCGAACGTTCCGGAGGGCGCAGGGTAGCCGCACCTCCTGCTATTCGGATCGTTTGATTCAGGAGGAGGAGACAGTACGCCGCACCAGCTCAATACGGCGAGCTTCGAAAGCGGGGATCGCCGGACGGCCGATATAATAACCCTGCAGGTAATCCACTCCCATCAACTCCAGTACGTGCCTACACGCCTCGTTTTCCACAAATTCGGCCACAGTCAGCTTACCCATGGCCTGGGCCACGTCGTTCATCGACTTGACAATGGCTCGATTCAATTCATTGCTATCGATATCACAAACAAATGAGCCGTCGATTTTCACGTAGTCGACCGGTAGATCTTTAAGATAAGCAAATGAGGAGTAACCGACGCCAAAGTCATCCAGCGCAGTGCGGCAGCCCAGCTTACGCAACTTCGCCATAAACGAGGCGGTCAGCTCCAGGTCCGCCATGGCAACGGTTTCCGTAATTTCGAATATCATACGGGTAGGATCAATCCCGGTCTGAGCGATTTTATCGGTAATACAGTTAATCATCTCCTCATTATCAAACGAGGCTGCAGACAGATTGATCGCCAGCTTCATTTTGTCGCTTTCATCACTGGCGAGAAAATCAATAGCATGGTTAACTACCCAACGGTCGATCTCCGGCATCATGCTGAAGCGCTCTGCCGGCGGAATAAAGCCACTGGGCATAATGAATTTATCATTATCATCCAACATGCGCAGCAATACCTCCCAACGGCTGATCTCATGGGTACTGGTAGTGTTCAGAATTCTGTGTCATTCCATTAAACTGTCTATAAAAGGTATGACACATGAAAAAACAAATCAACTTCGACATGGATGCGGCGCTCAAGGCGTTGCGTGAAGGCCAGGACCTCAGTGGCAAGGACGGGGTCCTCACCCCGCTGATCAAGCAGCTCACCGAAGCGGCCATGCAAGCCGAGCTGGAGACGCATCTGGACGCCCAAGAGACGCCCAATCGCAAAAATGGCAGCACCTCAAAAACCATGAAAAGCGCCGCCGGGCCATTTGAGTTGGACACCCCTCGCGACCGGGCCGGGACCTTTGAGCCGCAGCTGGTCAAAAAGCACCAGACACATCTGACCGATGAGCTCGAACGCAAGGTCATTGCGTTGTTTGCTCTGGGTATGAGCTATCAGGACATCCGCGACCACATTGGTGACATGTACGGCATCGCGCTGTCCAATGGCACCCTCAATGCCGTCACCGACAAGCTCCTGCCCGAGCTGGCCGCCTGGCGGGAACGGGACCTGGAGGCCATCTATCCGATTGTCTGGCTCGACGCCATCCATTACAAAATCAAGGAGAACGGCCGGTATGTTAGCAAGGCCATCTACACCATCCTGGGCCTGAACATCGACG
Source organism: Thiohalophilus sp. (assembly GCF_034522235.1). NCBI lineage: Bacteria > Pseudomonadati > Pseudomonadota > Gammaproteobacteria > Thiohalomonadales > Thiohalophilaceae > Thiohalophilus > Thiohalophilus sp. Next base: position 1,666,598 of record NZ_JAXHLN010000003.1, on the reverse strand, counting down.
GCAAAAAAGAGCTGCTGGGCCTGTATCTGTCGGACACCGAAGGCGCCCACCACTGGCTGAGCGTGCTCACCGATCTGCATAACCGGGGTGTCAAGGACATTCTGATCGCCTGCGTGGACGGCCTCAAGGGCTTTCCCGAGGCCATCGAAAGCCTCTACCCCGATACCGAGATCCAGCACTGCATCATTCACCAGATCCGAAACTCGCTAAAGTACGTCGGCTCGAAAAATCACAAAGCCTTCATGGCCGATCTCAAAACCGTCTATAAAGCCGCCACCCTCAATGCCGCCGAGACAGCCCTGGATGAACTGGAAGCCAAATGGGGTGACAAGTACCCCATGGTGATCCAGTCCTGGCGCAGTAAATGGCCTACGCTATCGGCCTATTTCAAATATCCGGACTACGTGCGCACCGCCATTTACACCACCAATGCCGTCGAAGCCGTGCATCGTCAGTTCCGCAAGCTGACCAAAACCAAGGGCGGGTTCGCCAATGAAAACAGCTTACTCAAATTACTCTATGCCGGTATACTCAAGGCGTCCGAGCGCTGGACGCACCCGGTGAAAAACTGGAACCTGACCCTCTCGCAACTGGCGATCCATTTTGAGGGCAGGCTGGAAAAACATATTGAGCTATAAGTGCTTCGGTGACACAGAGTTTTGAACACCCTCTGGGTACTGGCATGCATAATAGGCTGCAGAACAAATATAAACCGATTATTACGCACCGCATCCTTGATACGTCTCACCCAGCCCATATCATCTGAGATGTTCTCCAGATTCTGTTTGTCGGTATCACTGTAAAGGTGCACCCTGTTACGCCCCGCCCTTTTGGCGGCATTACAGGAGAGATCAGCCCGAGCCAGAAACTCATCTTTGCTGACACCTTGCTCTACCATTGCTACACCAATGGAACATCCGACATCGGCCATTCTGCCTTCAAAGGAAAAGTGATGATTTTGTAATTTATCGCGGAATGCTTCGGCAGCGTTCAGTACATCTTCATGAGTTACATCATAGAGCAAGACCGCAAATTCATCACCGCCTATACGCGCCACCAGGTCCGTGTCACGACTGCGCCGTTTCAGCATACCGGAGACTTCGATCAACAGTTTGTCACCCGCCATATGCCCCATGGTGTCATTGACATATTTGAAATTATCCATGTCAATGTAAAGCAGTGCTACATCACAATGCTGCCCGCGCGATGCGCGGTGCACCACACGTTCCAGCTCCTGCAGGAAGAAGTAGCGGTTTGCCAACCCGGTCAGCGAATCATGTTCGGCCAGATGGCGCAAATTGCTGATCATGGTCATACGCTCACTAACATCATCGACCAGGGCGGTATAAAGCCGCCGTCCGCCAACGGTCATCTCACTTATTTTGAGCGACATCGGGAAGGCGGAACCATCACGGTGCAACCCGACAGTGTCGATCTCGGTATCGGTCTTTCGAATTTTCCCCTGACACAAGTCAGCAATAAATGAATCCTGACGAGTTTGTATCTCGGCGGGGAACAACTGATTAATATTCCCTCTCAGTATCTCGTCTGCACGGTAACCAAACAGTTCTTCAGCAGCTGTGTTAAACGCTTCGATAGCGCCGTTCTCATCCATACTGATAATGCCCTCGGCGGCACTGCCCAGTATCGATTCCAGCCGGGTCTGTCGAGAGTGCACCTGCTCCTGCATATTATGGAATGCTTCGACCAACAAACGGGTTTCCTTTATGTTGGCATTCATGATGGGATAAAACGATTCGCCATTGGCCTCTGCATTCATCGCGTCCGCCACAACCAGAACAGGGCGGCGTATTAGTCGCTCAAAAGCCATATAACCCAGCACCATCACGCCCAGCAGCACAGCACCGGAAAGCAGGATTAGCACATTAATATCGCCTGCAACATCGCGAGTTTGCGTTATGACATTTGTGGAATGCTGTTTGATAGTCTCGTTGATTTGATTTATGAGGTTGCTCAACACCTGAAATTCAGGCTGCAGATTTTCCTGCAAAAACAAATGATCAATCCGCCATTCGTCCGACATCAGTATTGGTCTTATTTCATCAAATCGTTTTTCATATCGCCTCTGTATTTTTATCATTTGCTCAACCGACAGACTTGTTTCAAACGGCAGAACACCCTGTCTGTCAAGGCGATTTAACCTGGAGAATAAAATGTTGACTTGTTCGACAAACAACTCGCGATCAACAAGCGTCGTTTCCATGGCTGTCCTCGGCGTATCAAACATTCCGCTGCGCGATAGCGCAAACATTCTGAATATGCTTATTTGCTGAATCCAGGCGTAACGCAAATCCGCCAGTATACCGAGAATCGTCTCTTTCTGATTTAATTCCTCCGAATCCTCTATTTCATGTATCGCGTTGTTAAGAGCAGTAATAAAACTGCGATTTAATGGCAGTAATTCGTCATTCAAGGGTCCTGCGGAGGGGAACCGTAAACGCGGATCCTCCAGAACCATATTGTAATAATCAATATAACGCTTGATCTTTTGAAAGTGTTGTTTGGCATCGGCCGCTAAAGCCGCGAATGAATCAGGCTCATCTTTGGATTCCTCCCGCCATGAACTGTATCGGCTTGATGTAGAAAAAAAACTATCAATCTGACTATCAACCACCTCGATCTGCCCGAGCAGTTTCTGTTTAACCTGATTATCTTGACTATAGGATATTACAGTTCTTTGATAGACAAGCTGCTTCAGAGTTTGTAACTGGTTGCGTAATTCGTTGACACGCTGTTCCAGTTCTCGCGTTTCGGCAATCGTCTGTATCGCTTCGTTAGCAGTTTGATCTACAAGGGTATGACTGTAATAAACAACGCCTCCCAGCGCGGCCAGAATAACGAGCGCCATGGCGAAAAATCGTTTTTGCAGGGAGGGTTGCGACATACTGATTCAGGTTACACTTTATCGGGAACGGGTTGCTTGTCGGCATTTATACTTTATTATTGAGCTGTTTTGTTAATACATTTTTTTCATAGGGCTATTCATGCTAATCGTTTTTAACAAACCCTTCAATGTATTGTGCCAGTTCCGGAGCGAACAGGATGTCCCGGGACTGGCCAGGTACATCAGTATTCCGGCGATTTACCCCGCCGGGCGGTTGGACAAGGACAGTGAAGGTCTGTTACTGCTGACCGACGACGGCAAACTGCAGAACCGCATCAGCGCTCCGGCCTTCAAGCTGCCCAAAATCTACTGGGTCCAGGTCGAGGGTAAGCCAGACAGCGCGGCACTGAAAGCACTGCGTCACGGGGTCAGGCTCAAAGAGGGCCCCAGTGCTCCGGCCGAGGTCTCGATCATCCCGGAACCGGCTGTCTGGCCGCGCCAGCCCCCGATCCGTCACCGTCTGAATGTGCCGGACAGCTGGCTCTCCCTGACTCTGCGCGAAGGCCGCAACCGGCAAGTGCGGCGCATGACCGCCGCCGTCGGCTACCCTACCCTGCGCCTGATCCGGTATGCTATCGGCCCCTGGACACTCGCCGGGATCGAACCCGGACAGTGGCAAGAGATAGAACAACCCTGGCCCACCCTGCAACAGTATTGCGAGTCCCATGACATTTCAGCCCCACCTGACCGTCGCCGCGGTGATCGAACAAAACGGCCGCTTTCTCATGGTCGAGGAAGACGTCGAGGGCCGGATCGTCCTTAACCAGCCGGCCGGCCATGTGGAGGCCGGGGAAAGCTTTGTCGATGCCGTCATCCGCGAGACCCTGGAAGAGACGGCGCATTACTTCGCGCCGCAGGCCGTCACCGGGATCTATCGCTGGACGCACCCGGATAACGATATCACCTTTGTGCGCCATGCCTTCTGCGGTAGCGTCGGCGAAGCGGTTACAGACCGGGAACTGGACGATGGTATCCTGCGCGCGCTCTGGCTCAGCCCGGACGAATTGCTGTCGCAAGCGAATAAACTGCGCAGCCCACTGGTGATGCAAAGCATCGAGGATTACCTGCAGGGACAGCGGTTCGCTCTCGAGCTGTATCGTGACATCGAATAGCGGTCCATTTTGTAAACACTCCGGGATATAACGCGGAGATCGCAGAGGCGTTTATGCCCGTCGTTTGGGTGCAGAGGCGCGGAGAAAAATTGATCATCTCAGAATATTCACCTCTACGGTTACCGCTGTCACTGATCAATATCAAGCATTATCTTTCAGTATATTCAGTGACTTCGGCGTTTCGGTGGTTTTATAAAACAACCAGCAAGTCATCAAAATTATGGCAGCAATGAATATCATCGTAGGCATGTCCGGCGGGGTCGACTCGTCGGTGGCGGCGCTGTTGTTAAAACAGCAGGGCCATGCCGTGCGCGGGGTATTCATGAAAAACTGGGAAGGCGACGATGTCGATGATCACTGCGCCGCGGAAGACGATCTCAAGGACGCACAGCAAGTATGCGAGGCACTGGGCATCCCATTGCAGGGCGTCAATTTCGCGGATCAATACTGGGATCGGGTATTCAGTTATTTTCTGCAGGAGTACGGTGCCGGGCGCACCCCCAATCCTGACATTCTCTGCAACCGGGAGATCAAGTTCCGGGCCTTTCTGGATTATGCCCTGGCGCAGGGCGCCGAACGCATTGCCACCGGTCATTACGCCCGGATCCGCGAACAGGATGGCCATTATTACCTGTTGCGCGGCAAGGATCACAACAAGGATCAGAGTTACTTTTTATATACCCTGAATCAGGAGCAGCTCAGCCGAAGCCTGTTTCCCGTGGGCGAACTGGACAAGCCGCAAGTCCGCCGCCTGGCCGAACAGCAAAAGCTGGTCACCTTCGATAAGAAAGACAGCACCGGCATCTGTTTTATCGGCGAACGGAATTTTCGGGCCTTTCTCAAACACTACCTGCCCGCCCAGCCCGGCGAGATCCACACGCCTCCGGGGGAGCGACTCGGCCGCCACGAGGGATTGATGTATTACACCCTGGGCCAGCGCCAGGGGCTGGGCATCGGCGGGGTCAAGGGGTACCCGGATGCCACCTGGTATGTGGCCGACAAGGATCTGAACAATAATGTGTTGATCGTCGTCAACGGCCACGATCATCCCCTGCTCTACAGTCAACAGCTGACCGCCACCGATCTGCACTGGGTCGCCGGCAGTGCACCACCCATACCGCTGCAATGCACCGCCCGGACCCGCTATCGCCAGCAGGACACGGCCTGTACCATTACCCGTTTGCACGACGGCGTCTGTGAAGTCACCTTTGCGGATCCCCAGTGGGCCATCACCCCCGGTCAGTCTGTCGTGTTCTATCAGAACGAGGTCTGCCTCGGTGGCGGCATTATTCAGGATTATCAGCGGAGTCAGGCATGAACCGGACAGAAGAACAAACCCTGGCGTTGGCTGCGGTATTTCAAACGGCCCAGCTGGTGCATAACATCGCCAGCAGCGGCCGCTACGACGACGATGACCTGCAGGTTTGTTTGCAAGGGATCCTCAATACCCATCCCGACTCGGTCACCGATGTCTTTGGTCCACCCGCGGTGCTGCGTACCGGCTTGCAGACCCTGATCAATCAGCTGGGAACCAGCGCGCAAAACCGCAAGGTCGAAATTGCCCGCTATGTCATCGCGCTGCTGCACCTGCAACGTAAACTGGACAAAAACCCCGCCATGCTGGGGCAAATCGCCGAGGGAATCGAACGGGCCCGCGCACAAACCGAGCACTACGCCCTGACCCACACCAACGTCCTGGCCAACCTGTCCGGCATCTACAGCGACACCATCAGTACACTCACGCCGAAGATCATGGTCAACGGCGAACAGCAATACCTCTCCAATCCCGACAATGTCAGCCGTATCCGCGCCCTGCTCCTGGCCGGCCTCCGCGCCGCGGTACTCTGGCGCCAGCTCGGCGGCCGCCGCTGGCAGATCCTGTTCAAACGCAAACGCATCGTCGATACGGCCCAGCAGTTGCTTGCCCAATAGTTAGGCTCTGGAAGTTAACGCGGAGGACGCGGAGTCGCAGAGGCGCGGAGAATAAAAAGCAATTTTGAATGTTGAATATTGAATTCGATACAGAATCTTAATTCAAAATTTAAAATTCAACATTAAAAATTATATCTCCGCGCCTTTGCACCCAAACAACGGGCATAATCGCCTCTGCGAACTCCGCGCTTTGTTTCCCGTCCCCAAAAAGCCTGACAGGAATGTTACGTGAAGATGACAGGTCCTGTTTAAACGTAAACGCCCGATCGATACCGCCCGGCAGCTGCCTTGCCAGTAGATAGTTTCTGAAAATTAACGCAGAGAGCGCGGAGTCGCAGAGGCGCGGAGAATAAAAAGCAATTTTGAATGTTGAATTCGATACAGAATCTTAATTCAACATTCAACATCCAACATTATATCTCTGCGTCTCCGCGTCTCTGCGAACTCCGCGTTTTATTTCCCGGCCCCAAAAAGAGCCGCGTTTGTTTCAGCCCCCGCCGCTTTGGCGTATAATTGCGGGAATAATTCACCGGCAAAATCATCGCTTTCTCCGAAGGAGCCTGTTACATGAGCAACAGTTTCAACGCCCGCGCCACGTTGTCCGTGAATGGCCAGGATCACGAAATCTACCGGCTGGATGCGATCGAGGGTGCCGACCGCCTGCCCTATTCCCTGAAGATTTTGCTGGAAAACCTGTTGCGCCATGAGGACGGCAAGGTGGTCAGCGCCGATGATATCCGGGCGATGGCCAGCTGGGATCCGCAGGCCGAGCCGTGCCAGGAAATCGCCTACACCCCGGCGCGGGTACTGATGCAGGATTTCACCGGCGTACCGGCGGTGGTCGACCTGGCGGCCATGCGCGATGCCATGCAGAAGCTGGGCGGCGATCCCGAGCGCATCAATCCGCTGCAGCCGGCGGAACTGGTCATCGACCACTCGGTGCAGATCGACAGCTTCGGCAACAAGGATTCGCTGCGCCTCAATGCCGAGCTGGAATACAGCCGCAACCAGGAGCGGTACAGCTTTCTCAAGTGGGGTCAGAAGGCTTTCTCCAACTTCAAGGTGGTGCCGCCGGACACCGGCATTGTGCATCAGGTCAACCTCGAATACCTGGCCCGGGGGGTGTTTGCCAAGGAGAACAACGGCGTGCTCCAGGCCTATCCCGATACTCTGGTCGGCACCGACTCGCATACCACCATGATCAATGGCCTGGGCGTGCTGGGCTGGGGCGTGGGCGGCATCGAGGCCGAAGCGGCCATGCTCGGCCAGCCGGTCTCCATGCTGATCCCCCAGGTGGTCGGCTTTCGGCTCACCGGTGCCCTGCCCGAAGGCGCCACCGCCACCGATCTGGTGCTGACCGTGGTCGAGATGCTGCGCCAGCACGGCGTGGTGGGCAAGTTTGTGGAGTTCTTCGGTGACGGGCTGGCGCATCTGTCCCTGGCCGATCGCGCCACCATCGCCAACATGGCGCCCGAGTACGGCGCCACCTGCGGTATTTTCCCCATCGATGCCGAGACTCTGAAGTACCTGCGTCTCACCGGACGCGAACCACAGCAGATCGATCTGGTGGAAACCTATACCCGCGAACAGGGGCTGTTCCACGAACCCGGCCAGCCCGAGGCCGTCTACAGCAGCGTGGTCGAACTCGACATGACCACGGTTGTCCCCAGCCTGGCCGGCCCCAAGCGACCGCAGGATCGGGTGGCGCTCTCTGACAGCAAGCGCGAATTCGCAACTGCCCTCAAGGCGCTCAAGGACGAACGTAAAATCAACAGCAAGCCGGTTACCGCGCACCTCGATGGCGAGGAAGTTACCCTGCAGGATGGCAACGTGGTCATCGCCTCGATCACCTCCTGCACCAATACCTCCAACCCCTCGGTAATGATTGCCGCCGGTCTGGTGGCGCGCAAGGCACATGAACGCGGCCTCAAGGTCAAACCCTGGGTCAAGACCTCCCTGGCGCCCGGTTCGCGGGTGGTCACCGAGTACCTGCAGCAGGCCGCGCTGATGGACGATCTCGAATCGCTCGGCTTTCACGTGGTCGGCTACGGCTGCACCACCTGCATCGGCAACTCGGGCCCCCTGCCCGAGCCGGTCTCCAAAGCCATTGTCGAAGGCGATCTGTCGGTCTGTTCCGTGCTCTCCGGCAACCGCAACTTCGAGGGCCGGGTACACGCCGAGGTGCGCATGAACTATCTGGCCTCCCCGCCGCTGGTCGTGATCTACGCCCTGGCCGGGCGCATGGACATCGACGTGTATCACGAACCGCTGGGCCAGGACGCCGACGGCAATGATGTCTTCCTCAAAGATGTCTGGCCGACCCAGCAGGAGATCCAGGAATTGATCCTCAACAGCGTCAACAGCGAGGAATTCGCCAGCTCCTACAAGGATGTCTACAACGGCGAGGAGGCCTGGCGCGGTCTCAGCTCGCCCGAAGGCCAGCTGTTCGACTGGCAGGCCGATTCCACCTATATCCAGAACCCGCCCTACTTCGAGGGCATGACCCGCGAACTGACACCCGTCAGCGATATCCGCGGCGCACGCCTGCTGGCCCTGCTGGGTGATTCGGTCACCACTGACCACATCTCCCCGGCCGGGGCGATCAAGGCCGACAGCCCCGCCGGTCAGTACCTGCAGGCCCACGGCGTGGCCCCGAAAGACTTCAACTCGCTGGGCTCGCGGCGCGGCAACCACGAGGTGATGATGCGCGGCACCTTCGCCAACCTTCGCCTGCGCAATCTGCTGGCACCCGGTACCGAAGGCGGCGTCACCCGTCATCTGCCCGACGGCGAGACCCTGAGCATCTATGATGCCGCGATGAAGTACCACGACGAGCAGGTGCCGCTGGTTGTCATCGCCGGCAAGGAGTACGGCTCCGGCTCCTCCCGCGACTGGGCCGCCAAGGGGCCGCGCCTGCTCGGGGTGCGCGCGGTCATCGCCGAAAGCTACGAGCGCATCCACCGCTCCAACCTGGTCGGCATGGGGATCCTGCCGCTGCAGTTTAATCCCGGCGATAGCGCCAGCTCCCTTGGCCTAGGCGGTGAGGAGCAGTTCGACATCACCGGCCTGCAGGACGGTACCGCCAAGCAGGTCACTGTGACGGCGACCGCGCCCGACGGCAAGGTCATCACTTTCACCGCCCGGCTACGCATCGACACGCCGCAGGAGATCGAGTACTACCGTCACGGCGGTATCCTGCATTACGTGCTGCGACAGCTTGCTGCCTGACCCCCTGAAGTCCCACTGCGTCACTAATCGCACGATGAAGCGAGCCGCCCGGTTGAAACCGGGCGGCTTCATGACCATGTAGGGACTATAGCAACAGGACATCTTGCCATCAGGGCAAGTGCATGTCGCAAATCGTTAATCAGGAGGTCAGTGTCGTGCAAAAACCGTTATACGGACCGAAAATCGGGAGTCATCTGGGCAAGCCGATCTACCAGTCCATCGAGCACAACGGCTATCGTTACGAATACGATCGCCTCGCGTGGTGTAATGAAGAAGGTTGTCCCCTGGATCAGCTGGCGGCCAATGAAATATTGTTCAAACCGGGCTTGATATACCGCCAGGCGGGTTAAGAGAATTCGCCCCCTCGCCCTGCAGGCACACTATACGACCCTGTAGGAGCCGAGCCCTCTCGGCGATTCAGCCTCGACGATCGCACTACTCTCAACCTATCGGCCAGAGGGCTGGCCTCCTACAGCCTGTCGATTGCATGGCCCAGGCCACCCTCTCGTCCTGCGGTTTCACCTTGTCCCTGCAGTCGTGTGGTGAATGATATTGGACAGCGGACAGTTCCCACTAAATTGTGTAAAATAGCGGGTCTGTTTCAAGAGCCTGACAGGAACCCGAATGGAGCTGACCAGCCTGACCGCCGTTTCCCCGATCGACGGCCGATATTCCAGTAAAACCCGTGATTTACAGCCGATTTTCAGCGAATACGGGCTGATCCGTCAGCGTGTCCTGGTGGAGGTGCGCTGGTTGCAGCAACTGGCCACCAGCGAGTCACTCCCCGAGGTTCCGCCCTTCTCCGGGCATGCCCGCAAGATCCTCGACGCCATCGTTGATGACTTTACGGTGGACGATGCACAACGGGTCAAGAACATCGAAAAAACCACCAATCATGACGTCAAGGCGGTGGAATATTTTCTCAAAGAGAAGATTGCCGGCAATGCCGAGCTGGAAGCGGTCAGCGAGTTCATTCACTTTGCCTGCACCTCGGAAGATATTAACAACCTGTCCTACGCGTTGATGCTGCGCGAAGCACGCAACCAGGTGCTGCTGCCGCAACTGGATGAACTGATCGACACCTGCCGCGAGCTGGCCCACCGCTTTGCCGCTATCCCGATGCTCTCGCATACCCATGGCCAGCCGGCCTCGCCGACCACCGTCGGCAAGGAGCTGGCCAATTTCGTCGCCCGCTTCAAGCGCCAGCGTCAGCAGATCGCCGCGGTGCCGATGCTGGGCAAGATCAACGGCGCGGTGGGCAACTACAATGCCCATCAGGCCGCCTACCCCGAAGTCGACTGGCCGGCCTTCGCCGAGGCGTTTGTCACCTCGCTGGGACTGGCGTGGAATCCCTACACCATCCAGATCGAACCGCACGACTACATCGCCGAGTTTTTCGATGCCGTCGCGCGCTTTAATACCGTGTTACTGGATATGGATCGCGATATCTGGGCGTATATCTCCCTGGGCTTTTTCAAACAGAAGACCGTCGCCGGCGAAGTGGGCTCGTCCACCATGCCCCACAAGGTCAATCCTATCGACTTTGAAAACTCCGAAGGCAATCTGGGCATTGCCAATGCCCTGTTCGATCACCTGGCCGCCAAGTTGCCGGTCTCACGGCTGCAGCGGGATCTGACCGACTCCACTGTACTGCGCAACCTGGGCGTCGGCATCGCACATTCCCTGATTGCCTATCAATCGAGCTTGCGCGGCCTGAGCAAGCTGGAAGTCAACGAGGCCCGCCTGCAACAGGTCCTGGATGACAACTGGGAAGTGCTGGGTGAGGCGATTCAGACTGTGATGCGCCGTTACGGCATCGAAAAGCCCTATGAGAAACTCAAGGAGCTGACCCGCGGCCAGCGCATCACCCCCGAGGGGATGCGCGAGTTCATCCAGCGCCTGGAGATCCCCGAGCATGCCAAACAACCCCTGCTCGAGATGACCCCGGCAAGCTATATTGGCAACGCAACCGAACAGGCCCGCGGCGTCTGATCCCGATGGCCGCACGCACTCCGCCAGGCCAACTCTCCACTGCCGATTTTTTACAGAACTACTGGCAACAACGCCCCTTGCTGATTCGCCAGGCTTTTCCGAACTTTGTCCCGCCCCTGAGCGCCGACGAACTGGCCGGACTGGCCTGTGAAACCGACATTGAATCGCGACTGGTGCTGGAAAAAGGCGGCCCCACCCCCTGGCATCTGGAAAACGGGCCGTTCAGCCCGCAACGTTTTACCGAGCTTTCCAAAAGCCACTGGACCCTGCTGGTGCAGGACGTCGACAAGTACATTCCCGGCGTGGCCGAATTGATGCAGCAGTTCCGGTTTATTCCCGACTGGCGCATGGATGACATCATGATCAGTTATGCCGCCGATCAGGGGTCGGTGGGGCCACATGTCGACAATTACGATGTCTTTTTGCTGCAGGCCAGCGGTACCCGGCGCTGGCGGATCAACACACAGCCGATCGGAGCAGACAATTTCATTCCCGACACCGCGTTGCATATCCTGAAACAGTTCGAGACGGAACAGGAGTGGTTGCTCGAGCCCGGTGACATGTTGTATCTGCCGCCCGGCGTGGCGCATCATGGTATTGCCGAGGGTGAGTGCATGACCCTGTCGGTCGGCTTTCGCGCCCCTTCTTATACCCAGTTGCTCGGCAGCTTTGCCGATGACTATGTCGAACATCAGCAAAGCCAACAGTTTTATACCGATCCCGGTCGTGCCCTGCCCGATCACCCCGCGCACCTGGATGGCGAATCATTGCGCGAATTGCGCGATATCCTGCGTCTGCGGTTTTTATCCGATGCTCAACTCAATGAGTGGCTGGGCCGCCTGCTCACCGAGGCCAAACAGGCCGATGCCGTTTTGCCGCTGGAAACACCCCTTGGCCGGGAATCGGTTGAACATACGCTGGCGCAACAGTCGGTACTGGTACGCAATCCCTGGGCCCGGCTGATCTACACTGACCACGGACAACAACTCACCCTGTTTGCCGCCGGTCACAGTCTGACTGTCGCGCGGGAATTATTTGAACCACTGCGCTGGCTATGTGACTTTGACATTTACGATCTGTCGACGGTATCTCAATGGCGAAAAGATGCCGCATTTATTGACTTGCTAACCAAACTGATCAATCTCGGCGTGGTGCTGATCGATGAGCCGGACTGATTTTACGCTGAAGCAGGTCACCTTCCGCGAGGCACGCCCGGCCATCGAATCGATCCGCCGCCAGGTCTTTATCCAGGAACAGCAGGTTCCCGAAGCGCTGGAATGGGACGGGCTGGATGACAGCGCCATACATCTGCTGGTCAACGATAGCGACGGCACCCCGCTGGCCACGGCCCGCCTGCTGCCAAACGGCCACATCGGCCGCATGGCGGTGCTGTCACAGTCGCGGGGTCAGGGCGTGGGTGCAGCAATGCTCAGGCGTCTGCTGGAGATGGCCCGGGCACAGCAACTGTCCCGGGTGTTTCTGAATGCCCAGGTCAGTGCCGTGGGGTTTTATGCCAAGGCCGGTTTTCAGGTTGAAGGTGAAACCTTCATGGACGCGGGGATCCCGCACAAAAGAATGGTTCTGGAATTGGCCCGGATCGGCTAGAATTTTCAGCATGGCGCACATTGACGACACTCCCGCACTGACCCGTGCCGACATCGGCGAACAGACTGGCGAGCTGATCGTCAACGACAGTCAGGATAATTATCAGACCCTGCTCAACATGCTCGACAAGGGACGGCGCAGCCTGGCTGTGTACAGCCGTTATCTTGACGGTAAACTCTACGATCAGCAGGAATTCAGTATTGCGCTGCGCCGTCTGGCGACCCGCCATCCCCAGTCACAGGTTCGCATTCTGATTCGCGACATCGAACCGCTGGTCAGGCACGGACATCGGCTGATCGAACTGGCCCGACACCTGAGCAGTTCGATGGAAATCCGGCTGATCCACAAGGATTACACGGATAATAACGAGACCTTTTTTATCGTGGATGAGCGGGCTGTACTGCATCGCAAGCAGAGCGATCGTTACGAAGGCATTGCCAACTACAACGATCCCAGGCTGGCCCACTATCTGTTACAGCACTTCAATGAAGTCTGGGAACACAGTCAGGTGCCGACCGATGCCCGGCGGCTCTATTTGTAAAATCATCTCACCGCAGAGGCGCAGAGAACGCAAAGTGAATAATGTTTTATATGTGATAAACAGATTTGCGCTGATTCCAGCGTTGTTGCTGGGCCTGTTTGTCAGTCAACCGGTATTTCCTGACACGATGGAACTTGAAGTGATCGATCTGCGCCATCGCACCGCTGAGGAAGTGGTTCCCATGCTCAAGCCGTTTGTCGCCAAGGGTGGCAGTATTACCGGCACCGACTACAAGCTGATCATCCGCTCTACCCCGCAAAACCTTGAAGAAATTCGTCAACTGCTGGGCAAGGTGGACACCGCGCTGCGGGAATTGACCGTGTACGTCTCCACCGATTATGAGGCCATCGAGGCCGAGCAGTCGATCGCGGCCCGGGGCCGGATCGGTAACGATGCTATCGGGGTGCGCAGTGAAGTGCCGCATCAGGGTGAAGAGACAATCGTCATCGAAGGCGGCCGGCAAATAGAGGGCGGTGCCCGCGGAGGCGTGGGGATGTCCAGCACCCGAACCCGCTCGGAGGAGCCGTCCGCGCAGACCATCCGGGTTCAGGAGGGGCAATGGGCCACTATCCGTACCGGTCAGGCCATGCCGATCCGCGAACAGATCACTAACCCCGATGGCACCGTCACCCACACGACCCGTTATCAAAACGTCACCAGCGGTTTCCAGATCCGACCCCAACTCAACGGCGAGCAGGTGCAATTGTTTATTCGACCGCAGCGGGCCTCCGTGAACAACGCCGGCGAGGGACGAATCAATGTCAGCGGACTGGAGACGACCGTGAATACCCGTCTCGGCGAATGGGTGGAACTGGGCGGCACAGTCGAAAGCAGGCAAAGCCGCCAGCGCGGTCTAACCCACTCCACCCGGCGTGAAAGCGAACAGCACCATCGCATTTTTGTTAAAATCGAACACCAGCCGTAATAATCCCGAGGATATTGTGAGTCAGAATTACCCTGTCGCGTATTCCATTTTTCCGGTCTCACCGGAAGCCCATCTGTTTCGCGTTCGCTGCTGTATCGAACAACCGGATCCGGACGGCCAGCGCCTGAGTATGCCGAACTGGATTCCCGGCAGTTACATGATCCGTGACTTTGCCAAAAACATTATCTGGCTCAACGCGACCGATCGAGAACATAATCCGGTGACGGTGGAAAAGCGGGACAAGGCAAGCTGGCAGGTATTGCCTTGTGATGGGCCCTTATATATAGAATACGAGGTCTATGCCTGGGATCTGTCGGTGCGCGGCGCGCATCTGGATACCGGCCACGGCTATTTCAATGGCACCAGTGTGTTTGTCTCCGTCGACGGCCAGAGCGATCAACCCTGCCGGGTCGATATTGCCCCGCCGGCCGGCGCCGCCTATGAAAACTGGCGGGTCGCCACCACGCTGCCGCGCCTGGATGCCGGGCTGTACCGCTTCGGCAGCTATCTGGCCCGGGACTATGAAGAATTGATCGATCACCCGGTGGAGATGGGCGAGTTCGATCTGGCCTCGTTCGAAGTCGCCGATACGCCGCACGACATTGCCATCACCGGCAAACATCGCGCCGATCTGCCGCGTCTGTGCCGGGACCTGGAAAAGATCTGCACCACCCATGTTGCAATGTATGGCGAACTGCCGAAGATGGAGCGTTATCTGTTTCTGGTGATGGTGGTCGGCGAGGGCTACGGCGGGCTGGAGCATCGCAGTTCCACCAGTCTGCTGTGCAGTCGCAACGATCTGCCGCTGCCGGATCAGGAAGCGATCAACGACAACTATCGCAATTTCCTCGGCCTGTGCAGTCACGAATATTTTCATTTGTGGAACATCAAGCGCATCAAGCCGGCGGCCTTCATGCCCTACGATCTGAGCCGCGAAACCCCGACCCGGCAGTTATGGGCCTTCGAAGGCATCACTTCCTATTACGATGATCTGGCACTGGTGCGCAGCGGTCTGATCGAACCGCAAAGTTATCTCCAGCTGCTGGGCCAGACCGCCACCCGCGTGTGGCGCGGCGCGGGACGTTTCAAGCAGAGTGTCGCCGACAGCAGTTTCGATGCCTGGAGCAAGTTTTACAAACAGGATGAAAGCGCCCCGAATAATATCGTCAGTTATTACGCCAAAGGCGCGTTGATTGCCCTGGCACTGGATCTGACCCTGCGCCGGGTAACGGATCAACAGCAGTCACTGGATGATCTGATGCGTCGACTCTGGCAGGCGTACGGCAAAGCAGGGATCGGCGTGCCCGAAGGCGGGATCGAACAGCTGGCGGCGGATATTGCCGGACGGGATCTGAGCGATTTTTTCACCCGCTATGTCTACGGCACCGAGGATCCGCCGTTGCAAGACCTGTTCGCCGATCCGGGTATCGATTTTCAACTACGCCCCGCCCGCAATGCCGATGACAAGGGCGGTGAGCCGGCGGTTGATGAAATCGCCAACCGACCACAACCCTGGCTTGGCGCACGGGTCGTCGTCGACAACACCGGTGCCCGACTCAGCCATGTGTTTGACAACGGACCGGCGCAAAAAGCCGGTCTCTCCGCCGGCGATGTCATCATTGCCTGGGACGGCATCAAGGTCGACAAAAATAACCTGGAATCCCGGCTGGCGAATTATCCGCTTGATACACCAACCACAATTCACGTTTTTCGGCGGGATGAACTGTTCGAAACCCGTATCCGCCTGGAACCGGCGCCGGCCGATACGGTCTATTTAACCGGGCAGGCGGATGCCACCCCGGCACAATCTTCCGCCCGTGCAAACTGGCTGCAACTTGCGGATGAAGAGGCTTCGGCAAAACAGGCTGTCAATCAATAAAGCACGTAACTCATTGAACAGCTTGTTCGCCATTATTCTGACAACCGGCATAACAACAACTTTATAAAAAACAACTTAAACTTATGGAACCGACCTACGACCCCTATCAGGATCCCCTCGACAATCTGGTCAAACTGACCCACATTGTCTATCTGCTGCAGGCACTGATCTTTGTCACCGGTCCGCTGACTTATGCGATTGCGGTGATCGTCAATTACGTCAAACTGGATGATGTGCGCGGCACCTGGCTCGAATCCCACTTTCGCTGGCAAATCCGCACCTTCTGGTACAGCCTGATCGGCTTCATTATCGGCGCCATCACTTACTTCATTGTGATCGGCTGGCTGATCCTGCTCGCGACTTTTTTCTGGGTGGTCTATCGCATTGTCAAAGGCTGGTTGTATCTGTATGAAAAACGACCAATGAACGCCCCGGCAATACCGCCCCATGCAGGCACCTGAGAGACGCTTGTGGTATTGTGCGTTTCGTTGCGCCACAACAAACCTGACAGTTATGTTCAGCGGGTTAAAAACCCGTTGTCTGTAGAAGGATAAAACGCGACCCATGAGTCTGCTGGGACTGGTATTCACAATCTTTGTCGGCAGCATGCTGGCTGCGCTGGTCTCCCGCTTGGGGCGACTGCATGCGGCGTGGCTCTCCGGCGTGGTAGTCATTGTCGCGCTGATCCAGTTGCTGTTTTTGATGATGCCGGTCCTTGACGGCGAGACCACCATCGAACGCTGGAGCTGGATCCCGACGGCAGGTCTGGACCTGGTCTTTCGACTCGACGGTCTGGGACTGCTGTTTGCCCTGCTGATTCTGGGTATCGGTCTGCTGATCGTCCTCTATGCCCGCTATTACCTCTCCGAGCAGGATTGCATGGGACGCTTTTACGCCTATTTGTTGCTGTTTATGGGCGCCATGCTGGGCATCGTCCTGTCGGAAAACATTATCCAGCTTTTGATCTTCTGGGAAATGACCAGTCTGTCGTCATTTTTATTGATCAGCTACTGGCAGGATCGCAGTGAGGCCCGCAACGGTGCCCGCATGGCCCTGGCCATCACCGGCGCCGGGGGACTGGCGATGTTCGGGGGCTTTGTGCTGCTGGGTGAGATGGTGGGCAGTTATGAGCTGTCTGT
Source organism: Thiohalophilus sp. (assembly GCF_034522235.1). Lineage (NCBI taxonomy): Bacteria > Pseudomonadati > Pseudomonadota > Gammaproteobacteria > Thiohalomonadales > Thiohalophilaceae > Thiohalophilus > Thiohalophilus sp. The sequence goes on along the minus strand of NZ_JAXHLN010000003.1, from coordinate 1,649,340 downwards.
GATCCTTAATGCCGGGGAGCTGATTCGCAATCACCCTCAATATCTGACGGTATTGATCCTGATTCTGCTCGGCGCCTTTACCAAGTCCGCCCAGTTCCCGTTTCACTTCTGGTTACCCAATGCGATGGCGGCGCCCACCCCGGTCTCCGCCTATCTGCACTCGGCCACCATGGTCAAGGCCGGGGTCTTTTTGCTGGCGCGGTTTTTTCCTGCCCTGTCGAACACGCCGGAGTGGTCCTGGCTGGTGGGTGGCGCCGGCCTGATTACGCTGCTGGTCGGTGCCATCGTCGCCCTGTTCAAACACGACCTCAAGGGACTGCTGGCCTACTCCACCATCAGCCACCTGGGCCTGATCACGTTATTGTTCGGCATCGGCACCCCGCTGGCGGCGGTGGCCGGGGTATTCCATATCATCAATCACGCCATCTTCAAGGCCTCGTTGTTCATGGCCGCCGGGATCATCGATCACGAAAGTGGCTCGCGCGACATGCGCCAACTCAACGGTCTGTGGAAATACATGCCCCATACCGCGCTGCTGGCGATGGTGGCCGCCGGGGCGATGGCCGGAGTGCCGCTGCTCAACGGTTTTCTCTCCAAGGAGATGTTTTTCGCCGAAGCGGTCAGTGCCACCACCTATCTGCAACTGGGCTGGATATTGCCGGCGCTGGTGACGCTGTCGGGGGTCTTCGCATTCGCCTATTCCATTCGCTTTATTCATGATGTGTTTTTCAACGGCGAGCCGATCGGTTTACCCAAAACACCGCACGAACCGCCGCGCTGGATGAAAGTGCCGGTGGAGATGCTGGTAGCGTTGTGCCTGCTGGTGGGTATCCTGCCGACCCTGACCGTCGAACCCCTGTTGCGCATTGCCGCCGGGGGTGTCCTGCAAGCGCCACTGCCGCACTTTGATCTGGCCATCTGGCACGGTTTCAGTCCGGCACTGTTGATGAGCATCATCGCCCTGCTCGGCGGGCTGCTGGTATACACCCTGCGCTATCCCCTGTTTCGTCTGTATGATCGTTTCGAGCCCTATGTTCAGGCCAGCAAGGTGTTCGACGCCCTGCTGCGCGCCCTCAATGCCCTGGCAGCCGGCATTACCCGGCACACCGACATCGGCTCCCTGCAACGCATGCTGGCCTGGTTTGTGTTCAGCGCCCTGGTCCTGGGGATCAGCGGTTTTCTGGCCGGCGACGGTATCCTGCGCGGCCCGCGCAGTACGCTGCCGCTCGATGGTGTGAGTCTGGTCGCCGCCGTGGGAATCATCGCCGCCGGGCTGGGAACCGTGCTGCTGCATCGTCGACGGCTGTTAAGCCTGATCGTGATGGGTGCGGTGGGGCTGATCGTGGCGCTGATTTTCGTTAAATTCTCCGCGCCGGATCTGGCCCTGACCCAGCTGTCGGTGGAGGTGGTCACCATCGTCCTGCTGCTGCTGGCCCTCTATTACCTGCCCCAGCAGCAGGTGCCGGAATCCGGGCTGTGGCGCCGCGCTCGTGATCTGCTGCTGGCGCTGGCCGCCGGCGGCGGGGCAGGCCTGCTGAGCTGGGCGGTATTGACCCGGCCCTTTAGCAGTATCTCCGATTACTTTCTCGACAACAGCGTCAGCGGTGGCGGCGGCACCAACGTGGTCAACGTCATCCTGGTCGACTTCCGCGGCTTCGATACGCTCGGCGAGATTACCGTGCTGGCGCTGGCGGCACTGGGGATCTACGCCATGCTGGAACACCTGGCGCTGAGCGGCCCCACGGTCGACCGCCGTGGCCGTCCGTGGAATCGCGACATCCATCCCACCATCATGGCCTCCCTGACCCGGATATTGCTGCCCATGGCCTTGCTGGTCTCGCTGTTTATTCTGCTGCGCGGTCACAATCTGCCCGGTGGCGGCTTTATCGCCGGGCTGGTAACCGCCGTGGCGCTGATTACCCAGTATCTGGCCAACGGCGTACGCTGGACCCGGGCACGCCTGCCCGCCAACATGCACCCGGTGATCGGGATTGGCCTGTTACTGGCCACCCTCACCGGGCTGGGCAGCGGGTGGTTCGGTTATCCGTTTTTGACCTCCACCTTCAGTCATGTGCACTGGCCGATCGTCGGTGAGTTTGAACTGGCCACGGCCATGCTGTTCGATCTGGGGGTCTATTTGACCGTGGTGGGTGCCACGCTGCTGATTCTGATCTTTATCGGCATGTTGCACAGCGACGATAGCACGGAACAGAAACCGCCCGGAGAGCTAGCCTGATGGAAGCGCTGTTATCGTTCATCATCGGTGTGTTGACCGCCTGCGGCGTCTATCTGATGTTGCGCGGACGCAGCTTCCCGATGGTCCTGGGACTGACCCTGCTCTCCTATGCGGTCAATGTCTTTCTGTTCGCCATGGGCCGGCTGACCATTGGTCAACCGCCGATCATTCGCGAGGGTATCAGCCAGTATACCGATCCCCTGCCCCAGGCACTGGTGCTCACCGCCATTGTGATCAGTTTCGGCATGACCGCCTTTGCCATCGTGCTGGCCCTCAAGGCGCGCGCGGAACTGGGTAATGACCACGTGGACGGGCGCGACGCATGACGGCCCATCTGGTTATCGCCCCGATCCTGTTGCCGCTGTTAAGCGGCATCCTGTTGCTCCTGCTACGCCGCATGACGGTCCGCTGGCAACGGGGCCTCAGTCTGCTGGCCCTGCTGGCCCAGGTCGTCATTGCCGTTCGCCTGTTACAGCGCGTGCTCGACGGGCCGCTGCAAGTCTATGCACTGGGTAACTGGCAGGCTCCCTTCGGTATCGTCCTGGTCGCCGATCCGCTCGCCGCCTGGATGGTAGTCATTACCACCCTGCTGGCCCTGTTCGCCCTGCTATATGCCTGCCAGGGGGCGGATCGAGCCGGACGGCATTTTCATGTGCTGTTCCAGCTACAGCTGTTCGGTTTGCAGGGCGCCTTTTTGACCGGGGATCTGTTCAACCTGTTCGTCTTTTTCGAGATCCTGCTGCTCGCCTCCTACGGCCTCTTGCTGCACGGCAGCGGCCCCCAACGGACCCGCGCCGGACTCCACTTTGTGGTGATCAATCTGGCCGGCTCCACGCTGTTCCTGTTTGCTGTCGGCACCCTGTATGGCGTCTTCGGTACCCTCAACATGGCCGATCTGGCCGTGCGGATCAGTCAGGTCACGCCCGAACAGATCGGGCTGGTGCGTCTGGCCGGGCTGCTGCTGTTCGGCGTGTTCGCGCTCAAGGCAGCACTGGTGCCGCTGCACCTGTGGTTGCCGGCGGCCTACTCGGCCGCCACCGCGCCGGTGGCGGCCCTGTTTGTGATCATGACCAAGGTCGGCGCCTACGGGATTTTACGCCTGGATACCCTGCTCTACGGCCAGGGGGCCGCGGCAGACCTGCTCGATGCCTGGCTGTTGCCGCTGGCCCTGACGACCCTGGTACTGGGGACCCTGGGGGTGATGGCCAGCACTGCCCTGCGCCGGCAGATCGCCTGGCTGGTGGTCATCTCGGTCGGCTCCCTGCTCACCGCCTTTGCCCTGGGCGGTGTCGACGGGATTGCCGCCGGACTCTATTATCTGCCGCATACCTGCTTTGCCGGTGGCGCCTTCTTCCTGCTGGCCGACAGCATCGCCCGGCGCCGCGTGGACGCCGGGGATCAGTTTGTCCCCAATGTGGTCCTGGCGGATCGCCGGTTGCTTGGCGGGCTGTTTTTTATTCTCGCCCTTCTGGTGGCCGGGCTGCCGCCGCTGTCGGGCTTTGTGGGTAAATTTCTAATCCTGCGCGCGGCGCTGGACAGCCCCGCCATCGCCTGGGTACTGGCAATTGTCCTCGGTGGCGGCCTGCTGACGATCGTCGCTCTGGCGCGCTCGGGCAGCGTGCTCTTCTATCGCTCGGTGGTCAGTGACAAGCCTGCTGACAAGACGCAGCAAATCGCCTGGCGTTTAGGAGCAGAGCTGCTTCCGGTCGGCGGCCTGTTGCTGTTGTGTCTCGCCCTGGTGATCGGCGCCGGGCCGGTGGACAGCATGACCCGCACCATCGCCGAACAACTGCTGCAGCCGGACATCTATATTCGCGCGGTACTGGGAGGAAGCGGCTCATGAGACAACATCTGCTACCCCATCCCGTGCTGACCCTGGCGCTGACAGTGATCTGGCTGTTGCTGGTCAACAGCTTTGCCCCCGGCCAGCTGCTGCTGGGATTGCTGTTCGGCTGGGCGATCCCGCTGTTTACCCGCCACTTCTGGCCGGAGAAGGTGCGCATTGCCCGGCCGCTGGTGCTGCTCAGATTCCTTGTCATCGTCCTGTTCGATATCATCGTGGCCAACCTGATCGTGGCGGCGCTGATTCTCGGCCGGCCGAAGAAACTGCGCCCCGTCTTTATCGAGCTGCCGCTGGATCTGCGCAATGAACTGGCCATCAGCATGCTGGCCAACACCATTACCCTGACACCGGGCACCGTGTCGGCACAACTTGCCGAAGATCACAGCCACCTGCTGGTCCACGCCCTGCATGAAACCGACAGCGAGGCGCTGGTGAAGAAGATCAAACAGCGTTATGAAGCGCCGTTGAAGGAGGTATTCGAACCATGATCGAGATCGTCATCCCCATCGCCTTTACCCTGGTGACGCTGGCCGTGGTACTCAATTTCTGGCGACTGTTGTTCGGGCCGGATGCCCCGGATCGGATTCTGGCGCTGGATACCCTGTATGTGAACACCATTGCCTTGCTGGTGCTGTTCGGTATTTACTCTGCCAGCAACATCTACTTCGAAGCGGCGCTGCTGATCGCCCTGATGGGCTTTGTCGGCACGGTGGCGCTGAGTAAATACCTGTTGCGCGGCGACATTATCGAGTAACCCTTATGGCCGAATACATTATCTCAGGATTGATTCTGATTGGCGCGGTGTTCACCTTCATCGGCTCACTGGGTCTGGTACGCCTGAAAGACTTCTACACCCGCCTGCACGGGCCCACCAAGGCCACCACCCTGGGGGTCGGCAGCCTGTTGTTCGCCTCGTCCATATACTTCAGCCGCGGCGACGAACTCAGCCTGCACGAGATACTGGTCACCCTGTTCCTGTTCATCACCGCCCCGGTCAGCGCCCACCTGCTCGCCAAAGCCGCCCTGCACCTGCAACTGCGCTCCCTCGCCAAACCGCCCGAAGAGGGTAACAAACAGACAAAATAAAAGATTTACCGCAGAGACGCGACAATATAATTTTGAATGTTGAATTTTAAATTTTGAATTACTGATTTGCATTTAATTCAAAATTATTCAGTCTCCAACGTCAAAATAGTGCAGACTGAATAAATTGTCGGGATCGGTCCAGACCTGGCGGCTGGTGAAGCCGGCGCGCCCCGCCAGCTCGACAAACTCTTCGACGGTATATTTGTAGGAGCTTTCGGTGTGAATCGACTCACCCTTGTCGAAGTGGAATCGCTGTTCGCCGATTTTCAGCGTCTGTGCCTGCTGGCTGACCAGATGCATTTCTACTCTGCCCTGATGTTCATTATAAAAAGCATGATGCCTGAACAAAGCCGGATCGAGTTCAGCATCGAGTTCCCGTTGTATGCGGTGCAATAAATTCAGATTAAATGCCGCGGTCACACCATCGCTGTCGTTATAGGCGGCATTGAGGATCGACGGATCTTTTTTCAGATCCACACCAATCAACAAACTCCCTTGATCACCGGCCACGCCATGCAGGTTGCGCAAGAATTCTTCCGCCTGCCCGGGATCGAAGTTGCCGATACTGGAACCCGGAAAGAAAATCAATCGTCGGCGGTTGGCTGGACACCAGGGCAAATTCAATGGCACGGTGAAGTCAACACAGGCGGCATGCACCGCCAGCCAGGGATAGTCATTCGCCACCTGCTCGGCGGCCTGAAAGAGAAAATCCCCGGAAATATCCATCGGTAGATAGGCAGCGGGTTGCAATTTATCCAGCAGTAACCTGACCTTCTCGCTGTTACCGCTGCCCGGTTCAATCAACAGACACTGCTTGCCGATCAGATCGGCAATCTCGGCGGCATGGGTTCGCAGCAACTGTTGTTCGGTGCGGGTCGGATAATACTCTTCGGTTCGGCAAATGGCATCGAACAGTTCCGAGCCCCGTTCGTCATAAAAGAATTTTGGCGGAATTTGTCGTGGTTGATGTTGCAACCCGCTCAGCACTTCACCGAAAAAATCGGCCATAAGCGGATGTTCATCATAAAATTGAATACGCGTTTTCGGCAGGCCCGACATCAGATATCCTCCGCCAGGCGAAATCCGCTGAACTGCCATTGATCGGCGGGATAGAAAAAGTTGCGATAGGTGCGGCGGATATGATCGGCCGGCGTGACGCAGGAGCCGCCTTTGAGCACATACTGGCCACACATAAACTTGCCGTTGTATTCACCCAGCGCGCCCTCGGCTGGTTGGTATTTGGGATAAGGCCCGTAGGCGCTTTGCGTCCATTCCCAGACGTCGCCGTATATCTGGCTCAGGCCTGTTGCGGTCGTGTCCGGGGCGAGCGGTTGCAGATAACCGCTGCTGCGCAGATTGCCTTCAATGGGCCGGTTTTCCGCCGCGGTCTCCCACTCCGCCTCGGTCGGCAGGCGCTTGCCGGCCCAGCCGGCATAGGCGTCGGCTTCAAAGTAATTGACATGCGCCACCGGTGCGTGGGGATCGATCGGCTGCATGCCGCCCAGGGTATAGTGCCACCACACACCGTCGCGGTTCTCCCAGTACAGCGGGGCATGAAATTGTCCGGCCTTGATCGCGGCCCAGCCGTCGGCCAGCCATAGCTCGGGGCGCAGATAACCGCCGTCCTCGATGAAGTCGATGTACTCGCCGTTGGTGATCGGGCGCGAGGCAATCCGAAACGGCGGCTGCCAGATATCGTGCCGGGGCCGCTCGTTATCAAACGCGAAACCGTCCTGTTCGGCACCGAGTTTTTTCAGCCCGCCGGTAAAGCGGATGAACTCGAGCGGTTGTGCCATACCCTGTGGCAGCTCACATTCCCGGTAGGCGGGTCGCAGGGGGTTCATGCCGAGGATATGTTTGATATCGGTCAGCAACAGCTCCTGATGTTGCTGTTCGTGATGCAGACCGGTGACCAGACGTTCCTGGATTTGTGCGTCGGCTTCGGCGCGGCCCGAATCGATCAGCTGCAGCATCGCCGCGTCGACATGCGCGCGATAGGCGTAGATCTCATCGACGGTCGGACGCGATAACAGGCCGCGCTGCGGACGGGGATGATAGACGCTGACCTGTTCGTAATAGGAGTTGAACAGGCGCACGTAATCGGGATGAAACTCCGGGTAATCGTCAACAAACGGCTTGAGCACAAAGGTCTCGAAAAACCAGCTGAGGTGCGCCAGATGCCATTTGGGCGGGCTGACGTCGGGCATGGTCTGCACGCCGTAATCCTCGATCATCAACGGCTCGCAAATCAGCTCACTGGCCTTGCGAACCCGTTGATAAGCCGAGCGCAATTCCTGGCTGTGCGTTTGCGACGCGGCGGATTCCATTGAGGCGGCCATATAAATCCCCTGTTATCACTATCTGTTTATCCATAAAAGGTTCTGGATAAACATTACCATCGAATCATGCCAAACGACAGTTCAGGATCAAACACGAGAACCGGATTGTAACAACTTTAATAATTTACCGTTTTTATCCAGTTTGCGCAGTTCGTCATACCCGCCGATATGGCGATCGCCGATAAATATCTGCGGTACCGTCTCCCGTTTGCTGCGTTTGAGCATCTCGCGTAACTTGCCTTTGGCCAGGTCCACGCGGATCTTCTCAAAACGAATCTTGCGTTTGCGCAACAGTTGTTCGGCGCGCTGACAATAGGGACAGGCTTTAGTGCAGTACATTTGAACCCGAATCATGCGTGCGTATCGTCCCCCTCCGGTGGCAGATAACGAATGTTGGTAATATCGATCGCCTCGAAGTGTTCATGCAGCCAGCGCCAGGTCATGCGCTCGGCCATCTTGATCGCGGTCTCGGGGGTATCCCGATGGCGGATCGACGTGGCGATCAGGGTCAGCTTGACCTGATCCGGGGTGAAATGCTCGCCCAGTCGCAACAGGGCATTGTTCTGACCGGGGCGCACGGTGGGCATGGTATAGGCCAGTGCCTGAATGGACTCAAACCGGATAGTGGAAAACACCGGCCGCAGACGGGTCTTGATCTCTTCGCGCACCAGGCCGGTGACCAGCCAGGTCATGCTCTCCAGTGCATTGAGCAGATCCGGGTCCACACCGCCGTGCTCGAGAAAATAATCCAGTGCCGGGTAATATCCCAGCTTATGCTGCCGGGCGTAGCGCGCCACCTCGCGCGCCAGCTCCTCGCCGACCACCGCCGGGTTGGCGACCATGTGCTGTTCCAGCTCCTCCAGGGGAACCTTGACCACCAGCGAAAGCGCTACGCGGGAGAACGTCAGTCCCATCGGTTCAGGACTGACCCAGAAGACGGCCGGCATGTTCAAAAAATGGGCTGCTGACCGGTTCGATCTTGCGCCGCATGACCGATCCCACCGAATCGGTCACGGCAAAGATGGGGTTAATCACCGGCACCCCCATTTGCGCCAGCACCAGCGCCGACTCGGCCAGATCCCGGCTCCGGGGGAGCTGTTCGATCACCTCACGGGCCGGCGCCGGCAGCTGTTGCGGATCGGCGCAACAGCGACGGGCGGTCTCCAGAATCGTCGCCACCTCGCGACACGGCGCGCAGCCGGGATGCAGTTCGGCAAAGTAATCTTCAATCGCCTCCAGCAGGGCCACCACCACGTCCTGGTTGGCCGGCTTTTTCATCACCTGGGTGGCGGTCTTGAGAAAGGCCTGGCCAGGCGCATCCAGTGTGCGCCGCAGTTGCCGCGCCGCCGGATTGCCCTGCTCGATCAGGGCATCGAGCGCCGGTTGCAGCGTCTCGAATTCTGGATGCGGCGTCGCCGGCTCGGGCAGTGCATCCGGCAGCGTCTTGAGAAACCCGACCAGATAGGCGTTCTTGCGCTGCCCCTTGCTCCACAGATCGGCCCGGGTCGCCTCGTCGATCAGTCCCGGCTGCAGCACCAGGCGCACCGACTCGACGATGTCGCGGGGCTCTTCCTCGAAGGGCAGAAATTCGAGCAGGAAATCGGCCAGCACCGGCCCCATCTCGCCCTGCACCACCGCCTCGCGGCGCAGCATGCAGCGGGCATTTTCCGAACTGGGCATGGCCCACCAGGCGCGCCGGGCCAGATCGTCGGTCAGCCCTTCGGCATGGACCACGGCCACCACCGCCTCAGACTCGCCCAGTTGCAGCAGCTTGGCCAGGCTCTTGTCCTTGGTCTGACCCATCCGGGTCCAGCGGCGCAGGAACACCGGGTAGCCGCCCGGCGACCCCAGCACCTGAGTGGAGATGAGCTCCTTGACCTGCTTGAGATATTGCTCGTCCCGGCAATTGGGATTGAGCGAGACCGTCGCCTCACCCTTGTCCGACAGGCCGTAGACAATCATTTTCGATTCATCGATGCGGATCGCCTGCAGCTCCTGATTCAACAGCACATTCAGGCGCAGCGCGTCTTCGTTGGAGAGTTCCATGAGCCTATTGTATCAGTTCAGCTGGATACGCTGGCCCCAGGGCACCGGCGCCTTGCCCTTGACCAGCCAGAGCACCGGAAAGTCCGGTTCGTATTTGGGAAACGCGCCCTGGGCATCGGTGAAATAGATCAGTAGTTCCGGGTAGCGATCCTGACGCCGGGCCCACTCGAACACCGGCACAAACGAGGTCCCGCCCCCACCGGTGATCGACACCGGTTTGCTGAACTCATCCCACGGCTCATAGACCCAGGGGCCCTCCTCGGCCAGCTCGGAGTCACAGGCCACCAGCGTGATGCGCGCACGCATCTGCCCCTTGATGGCATCGATCTCCGAGATGAACGCCTGTATCTCGCCATCGGAGACAGAGCCGCTGGTGTCGATCGCCACCACGATATCCACCTGCTGACTGCGCAGGCTCGGATACACCGCCGGATCGCCGCGCCGGGGATTGGGGCGGGTATAGCTGTAATCGTCGCGCGCCACCGAGCTCATGTAGCGCGCCAGCAGCGAGCGCCAGGGCAGCTCCGGCTGCAGCAGAAAATCCACCAGCCGCGCCATATCGTCGCCCAGCTTGCCGGCCTGCATGGCCGACTGGGCCGCACCGGCCAGGCGCTGTTTCCATTGCACGTTCAGCGCCTCTTTCTCGCTGTGCGACAGCGGCGGGGGCTGCGGCGCCCCCTGATCCTCGGTTTCCTCGAGCTCGGGGCTCTGGCCTTCGCCCTCGGCGGGATCTTTGTCCTGTGACTGCCCCCCGCCGGACTGTTCATTGTCCGCCGATTGATCGCCGCCACTGCCCCGGTTTTGCGGCGGGTCCTGCTCCGGTTCGTCGTTCTGCCGGTCGCCGGGCGTGTCTTTGGGCGGTGGTGTCTCGGTCGGTGGTTCCCTGTCGCCCTGCGGATTCTCGCCCTCGCTGTCCGATTCGTCGTAGACGTGCTGATCCTGCGGCGTCTCGTTCTCGAAATCGTCCAGCATGGGATAGATCTCTTCGGCGGTCATGCCGTCGAACATCGGCTGGTACAGGGCGTTGGGCGGCGGCGTCAGGCCGTCCTTGATCAGTAACGGGTTAATCGCGAAATCGCAGGCCAGATCCCAGCGATGGCGCACCCGGTGTTGACGGCGGACGAAATGGGACAGGGCACAGTGCAACGCCTCATGGGCGAGCACAAACTGGGTCTGGGCCAGACTCAGATCGTTGATGTATTCGGCGTTGTAGTAGAACTTGCGCGCATCGGTGGCGGTGGTCTTGCACCAGCCCGGGTCGCCCTTGACCATCGGCAGGCGCAACACCAACGCACCCAGAAATGGTTTGTCGATAATCAGTTTGGTGCGCGCGGCGGCCAGCTTGGTTTCCAGATCCTGCTCGCTCATAACCTTCGACGACCCGTCCCGGTTCAGTTGTAGAGCATGACGTCGGCCACGGCATTCGACCATTTGGTAAACTGCGGCACGTTAAAAATAGCCTGTCCAATGGCCCGGTGCATATCGGAGACCAGCATCACGCCCATCTCCTTCTGTGGGAAGGCGTTGGCAAATTCGATGATGTTGCCGTGCACCTGCATGGAATCCTCGCTGTCCCGCGCCTTGATGGCACGACCGACCAGGGACGCCGCCACCGCGTACTGCAGATCGATCTCTTTGGGCGCCGACACCGGCTCGCCACGCACGATGGCATCGATATCCGGCAGTTGATCCAGATTGTTGATAAAGGCATTCAACTCGATACCGGCCGCCGGCCCCACACAGGCCTGCAGAGTACCGAGACGAATATCATGCTGATGTTCAAATTTGTGCAGCGCGCGGCTGGCAAACTCCCAGGAACGCGGCGAGGGAAACGCCATGGGATTGTGCGCCGGATCGAATTCAAACAACAGTTCGGGACGAAACCGCACAAAGGCGATGATGCGCTCGTCGACCCCGTGTTGATAGGCCCAGGCCACCCAGTCGTCCAGGTTGACCTCGAACTCGAAATGCGAGAAGCGGTTGGCCAGCGGTGCCGGCATGGTATAGGTCACACCCCGATCGCCCTGGCGGTTGCCGGCGGCGAAAATGGCCCAGCCGTCGGGAATCTCGTACTCGCCCAGACGCCGATCCAGGATCAGCTGATAGGCCGCCGCCGAGACACTCGGCGTGGCCGAGGTGATCTCATCCAGAAACAGGATGCCTTCGGGGCCGTGGCGTTGCGCATCCGGCAGAATCGCCGGCACCGCCCACTCCACCAGCTCCGCCTTGCGAAACGGAATCCCGCGCAGATCACTGGGCTCCATCTGCGACAGACGAATATCGATCAGCGGCACCTGATGCCGCTCGGCGATATCGCCAATGATCTGCGACTTGCCCACCCCGGGCGGCCCCCAGATCATCACCGGCGTATGCTGGCCCTCGCGGGCACTGAGAAATTCCTTGTCGAGTACGGATACCAAATGGGCTGGACGCATAAACTAAATTTCCACTTTTTCAAATTAACTGTAAATAACGCAAAGGGTCGCTCTCGTCATCCATGACTCCCGCGACAGAGCCTGCCCCATGAGCGTAGCGAGTGTTTTGGGTACTAGTACATCCCTGTACGTCGCGCGGAGGCGCAGAGAACGAAAAAGAATGTTGAATTTTGAATGTTAAATTTTGAATTGATGCTGAATAACCCAATTTAAAATTCAACATTCATCATTCAACATTGATCTTCAAAAGCCGGCCTTGGCATACCATTTCCGGGCTTCTTCGGCGTCCTGCGGGACGCCCTTGCCCTCTTCGTACATCATCGCCAGGGTGGTCATGGAGCCGGCCAGGCCCTGTTCGGCGGCCTTGCGGAACCATTCCACAGCCCGGGTTTCGTCCTTGTCAACGCACTCGCCTTCAAGATACATGAAACCCATGCCGTGCTGGGCCAGGGCGTGGCCCTGGTCGGCGGCGGCGCGCATCCATTTGAGCGCCTGTTCGTCGCTACGCACCACGCCCAGGCCGTTCTGGTACATGATCGCCACCCGGTGCTGGGCTTCCGGATCGCCTTTTTCGGCGAACGGCATCAACATGGGCATGGCGCGCGAAAAATGCTTGGCCTCGAAGGCGGACATGGCGCTGGAAAATTCCACTTCTTCAGTGCTGCTTTGTTCTGACATAATCGGGCTCCCGCTGCGGGTTTATCGCTTGAACGCGCTAGTATATCCTGATTTACTTAACCTAGTCACGGACTCGGTTATTATTCCCTTTGAATACGATGGCCTCCCTCTATCGGGATATACGTGATAATTCAGGGTTTTTGTACACTACTGTCACGCCGGGGTTTGTCCGGGGGCAGCTGCCAGTCCGTGCCGCTGACCGGGCGAGAAACCACGGCGGAAAAACAGGATTTACGCGCCAGACTCTGGTATATTTCGCGGCCATTGTACGGCCCACCCGGCGGGTTGGCGCTGTGCGGCAACAGAAATGCCACTGACTGAATTTCGGTCCGGCCCGACGCTTGATGCGCCGTGGGCGGAAACCTGCTGATACTAATACTAATGACCTTGCGATAATCTGCTGAACATAGAGGAGACTCTCATGAACCAAGACTACTACGACGCTGTGACCAAGATGGAAAAAGAAGGTGTTGATCCTGAATACATCCAGGGTTGGCAAGGTGGCTTTCTGAACAACCCCGGGCGGGAAGAACAGCGTGTCACCGAGGCCTACAGCGCCGGCTACGAAGACGGCAAGGCCAAGAACACCGACAACTTCGCCAAGTGGAAAAAATAAACCACTGACCGCGGCAAGTTGAACAAAAAAGCGGGCTACGGCCCGCTTTTTTGTGCCCGGCTTTTCATAACTATTCAACGCAAAGGGGAAGGTATAATTTTGAATGGTTAATGTTGAATTTTAAATTGCGGAATTCCGGATAATTCAAAATTCAACATTCAGAATTCAACATTGTTAGTTATCTCCTCTGCGGTAAAACGCTTTAAATACAAGCCATAACTACTTGTTATGTAAATAGATTCGGCATCGCCCGGCGCAGCTGTTGGACGATCTCCGGGGCCTCGGCGTCGATGATCTGCTGGCCGATCCACTCCTTGTCCTTGTCATTGAGTACGTCCTTGACGAACTCCCCGAAGATCCGTTTCATCCCGAAACTCGGGCCGTTTTCGGCTGACCAGTCGCATTCGGCATACTCGGCCATGCGGTGGTTGACCAGTTCGATGAACGCCTGGCGGTAATCGCCCCCGCCCATCACATCGCGCATATTGTCCTCATAATGCTTGGCGCACTTGCCCACCAGCTCGGTCATGAAGGCCTGGCGCTCGTTTGCGTCGAACTGCTCGTAGGTCATGCGATCGGCCAGATGAACGCTGAAGGCGAGGTATTCGGCGATGATTTCCATGCGGTGCTTGAGACTGTTGGTCTCGAAATCGGCCTTCTCCAGGTTCAGGACGCCGTTCATAGCGATTTTCCAGAGGTTGTAGGCCAGTGCGCCGGCGATCTGATCAAAACTGTGGCTGACCTCCTTGTTATGCCAGCGGGTCTTTAAACGTACCATTTTAGCCTCACATATCAATTATCAGGGCGCGGCATGCGCGCCAGGGTGCGCGGTCCCGGACAGGAGGCGCGAATACACATTAAAAAACGTTGCTAATATGTTGATTATTAAGGGGTAGAACCTGAATGCTCAACATGCTAACCTGTAATCCAGAGTATTTTACTAAGTTACTTACCGGAAAAACAAGATTATACTCCGGTTTGGGCAGCGAGGAATAATGATACCGATGAGTCGCGAGATGCAAAATCTGCAAGAGACTGTACAGCGCAACTGCCACATCGCCGATGCCAGTCATGCCGGTGATTACACCCTCTGTATCTATCTGATGAAAATGCGCGAATTCTTCCGCTGGGAGGCCGGAGAAGGTTTCTCGGCCTCCCTCGATAACCGCCAGGTCGGGCGCTGGCTGCGCGAGCGCGAGGCGCTCTGGGAGAGCCTGGAGACCGAGGAATTTGCTCCCATGCGCATCGACGACAATGAATACAATCCGTTTGACTCCGGCGCCATCAACACGGCCCTGCGTGACGACGGACTGGTCTACAGCGGTGGCCTGGGCATCAACAACAAGCCCCACTTTTTTCTCGCCCGGCTCAAGCGTCATGATGCGTATAACGGCTATACCCTGTATGTCGCCGACAAGGAGCTGGCCCGGGATCTGACCTCCCCGCCCGCCATGGCCCAGGGCAACAATATCTACATCCGCCGGGAATCCGTCAAACGCATGCTCTGGGAAAAGCTCGAAAGCTGGAACTGGAACCAGCCCGACAACGCCATGGGCAAGGCGCTGGGCTATTACGACTTCAAAGGCAACGTCGACCAGGCGCTGGAGGCGATGACGGATAACGAGCTGGAGACCATCCTGCTGCATGAAATCGGCGAGATCCGCGCCGGCGAACGCCTCGGCAAAAAATGGGAAGAGTTGCTAATCACCCTGCCTTACACCAAAGCCGAGCTGATGCTGCGCGCGGTGCGCGACCACCTGGCCGACGCCATTACCACCCTGCCTGCTCTGCTGGAGAAGGAGAGCGAACCGTCGTTGCATTTTTATTTCGGCAACCTGACCCACATGCGCAAGCACCTGTCGCCATCGCTGATGGACGCCTACCGTCACTGGCAGGAGACCGGCAATCGTGCCCGGCTGGATGAACTGGCCGATCGCAACGAGGCACACTGGTCGCAGCTGACCGAGGAAATCCTCAAAATCGAGCCCGATCCCGAACGCCAGTACGTGGCAGCCATCCAGGATCTGATCGAAAAAAACCGACTCTGAAAAGATAATTTTGAATGTTGAATTTTGAATGTTGAATGGTGGACACGCATTCAATTCAAAATTTAAAATTTAAAATTCAACATTTACATAACATTGCGCCTCTGCGTTATGATCCTGAACCCTAACTTGCCACAGGTTTTAGCATGTCCAGTCAGACCGAGTTCACCCCGCCGCCGCTGAAGACGATTCGCGAGTTGCAGCCCAACAGCTTTATTTTCGAACAGCCCGATGCCCTGTCGGCCGAACTGTGTCGGGATATGATCGAACGCTTCGAACAGCATACCGAGGAGCAATACCCGGGCCGTATTGGCCAGACGGTGGATGAGAACAGCGGGGTAAAAAAAACCACCGATCTGGTGGTCAGCGGCAAGGAACACTGGAAGGATGTGGATCAGGCACTGTTCCAGTCACTCAAGACCGCCCTGCTGGAGTTTCGCGAGACTTTCCCTTATTTCAAGGGGCCGTTCAAGGATATCGGTTACGGCCTGCAACGCTACCAGCCCGGCGAGTATTATCACTGGCACATCGACGGCGGCAGCCACGACTTCGCCATGCGCCAGCTGGTCGCGCTGTGGTACCTGAACGACGTCAGCCACGGCGGCGAAACCGAATTTTTGTATCAGAACATCAAGGTCAAACCGCAGACCGGTAAACTGGTTCTGTTTCCGCCCTTCTGGACTCACGAGCACCGCGCCTGCGTGCTCGAACAGGGCGTCAAGTATATCGCCACCACCTGGGTGGTATTCGCCTGACAGCAACGCCGCCCATGCAGATTGTCACGCCGCAAACCCCGGCGCAGTTCGAGGCCTGTTACGATCTGCGCTGGCGGATCCTGCGTGCTCCCTGGCAACAGCCACATGGCAGTGAACGCGATGCGCTCGAATCTGAGGCGACTCATCGCATGATCGTCAATGACGCGGGACAGGTTATCGCGGTCGGCCGTCTGCATCGGCTCGATAACAACAATGGACAGCTGCGCTATATGGCGGTTGACCCTGACTACCGCGGACAGGGACTGGGCGAACAGATCCTGTTGGCACTGGAAAATGCCGCTATGGAACAGGGACTGAGGCGGTTGCTGCTACACGCACGCGAACCGGTAGTAGGTTTTTATCAACAACACGGTTATCAATTGCTGGGCCGGAGTCATACCCTGTTCGGCGAGATCGTCCATTACGAAATGTCTAAAACTCTCGGGCCGTCGTATAAAGATTCACCACCAAGACACGAAGACACGAAGAGTTCTTGATAAAATTTCAGCTTTTATCCTTCGTGTCCTGGTATCTTCGTGGTTACCGGATTTTGATCTTCCTCGTCCCTCGTTACTCGTCCCTCGGCCCTGTTAGTTAATGTGGGAGCGCCCGCGGTACCCGCACCGGCCGTTCCAGCCACTCTTCGAAGCGGACATTGATTTGATCGAAATGCTCGGCCCACCAGGCCGCGTTGATCTGTAACGCATTGGCAAAGTTTTCCGGTTCGGTCGGCAGATGGGGCCGCAGGGCGCTCTCGACTCGCTCAACTGCGGAGTGGCGTACCGGTCCGTACGGGATATGTCGGGCCTGTTCCGCCAGCTGTTCACTGCTGGTGGCGAAACGGATAAATTTCTCGGCCTGCTCCCGGTTGCGGCTGTGGCGTGGTATCCCCAGCAGGTCATAGCTCCAGATCTGATGGTCCCAGATAATTCGCAGTCCCGGACTGCGCTGGGCCATGGCATCGTAAACCCGTCCGTTATAAGCAGTGGTCATTACCACCCGCCCGGCTTCCAGCAGTCGCGGTGCCTGGGCGCCGCTGTTCCACCAGACAATATTCGGCTTCAATCGATCCAGTACGCTGAACGCCCGTTGCAACCCGTCGTCAGTCTCCAGTACTGAATAGACCTGGTCCGCGGGGACACCGTCGCTGATCAGCGCCCACTCCAGGTTGGCCTTGGGCGTGCGGCGCATGCCGCGGGGGCCGGGAAACCGTACCGTATCAAAGAAATCCTGCAGACTCTCCGGCGCCGCGCCGTCCTTGAACTGCTGCCGGTCATAAGCGATAACGGTCGACCAGACCACCGTACCCACGGCGCATTTTTGAATGGCCTCGGGCAAAAAATCCTCCTGCAGCGATTTACCGTCGGGACTCTTTTTCAACAGTGCCGGATCGAGCGGCTGCAGCAATCCCTCCTCGCAGCCGCGAATGGCGTCGGCCGGTTCCAGATCGATCACATCCCATTTGACATTGAGTGAGCTGACCTGATTACGGATATCATCCAGCCCGCCGTGATAATCGAGCACATTGACCCGCGTATTGAAGCGCCGCTCAAAGGGATAAACGAAAGCCAGCATCTGGCTGCGCGTATACGCCCCGCCCCAGCTGACGAAGGTCAACGGATCCGGGTAGGTCGTACTTTGCGCCTGCAGTGTTCCGCTGCCCGGAATCAGCAGACACAGCAGCGTTACCGTGCGCAGCAGGGAACGGACAAAAGCACTTCTGTGTAATGGAACCATGTGCATTACCAGTAAATACCAAAGTTGATGTTAAAACGGGTTTCCCAATCCTGACTACCGCCGTCGGCCAGCGAACCGTCACCCAGGTAGATCATATTCTTCCCGCGGATAATATCCACATATGTGTAGGTCGGTCCGGCGTTGATGAGACAGCCGGTGGTATTGATATAGGAATTATCAAAGCCGCTAATCTGCTTGTCCAGCATACTGAAATCATTGTAGCAAGTCAGTAGCTGGATGCCCGGCCAGTTGACCGGCAGATTATAGGCAACATTGGCGACATAGAGGTTACCGCGTGAGGCGATCTCGTAACTATCCAAAAACGCGCCGACGGTAACCGTATCATCAGAGATACCGGTGGGATTCTCCGGATTGTAGGCATAACGCGCCAGTTGCAGTTGAAAGTTCCAGCGGCCGCAGTGTGTATCCAGATGACCGGCCGCGGCCCAGTGATCGCCGTCTTCGGCGGTGTCGGCGTTATACAACTGTCCACCCTGGGCGGACAGCCCGACTTCGTGAGCACAGCTACTGTCCCGATTGAAGGTATAGGCCACCCGCGCATTGACGGTGTTGGTTTCCTGATTAGCGGTCGCGCCGGTTGTCACCGGATCATAGGAATAGCGCGCCAGATCGCCGGCATTACCCAGCTCCTCGTTCTTGAAAAAGGCCAGCTGTGTATCCCAGCCGCCCTGGCGGGTTTGATATTTGATACCCGAGTCATAATCATCGGCCAGTCCCAGATAATAGGGTACGCCGAACCAGAAGTTGTGCGCGCCATAGGGCAGCAGACCGAAGGGAACCCGGGTGATGCCGCCCTGTATCTCACTGTTATCACTTAATTGATAGCCGACATAGCCGTGATGAATGGTGTTCATGTAGCGATAAAAGCGATACTCGGCGGACAGAAACAGTTTGCCGAACTGACCGTCCGCGTTGAGGCGGAACAGATCCAGACCGGTGTCCCCATAGCGGTTTTTCAGATCATCACTATGGTCACTGGTAAAATAGTTAAAGCGCAGCGCGCCACCCAGTTTTACCGGCGCCTCATTATCCTTCTCCGCACCGGTCTGGGCCGCCTGCTTATCGGCGATACTCCCCTCTTGCTGCGTTGACAACTGTCGCTCGAGAATCTCGATCCGCTGTTTGAGGGAATTGTCCTGCGCACCGGTCTCGCCCGCAACCGGGCCCGGGCAGATCGATAAACAGACAAGAAGAGCGAACAGCGTGCCTGGAGGCCGATGAATCGCGGTCGGTTGGCGGGAAGCGGAATTCAAAGACTGACTCATGCAGATGATCGTTTATCGTTGTTACCTGGCTGAGTGAGATATCCTGTTGACTATAGGATCACTGCGGCGGGAACGCCAGAAAAATTCAACACTTTCCCCGGCGCATCAAAATACGAATTGTTCAATCGGTATATCATAGAAAAACACTATCAACACAGAGGTTATCCAGGGCGGGCCGATGAGTGAATAGCGTTTGTGCTGCTGCCGCCCGACAGGCGGCGGCCGGCGGCGAGGGATTACATGAAATGGGTTTCGGTCATTTCACCGTTGGTGTCGATCACCACGGTTTCGACCTGCGGCGCCTTGCTGAGAATATAGGCGGCCATCATTTGCGCCATATTGCGATTGTCCGTCTCCAGCGCGGTCAACAGCTTGTCCGCGGCGATCTGACAACGTTGCTCCGGATCCGGATTATCCAGCCAGTCCCGGCCCATCTGCCAGCCGTTATCCATGTCGGCATCCATCTTGTCAAACACCGGCCTGGCTTCGTTGAGCATGTTCTCCGGCACTTCCAGCGGAATACTTTGTCCATCCGCCATGATATTCAGTATCATCACTTAACTCCTTTCGATCAGCCACATGGTCTGACATGAATTTGGTATTATTGTAACGAATCACTGCCACAGAGACACCACGTAATGCTTGTGACAATACCCGATGTACTGGATCAACAGCGGCTCGACTATATCCGTTCGGTACTGGAAAACGCTCGTTTCGTCGATGGTAAACTCTCCGCCGGCATGGCGGCCGAACGGGTTAAACAGAACGAGGAGCTGGCCGCTGACGCCGAACAACTGGAACAGCTGAACAATCTGGTGATGGGCAATCTGGTCAAGCATCCGTTGTACCAGTCCGTCACCCTGCCGGCCAAAATTGCTGCGCCCTATTACGCGCGCTATCAACCGGGTATGGCCTATGGCGATCATGTGGACGATGCCATCATGGGTCCCGCCCAGGGCCGCTATCGTTCGGATGTCTCCAGCACGGTGTTTCTCAACAGCCCGGACGAATACGACGGCGGCGAACTGGTGATCCGCACCAGCTTCGGCAGTCAGTCGATCAAACTCCCGGCCGGGCATGCGGTCATCTATCCCTCTTCGAGCCTGCACCACGTCAGCGAGGTGACCCGTGGCAGCCGCCTGGTGGCCGTCAGCTGGGCCCAGAGCATGATCCGGGACCCCGCACAGCGAGAATTGCTGTTCGGCCTCAACCAGGCCCGCGAGAGCCTGCTGCAGCAACGTCCCGACGACGACGAAACCCGACAGGTGGATATCGCCTATTCAAACCTGTTTCGCATGTGGGCCGAGATCTGAGCAATCGATAGAACAGTGATAAAAACGCGGAGGAAGATAACAATGTTGAGTTCTGAATGCTGAATTTTGAATTATTTGGAATGCCACACCGTAATTCAAAATTCATAATTCAACATTCAAAATTATATCTTTGCGTCTCCGCGCCTCTGCGACCTCCGCGTTAATTATATATTGAGTCCGAAAAGAGGAAATTTGCTATAATTTACATGAAAAACGGGGCGCAAGGCCCCGTTTTTTATTAGCTATTTCGCGTTAAGGCGATTAGCTGAAGGCCTTGGAACCCACGGTCTTGTGGGCCTCTTCCAGCACGTCCATCGCCAGGTCACGGTACTGCTGACGATAGCCTTCCAGCATGTGACCGGACTCCGGTGCGTAGTAGTCCCTGGGATCCACGCCGTGGGTCTGTTCGTATTCGATGAATTGCTTCTGCATTTCGATCAGCTTGGCGATCTTTTCTGCTTTTGAGCTCATAGCGGTTACCTCGCTCTCTATTTATATAAATAGTATCTGAATTCGTGATTGTGGGTCAATTTAGCAGGCCGGGCCCGCCCCGCCTATATCACTTTTGGTCTATGCCGGAATTAATACCCGCCCTTGCGACGGCTTTCCGGCAGCCCGGCGACCTTGCCGCCTTGCTTGGAAGGCATTTTGGGGAACAGGGAGAAGGTGTCCTTCTGACCGATCTTGGTACCCCATTTCTCGCCCATGGCCTTGAGAATGGTGCGCTCATTGGGCTGGGTCCCGGCATTGTTGATGTACTCATCACGCAGGTAGTTAATGATATCCCAATGTTTGTCGGTCAGCTCACCCAGCCCTTCCTCATTGGCGATGACCTGGGCCAGCTCCTCGTTCCACTCGTTGTGGTCCAGCAGGTAGCCGTTTTCGTTGGTCTCAATGGTCTTGCCGTTCAGTTCGTAACCCATTTTTACTTGTCCCCTGTAATATCAAGTCAGTATCAATAAACCGTATCGAAAATTATAATTGCCGAATATTAAAGGGCGCTTATTAAACCAAAAAAAGGCCGCAGGGTGAATACTTTTCGTGAATTTTCGGCCATATTGGCTGCGAATCAGACCGCCTTGATACCCTTCTGCGGCACAAACAGGCCACAACCCAGCTTGCGATGGGACCCCAGCCCGGTTTCCTGCAGACGCACCGAATCTTCCGGCTTGAGATCGGCCAGCATCAGCCCGCGGGTGTGCAGCGGACCGTCGGGCGTGCGGATATCGCGCTCGATACTGGCCATCATTTTCTTGACCTGAACGTCCAGCTCACGCAGCTCCTCGGCGACCCGGGCCAGAAAGGCCTCCTCGCTCAGTCCCGGTTCGGTGGCCACATTGCGGGCAAACAGGGTCGGCAAATCACTTAACGGACGGGTTTTGGCCTCGCCCACCGTCAGGCTGTAGCCATCATCGATCTCCAGTGTACTGCCGGATAACTGCATGGCATCCTCGACCCGCTCGCGCGGCACCCGCAGGGTCATTTTCTGACGCCGGGAAAGATAGATCGGCGCATCGGGATCCGCCGGCCGTTGCCAGCCGTTACCGCTTTCCGCGCCGTAAATCGGGTGGACACCGACCCGCTCCTCTTCATACAGCCAGGGCAGCGCGTCATGCAGGGCCTGCGACAGGGAATAGGCGTGCTCGGCCGGCAGGCAGGGGCAGTCCTGCACAGCAAAGACCACATCCAGCACATTCTCCGGGATGGCAAATTGTTCCTGTTCGTCGTTCTCTTCAGTCCAGAACACGTGACAACACCTCGCGTCTCATTCAGGTTCGGGCGGTAAATACCGCTTCCAGGCGTTCTTCCCAGTTTTCCGGGGTATCGTGGAACGGCGGCTTCACATCCATCCGAAAAAACATTTCCCCTTCCTGGGCCTTTTCCACGATCACTTTTTCCAGTTGTTCAAAATTTTCCAGATCGTGGTTCTGCAGTAACACTTCACTTAACCAGAGCATAATCCAATCCTGTTGTCGCCATTTATTAATATCCGATACATCAGTTAACCACCGAAAAAACCGAAGTCACCGAACTCACTGAATGAGTGAATGCGATAGATCACTTCGGTGATTTCAGTGCATTCAGTGTGCTCAGTGGTTGCCTTGTCATTTACGTCTCACTTATCCGATCATAATACCGGGCCCGGTACAGCAGCCGCGGCTGCGCCGGGTCGTCGTCGAAACCGCTGCGGCTGTGCAGCACGTTGTTACACACGATGCCTTCGCCCGGTGCCAGCCGATGCCGGAAGATGTATTCCGAATCGCTGGCCAGAAACTCACGCAGGCAGGCCACGGCCTCCCGGGTCAGGGTATCGGTTTTCCATTCGATATTGCGCTGACGATGGGTATAGCGCATATGCAGACTCCCAGTGCGGTCATCGACGGAAAAGACCGGCCCGCTGCGGGCGCCGCGAATTTCCACCCCCTGCTCTACATTGGGCGGAATGGTCATCGCATCCGCCGCCATCAGGGCCGAGATATAGGCGGGATCGGTATCTCTCAAGTGGATATAGGCGATTTCATGATCCAGCAGGGCGTTCTCCCCGCCGCTGGCCGCCGGACGCACGCAGTGCAGCAGCATGGTCCGAATCATTTGATCACCCTTATTATAGTATCCGTCCGTGTGCCAGCTCAGCGGCAGATTACTGTAGGGAATATAGCCCTGCTGACGCCCCTCGGGGATCACCTGCAAGGCGGTAATGCTGTCCTCGTCGGCACACAGATTGCCATCCAGGTGCTCGAGCCCCAGCTGCCGGCCCAGACGACGGATCGGTTCGCGCCCCGCCTGCGCCGGATCGATCGCGTAGATCGCCATATTGCAGCGACGAACCCGATCGCGCAGGGCCGCCAGCTCGTCTTCGCTGAGCTGTCGGGGATCGGCTACCGGCACCCGCAGCTGGGCCGCGATGGTCGGATAGCCCGCCAGTCGCCGCTCCCGCCATTGCCGATAGGCTCGCGCATTGTCGAGATCAAAAGCGGCGACACCCGCGTT
The DNA here is from genome assembly GCF_034522235.1 of Thiohalophilus sp. Classification (NCBI taxonomy): domain Bacteria; kingdom Pseudomonadati; phylum Pseudomonadota; class Gammaproteobacteria; order Thiohalomonadales; family Thiohalophilaceae; genus Thiohalophilus; species Thiohalophilus sp. The sequence continues at coordinate 1,625,934 of NZ_JAXHLN010000003.1, read as the reverse complement.
TTTTATTGGTGCATTAATGATTTGCATTCTGCCTGTTCATCAGTAGAATACGCCCACATTTTACGAGGCGTCCCGACTGTTTTACTCGGGTATGTAAACATATCGCCGGCATGACAACGGCCACCTTAATAATATAGGCCAGGATGAATCCAAAGCGGATTCTGTAAACCGGCGACTCGCCTGACAAGCGGTCGATTACCGGGGCTTGATTAGAGCATACCGCGACCGCTGGACGAATACCCAGCTGGTAATACAGCCCCGGAGTCAATGTCGTCGGCAGCTGGAAACACGAAACAGGGCGACAATTGTACATAGACGGGCTGACAGCCCCTAGATGTAGTATCGGTGGATATACCCCATAAGGGATAACCCGGGGGGGCCAATTCACCCCATCAGTATGATACTCGTCACAAATGTTGCGGCATAGACTTCGCAGTAACTTTAAAAGATGTGTTAATCCCACGGCTTGGTGGGGTTTGAAGGTAAAACGTACAACGGCTTATTTGGGTAACCCCTTAAGGAGAACACCATGGCTGCAAAGAAAATGTATGACACTCCGATGCTGGATGAGCTGGAGAAAGGCCCCTGGCCCAGCTTTATTTCCGGCTTTAAGCGTCTGCGCGACGATCATCCCGACGAACGAATCAATGAAATGGCCAGCTCCCTGCTGGGACAGCTGGAGCACTCTTACGAAACCCGCAAGGGTTACTGGAAAGGCGGTACCGTTTCTGTATTCGGTTATGGCGGCGGCATCATCCCGCGCTTCTCCGAAGTTGGCGACGCATTCCCCGCTTCCCGCGAATTCCATACCCTGCGCGTTCAGCCGCCGGCAGGTAACTACTACACCACAGACATGCTGAACCAGCTCGGCGACAGCTGGGAAAAACACGGTTCAGGCCTGGTCACCTTCCACGGTCAGACCGGCAACATCATGTTCATCGGTACCACCACTAAGGGTACCCAGCACTTCTTCGACGAAATCAACGAATACGGCTGGGACCTCGGCGGTGCCGGTCCGTGCGTACGTACCGCCATGTCCTGTGTCGGTTCAGCCCGTTGCGAACAGTCCTGTGCCAACGAACACGGTATTCAGCGCTGGCTGGTCAACAACTTCACCGACGACGTGCATCGTCCGGCCCTGCCCTACAAGTTCAAGTTCAAGGTCTCGGGCTGCCCGAACGACTGCGTTAACGCCATCGAGCGTGCCGACTTCGCTGTTATCGGTACCTGGCGCGACGACATGAAAGTCGATCAGGAAGAAGTCAAGAACTTCGTCAAAGCTAAAGGCCGTGAATATGTGATCGACAACGTGGTAACCCGTTGCCCGACCCAGGCGCTGAGCCTGAAAGACGACGACACGCTGGAAGTGGACAACCACAACTGCGTACGTTGCATGCACTGCCTGAACGTCATGAACAAGGCACTGTCTCCCGGCGACGACCGCGGTATCACCCTGCTGATCGGCGGTAAGCGTACCCTGAAGATCGGTGACCTGATGGGTACCGTTATCGTTCCGTTCATGAAGATGGAAAGCGAAGAAGACTACGAACGTCTGGTCGAAATCGCCGAGGAAACCATCGACTTCTTTGCCGAGAACGCCCTGGAACATGAGCGTACCGGTGAAATGATCGAGCGTATCGGCCTGGTCAACTTCCTTGAAGGAGTTGGTATCGAGGTCGATCCGCACATGGTCAACAACCCGCGTCAGTCTTCTTATGTTCGTACTGACGGCTGGGACGAAGAAGCCGAGAAATGGTTTGCCCGCAAGACTGAAGAAGCAGCAGGCTAAACCAGTAAGGTTGACAGATTAAGCAAGATTAACTCAATCAGGAGAGAATGATGGCATACGAAGACATGCGTCAACCTATTGAATCTGGTTGCCCCGACGGCTTCCAGTACATGCATCCGGTAATGCGCAAAAACTTCGGCCTGTGGAAGTTCCACGAACACCCGCGCCCGGGTGTTCTGCGCCACGTCGCCCATAGTGGTGATGAAATCTGGACCGTCAAGGCCGGTACCCAGCGTATTCTGGACGTCTACTCACTGCGCAAGCTGACTGAAATCGGCGAAAAGTATGGTGACGGCTACGTGCGTTTCACCATCCGCAGTAACATCGAATACATGGTATCCGATGAATCCAAAGTTGACCCGTTGATCACCGCACTGACCGATGCCGGCTTCATCGTTGGTGGCACCGGTAACTCGGTAGCGATGATGTCGCATACCCAGGGCTGGTTGCACTGCGACATCCCGGGTACCGACGCCTCTGGCGTGGTCAAGGCGATGATGGATGAGCTGGTCGATGAGTTCCAGAACTGCAACATGCCCAACCGGGTGCATATGACTACGTCCTGCTGCCAGATCAACTGTGGCGGTCAAGGTGATATCGCGATCAACGTTCAGCACACCAAGCCGCCGCGCATCAACCACGACCTGGTTGCCAATGTATGCGAACGTCCCTCGGTTGTGGCCCGTTGCCCGGTTGCCGCGATTCGTCCGGCGATGGTTAACGGCAAGGCTTCTCTTGAAGTCGATGAGAAGAAGTGCATCTGCTGTGGTGCCTGCTTCCCGCCCTGCCCGCCGATGCAGATCAATGATCCGGAACACACCAAGCTGGCTATCTGGGTGGGTGGTAACCACTCCAACGCCCGTAGCAAGCCGACCTTCCAGAAACTGGTTGCCTCCGGTATTCCGAACAATCCGCCGCGTTGGCCTGAAGCAACTGCCATCGTCAAGCGCATTCTCAAGGAATACAAGGAAGGCGCGAAAGACTGGGAGCGTGTCAACGACTGGATCGAGCGTATCGGTTGGCCCCGTTTCTTTGAAGTGACCGGTCTGCCGTTCACCAAGTATCACATCGATAACTGGCGTGGTGCCCGCAGCAGTCTGAACGCTTCAACCCACATCCGCTTCTAAACAAAGGGGACGTTAATCAGATGAAGTATGTTATTCAGGTTAACGAAGGCCCTTACAATCATGAAGCTTCCACATCGGCCCTGAACTTTGTCAGGGCCGCGCTGGATGCGGGTCATGAGGTCTTTCGTGTATTTTTCTATCATGATGGCGTAAATAACGGTACACGCTACACCACTCCACCGCAGGATGATCTGAACATCGTGAAGACCTGGTCTGAACTGGCCAGCAAACACGAACTGGATCTGGTGGTTTGTGTCGCAGCCGCTCAACGCCGCGGTATTGTTGATGAAGGCGAACAGAGTCGAAACGGTAAGGACGGCAATAACATTGCTCCCGGTTTTCGTATCTCTGGTCTGGGGCAGCTGATTGAAGGCTGTGTTCAGGCGGATCGTCTCATGGTATTTGGTGACTGATTAGGGGTGCCTTATGTCTGATATTAAGAATTTTTTATATCTGAACCGCCGGGCGCCCTACGGTACGGTCTATGCCTGGGAATCCCTGGAAGTCGTACTGATCGGTGCCGCATTTGAACAGGACGTCTCTCTGGCATTTGTTGATGATGGTGTTTACCAGATCATGAAAGGCCAGGACACATCCGGGCTCGGCATTAAGAACTTCTCGCCGACCTACTCTGCTCTGGGCGACTATGATGTTCAGAAGATTTATGTTGAAAAAGAGTCGCTCGACGCGCGCGGTCTGACCGTCGAGGATCTCCTCGATCTGAAATATGAAGACGAAGATGACGACTGGGCGGAAAAAGATTCCATCAAGGTGGTCTCTGCCGAGGAACTCGCCAAACTGATGGATGAGTCCGACGTCGTATTGAGCTTCTAAGTATAGGGTGAGAAAACAATGCCGATTTTACACACTGTAAATAAATCGCCTTTTGAGCGTAATTCCCTCGATAGCGCCATTAGTCACGCTCTCAAAGGCAGCTCCGTCATGCTGTATGAAGACGGGGTTTATGGTGCGATGAAGGGCGCAGCGTCTGCTGACAAAGTATCAGGTGCCATGAAAGATGTCTCTTTCTATGTTCTGGGTCCTGATCTGAAAGCCCGAGGCATCGACGAAAGCAAGCTGATCGACGGCGTCAAGGTTGTCGACTACAGCGGTTTCGTTCAGCTGACTGTCGATAACGACAAAGTCAGCGCATGGACTTAATGAGTAAATCCACACACAGAGTATCTTAATAGGAGATAAACGATGGGTACTATCAACGTAGGTGGCAAAGAGCTGGAAGTCGACGAAGAAGGTTATTTGTCAAACCTGTCTGACTGGACTCCGGAAGTTGCCGAATATATGGCAAAAGACGAAGGCCAGGATCTGAATGAAAACCATTGGGAAGTCATCAACTTCCTGCGTGAATACTATGAAGAGTATCAGATCGCACCGGCTGTTCGTGTACTGACCAAGGCTATCGGCAAGAAACTGGGCAAGGAAAAAGGTAACAGCAAGTACCTGTACGAACTGTTCCCCTATGGCCCCGGCAAGCAGGCATGTAAATATGCCGGTCTGCCCAAGCCGACAGGTTGCGTCTAGGCTCTGGCGCTACGGAATCCGAGGGGAGCTTTACTCCCCTCTATTCTATATCACTGATGTAAATCGATAATTACAACGAGATAACGTAGAGGGAACAGTAGCATGTCGGCGCTGCCCGTGACTTACGCAATACTATTTTATGCGGCAACCCTGCTGCTGGTTGTTGGTTTGGTGCGCAAGATTGTCTTGTATGCGCGCACACCGGCACCATTAAAGATTCCCACGACACCGGCTCCCGTGAGTCGTTCCGGTGTTGTATTACGAATGGTACACGAAGTTGTACTGTTCACCAGTCTGTTCAAGGCAACCAAGTGGACCTGGCTGTTTGGCTGGTTGTTTCATTTTGGTCTGTTGCTGGTTTTGTTGCGCCATCTGCGTTACTTCCAGGCAGAAACCTGGTTCTGGGTTGATTTGATTCAACCGTTTGGCAAATATGCCTCATACGCCATGGTCATCGGCCTGCTCGGCCTGTTTGCCCGGCGCATTTTCGTGGATCGCGTACGTTACATTTCCGCGCCATCCGACTATCTGATGCTGTTGCTGCTGATTGCAATTGGCGCCAGCGGCATGCTTATGACCTTTGTCACCCATACTGACATTGTCATGGTTAAAGGCTTTTTCCTTGGCCTGCTACGTTTCAGCATTGAACCGCTGCCGAGTGATCTTTTATTGCTCACTCATCTGACACTGGTTGCCCTGCTGATGATCATCTTCCCGATCAGCAAACTGTTGCACGCCCCGGGTGTGTTCTTCAGCCCGAGCCGCAACCAGGTCGACAATCCGCGGGAAAAACGCCATCTCGCGCCGTGGGCTGCTGAACTCGAAAAGTAAATACACAGGAAAGTCGCTAGAGGATTACTGACGTGGCAGACTTCGAAACACCAGAACTGCGTGAATACCCGATTATCCCCAAGCTTAAAGAAGGGGTAATGGCACACAGCAAGCCGTATGTGGCCAAGGTACAGTTCCAGGAAGCCCTGGGCTTTCCCGGCGAGCTGGTGGATAACTGGGAAGAAAAAGCACTGGAAAAGCTTGATGATCTGAGAGGACGTTACCGTTCCCTTCAGGTCTATCTGGACTCCTGCGTCAAATGCGGCGCCTGCACCGACAAGTGCCACTATTATCTGGGCACCAGCGATCCGAAGAACATGCCGGTGGCGCGTCAGGATCTGTTACGCCAGGTCTATCGCCGCTATCGCACCTTTGCCGGAAAGTACTTCCCCAGGCTGGTTGGCGCGAAGGACCTGACCAGGGATGTCCTCGACGACTGGTACAGCTATTTCCATCAATGCTCCCAGTGCCGGCGTTGTTCGGTATTCTGCCCCTACGGCATCGATACCGCCGAAATCTCCATGGCCGCCCGTGAAATCATGGATACCATCGGCGTGGGTCAGAAGTACTGCAACGAAATCATCGGCAAGGCCGCCACCATCGGTAACAACCTGGGTCTGCCCGAACCGGCCCTGGCCGATACCCTGGAAGGCCTCGAAGAAGAAGTCGAGGAAGATACCGGGGTACCGGTCAAGTTCCCGCTGGATCAAAAAGGCTCGGAAATCCTGCTGGTCACTCCCTCCGCCGACTTTTTCGCCGAGCCCCATGTGGACGGTCTGATCGGTTATGCCAAGGTCTTCCATGAAGCCGGTGTGAGCTGGACCATGAGTTCCTACGCTTCCGAGGCCGCCAACTTCGGCATGTTCATCGGCAGCTACGAAAACATGCGCAGTCTGTCCCTGCGCATCCGCAAAGCCGCCGAGGATCTGGGCGTCAAACGCATCGTATTCGGTGAATGCGGCCATGCCTGGCGTGTCGCCTACAGCTTCCTGAATACACTGGCCGGACCCTTCGACTTCCTGGATCCCAACTATCCGGTGCCGCAGCACATCTGCGAATTCACCTACGACCTGATTCAGAAGGACAAGCTGAAATTCGACAAGTCCGAGAACGACCACATGACCCTCACCTTCCACGATTCCTGTAACGTGGCACGCGCTTCACGTATGGGTGACAAAGCCGGGGGTCAGTTCGATATCCCCCGCGCGATCATTCGGGCGGCATGTAACAACTTTGTCGACATGCCCGCCGACGCCATCGGCGAAGCCACGTTTTGCTGTGGTGGTGGCGGCGGCCTGTTGACCGACGATCTTATGGAACTCCGCGTCAAGGGTGCCCAACCGCGTATGGAAGCATACAAACGCGTTGTGGAAGACAATGGCGTAACCAACGTGGCGGCAATCTGCGCGATTTGCAAAAGCCAGTTTACCAAGGTCCTACCCTACTACGGGTTCGGTATGACTGACATTGTCAGTGTTCATCAGCTCGTCAGCGAGGCACTCGTTCTCAGCGATGCGCCGAGTGACGATAATGACAGTGACACTGAAGCAGAAGCTTAAATTTTTTACGATTTGACGGTAATAACCGACATCGCATAGGAGAACAGGCATGGCGACTTCCCAAGACGATATGAACACCAAGCTAACCTTCCGTCTATTCAAGGACGGTGAAACTACTGAGGACTGGGCTTCCTGGTCGGACAAGATCTTCAACGAAGATACTTCAAACAAATGCCCGACTTACGTGCACCGTACCCCGCCCTGCCAGGGTAGCTGTCCCTCAGGTGAGGACATTCGTGGCTGGCTGGATATTGCTCGCGGTATCGAACAACCGCCCGAAGGTATGGACTGGCAGGAATATGCGTTCCGTCGTTTGACTGATGCCAACCCGTTCCCTTCCGTCATGGGCCGTGTTTGTCCCGCCCCGTGCCAGGACGGTTGCAACCGTAACCAGGTTGAAGATTACGTGGGTATCAACTCCGTCGAGCACTTCATTGGCGACACCGGCCTGTCCAACAAATACAAGTTCGAAGTCGGCAAGGACAACGGCAAGAAAGTCGCCATTGTCGGCGGCGGACCCGCCGGCCTGGCCGCGGCTTTCCAGCTGCGCCGCAAGGGCTATGGCGCCACCGTTTTCGAGAACCACGCCACGCTCGGCGGGATGATGAAATACGGTATCCCCGGTTATCGTACGCCGCGTGACGTACTGGACGGTGAAATCGACCGCATCATCGACATGGGTGTCGAAGTCAAACTCAACACCTGGGTTGGCAAGGATGTGACTGTCGAACAGCTGGAAAAAGACTACGACGCCATTCTCTGGGCCGTGGGTACCTGGACCGGCCGCAAGCTGCCGATCCCCGGTGCCGACAGTGCGCAGAATGTGCTGACCGGTGTCGACTTCCTGGAAGCCTTTAACGACGGTCGTCTGCAACTGGTTTCTGAAAAAGTCGTGGTAGTCGGTGGCGGTGATACCTCCATCGACGTGGCCTCCGTTGCCCGTCGTCTGGGTCACATCACTGAAATTAACGAAAATGACCGTCCGGAAAACATTGTTCTGGGCCATACGGCGCACGATGTCGCCTCTTCCGCCACCCGTCAGGGCGCGCAGGTTATGCTGCTGTCCCGTTCACCGGTCAAGGACATGGCTGCCGCCGAGCACGAAGTCAACGATGCCCTGCGTGAAGGTGTCGATATTGTCGACCGTGTTAACCCGATGGAAGTGATTCTCGATGACAAGGGCCGTGCCAAGGCACTGCGGGTACAAAAAATGGAAGATGACGGCAAGACCCCGATCGAAGGCTCCGAGTACGACATCGAACTGGATTTGCTGGTCTCCGCGATCGGCCAGGGCGGCAAGCTGGAAGGCTTTGAAGATCTGGGTAACGATCGTGGCTTCATCGATGCCGATCAGCACTACCAGGTACCAAACAAACCGGGACACTTTGTCGCCGGCGATATCGTGCGTCCGCATCTGCTGACCACCGCCATCGGTCAGGCCTCCATCGCGGTAGAAAGCATTGATCACTATCTGAAAGCGGAAAACCTGGGCAAGCGTCCGAAGGTCGACAAGCACCACTTCAACCTGCTGAGCAAGCTGCGTGAAGCCGGCCTGGAACCCGAAGATTATACTCATGAATCTGAATGGGGCACCGCCGGCGCGGAATGGGCCGTGCATAACTATGAAGATCGTTCGGCGCATGAAATCATTCCGGCGGATGAACTGTTCCTGGGCCACTTTAAATACACGCCGCGCCTCAAGCGTCAGGAAGATGTCCCGTCAGCCGGCGATGTACTGGGCCACTTCCAGGAACGTATGAAAGGTCTCAGTGATGAGCAGGCCCGTGAAGAAGCCGATCGCTGCATGAGCTGTGGCATGTGCTTCGAATGCGATAACTGTGTCATCTACTGCCCGCAGGATGCCGTCTATCGTGTGCCGAAGGACCAACATACCATGGGCCGTTATGTTGCCACCGATTACTCACGTTGTATCGGGTGCCACATCTGCGCCGATGTTTGCCCGACCGGCTACATCGACATGGCAATGGGCAATGGGTGAATAACAACGAGCAGGAGTAGTTACGGTGTCACTACGACAGTTGATACAAACAACAATAATGGCAGGGCTTATTGCCCTGCCCTTTACTGTGCTGGCAGGTGATACACCTTCACCTGAAATTCCCAAAGCCAAAGAGAAGGCGACAGAGGCATATGGTTGCGTTGCGCCGGTCGAGTACATGCGTAAAAACCATATGGATGAACTGATGCACAAGCGCGACGATACCTTGCGTGAAGGCATTCGGACCGACAAGTTCAGCCTGGCGGAATGTATCAACTGCCATGTCACTCCCGAAGAAGACGGCCAATTTGCCAGCTTCGGTGAAGACGAGCATTTTTGCAGCAGTTGCCACAATTATGCCTCGGTCAGTGTCGACTGCTTCAGCTGCCACCGGGATACGCCTGAAGATACCGATTATCGGCATACCTTCAATAGCGGTAATAATCCCCACCACGGCAAGATGGCTCTGAAAGGGAAAAAACTCTCCGTCGAAACCTTGCAGGTATTGACTGAAGGAGACCAACAATAATGACTGACAAGACATACAACGCGGACCTGTCGCGCCGGCACTTTTTCGGTAAAGCCGCCGCTGCAGCCGGTATGGCGGTCGCCCCCGGGGTTTTCCTGCGCCAGGTGCATGCCCGCCCGGCGGATCAGGCCGCTACCAGCGAACAGCGCTGGGGTATCCTGATCGATACCGACAAGTGTGCCAAAGGTTGTGACAGCTGTGTCACCGCCTGCATGGATGAAAACGGCTGGGGTCGGGCTGATGCCAGTGAAGACAAGTCCGGTCCGCACCAGAAAGCCCAGTGGATTCGCAAGGTCACCATCAAGGACAAGCAGACCGGTCACGTCCAGTCTCTGCCTCTGATGTGCCAGCATTGCGAAAACCCGCCCTGTGTCGATGTCTGCCCCACCGGCGCATCGATGAAACGGGCCGACGGCATCGTACTGGTCGACAAGCACATCTGTATCGGCTGCCGCTATTGCATGATGGCCTGCCCCTACAAGGCCCGCTCTTTTGTCCACGAAGATCTGGAAGATCAGAAGGTCGTGGCGCCCCGCGGCAAAGGGACTGTCGAATCCTGCACCATGTGTGTACACCGGGTCGACGAGAACGGCACGCCCGCCTGTGTCGAGGCCTGCAATGCCGACAATCACAACGCCATGTACTTTGGCGATCTGAAGGATCCGAACAGCGAAATCTCCCGTCAGCTCAAGCAATACGGTGGTAAGGAATTACGCGCCGATCTGGGGCTGAACACCGGCGTTCGCTACCGGGGTCTATAACAAAATCTACAAAGCAGGTTGTCAGTCGAAATGAAAAACGTACAGTTCATGGAAATTGAAGGCCGGAGCTTCGGCTATCTTGCCCTCCTCGGCATCCTCGGCGCCATCATTCTGGTCGCACTGGGTGCCTGGTATGTCATGGAACATCATGGCCATTATGTTACCGGGATGAACAACGCCGTTGTCTGGGGCACACCGCATATCTTCGCGATCTTTCTGATCGTCGCCGCCTCCGGCGCGCTCAACGTCGCGTCAATCTCATCCGTATTTAATAAAACGGCTTACAAACCACTGGCCAGACTCTCCGGACTGCTGGCCATTGCCCTGCTCGCCGGCGGCCTGATGATTCTGGTGCTCGATCTGGGTCGCCCCGATCGATTGATCATCGCCATGACCTACTACAATTTCAAATCGATCTTTGCCTGGAATATCATTCTGTATAACGGTTTCTTTGTTATCGTCGCCGTTTACCTGTGGATGATGATGCAGCAGAGCATGAATAAATACAGCAAGCCGGTCGGTGTTGCCGCCTTCCTCTGGCGCCTGATTCTTACCACCGGTACCGGCTCCATCTTCGGCTTCCTGGTTGCCCGCCAGGGCTACGATGCCGCCATCATGGCGCCGCTGTTCATTGCCATGTCCTTCTCTTTTGGTCTGGCGATTTTCCTGCTGGTCCTGATGGCCGCCTATAAATGGACCGGCCGGCCGCTGGGCGATGCCCTCTTCCGGCGTCTGAAAAACCTGCTGGGTGTGTTTGTGGCCGGTGTGCTCTACTTTGTCCTGGCCTACCATCTGACCAATCTGTATGCGACCGAGCATCACGGCATTGAAGCCTTCATTCTGCGCGATGGCGGCATTTACCCCCAGCTGTTCTGGATTGGCCAGATTGTGATCGGCTCCCTGTTGCCGCTGCTCCTGTTCTACCATCCGAGCACAGGCAAAAACCGGACGCTGGTTGGACTGGGCGCCCTGCTGGTCATCATCGGCGGCTTCATCCAGCTGTATGTCCTGATTATCGGCGGTCAGGCCTATCCGCTGGAAATCTTCCCCGGTAAGGAAGTGATCGAAAGCAGCTTCTTTGATGGTCAGGTGGCACACTATGCCCCGAGCATCTGGGAGGTTCTGCTGGGACTGGGCGGTATGGCCGTGGCCCTGATCATGGTCGCCCTGGCGGTCAAGATCCTGCGATTCATGCCCACCAGCCTGGCCGATGAGGATGTCGATCCTCATCATTCTGCCTGATTGATTTTTAACCCAGCATCACCATATAAGGGGGACCCGGTTTCGACTGTGTCCCCTTTTTTAATCGGACGCCAAAAAGCATTTACCGCAGAGAACGAAATGTAATGTTGAACAGTTAATGGTTAATGGTTAATGGTTAATGTTGGATTAAATACGAACCTGTAATTCAAAATTCAACATTCAACATTATTATGTTAATAATTCAGTCTCTCACATCATGAACCGCTTGCTCATTTCCGCTGCCCATAAGTCTTCCGGCAAGACCACCTTGTCGATCGGACTGTGCGCGGCGTTTCGGCAGCGGGGACTCGATGTCCGGCCGTTCAAAAAAGGGCCGGACTATATCGATCCCATGTGGCTGGGTCAGGCGGCCGGGCACCCCTGTCATAATCTCGATTTTTACACCATGTCCCGGGACGAGATTCTGCAGACCCTGCAACAACAGGCCGGAGCGAGCGATCTGGCGCTGATCGAAGCCAACAAGGGTCTGTATGACGGACTGGATATCGAAGGCAGCAACAGTAATGCCGCACTGGCCCGATTGACCGAAACACCTGTCATTCTGGTCATTGACGTGCAGGGGATGACCCGGGGGATCGCCCCGCTGATCCTCGGTTATCAGGCGTTTGATCCCCAGGTCAATATTGCCGGGGTGATTCTCAACCAGATCCGCGGCAGCCGCCACGAAGCCAAACTGCGCGCCGTCATCGAGCACTATACCCATCTGCCCGTGGTCGGTGCCGTCTATCACGATACACGCCTGGCCATTACCGAGCGCCATCTCGGGCTGATCCCCAGCAATGAAAACACCGAGGCCACCGGGAAAATCGAAGCCATCGGCCAGCTGATTGCCCAGCAGGTGGATCTGGACCGGCTCCAGACCCTGGCCCGCCAGGCGCCGGCCCTGCCCGCCAGCGAACTACCGACGGCCCCGGCGCCGGTCCGGCCGCCGGATATCCGTCTCGGTATCGCCCGGGATGAGGCTTTCGGCTTTTACTATCCCGGTGATCTCGAGGCGCTGCAGCAAGCCGGCGCCGAACTGGTCCCCATCGACACCCTGCACGATCGCCAGTTGCCGGCGATCGATGGGCTGTTCATCGGCGGCGGTTTCCCCGAATCCCGTCTGACGGAACTGGCGGCCAATCAGCCCCTGCGTGAGGCCATTCACAGCGCGATTGAAGGCGGCTTGCCTGCTTATGCCGAGTGTGGCGGCCTGATGTATCTGTGTCGTCAGATCCGCTGGCAGGGCGAGACAGCGCCCATGGTCGGCGTCATTCCCGCGGATGTGGTCATGCATAGCCGCCCCCAGGGCCGCGGTTACGTGCGTCTGCGCGAGACCGACGAGAGCCCCTGGGCGACTGCCGCGCCCGCCGATCCGCAGGCGGAATTCCCCGCCCATGAGTTTCACTATTCCGCGCTCGAAAATCTGGCCCAGCCCCAGCGCTTCGCCTACCGGGTGCTGCGCGGCACCGGCATTGATGGCGAGCACGACGGATTGATCCACAAAAACCTGCTGGCCTGCTACGCTCACCAGCGCGATACAGCGCGCCACCACTGGGCCCGACGCTTTATCGACTTTGTCCGGCGCACCCGCGAGAACGGAATTGATGTATAATTGACTAAATGACTGGGATATTAACCATCCAGTCAGCGAACCTCTGTCAGGCAATCGAAACGAAGGAGTCCTTATGATTACGGTGACGCCCAAAGCCGCGGAACAAATCAAGCAATCGGCCAAGCAGAACCAGATGGAAGGCATGCCCATCCGTATCGCCGCCAAACGCGATGACGCCGGATCGATCCAGTACGCCATGGGCTTTGCCGATCAGCAGGATGAGAATGACATCAGCTACACCTCCGAAGGCGTCTCGGTGATGGTGCCGCCGGACAGCGTCGCTCTGTTGCAGGGCGCTACACTGGATTTCGTGGAGCTGGAGTCGGGGGAATTCAATTTTATTTTCCTCAATCCCAACGATCCCGAGTACGTCCCGCCCAAAGCGGACAGTGACAGCTCGCATTACTTTTAATTCAATGAGTCAAGGTGTCTTCCAGATGTGTCCAGTCATCCTGAATATCGCCTTGCCATCGGGGTCTGCCGTATACTATGTCGATGAACAAGCCACACACCGTAGCCAGTCGTTCTGAGCCGGCCGGCGACACGGAGAACGCCGCCACCGACCCGCTGACGCCGTACGAGGGCATCTGGCGAAGCCGCCTGTGTGGCGCCATTTTCGGGATCGGCGCGGTTCTCATCATACTCGGCATCGCCAGCGCCTGGCTGCTGTACGTCAACCATGCCGGCTCAACCCTGGTGGCCATTACCCTGGCCCTGCTCGTCGGCGGTCTGGCGCTTATCGCGCTGCTCATCATTGTAGTGCAGCGCACCCTGCTCAGGCCCCTGACCCAGTTACGCCGCTGGACTGCGGAACTGCGTCAGGGCAATCTGGCCGCCCGTCTGCCGGAAGAAGTTCCCAACGAATTCAAGGGACTGTTCGGTGACTTCAACACGCTGGCCAACGAGCTCGAAGTATTGTCGCTGGATATGCAAAGCCAGGTCCGCAAACAGACCAAGCATATCGAGCGCAAGACCCATTCGCTCGAGATCATCTATGATGTCGCGGCCAGTATTAATATCTCGCGGGATCTCGATGATCTGTTGACCCGTTTTTTGCACACCCTGAAAGATGTGGTCAATGCCCGTGCCGCGGTCGTGCGCCTGGTGGACAACAATAATCAGATGCGCCTGGTCTCCAGCATCGGGCTGGACGAGGATCTGGTCAAACGCGAACAACTGATCCCCTCGGAGCAATGTCTGTGTGGCAGCGCCTTCACCGAGGGCAAGGTCATGTTCCAGAGCGACTTGCAAAAATGCGACAAGATCATCGGCCGCAGTTTTTTTGATAGCGAAGACATCGGCATGATCGTCGTCCCGCTGCAATATCGGGACAAGACCCTCGGCGTCTACAACCTGTTCGTCAGCCAGGAGGATTTCGCCGAACCCGAGGATATCGAGGATCTGCTCACCAGCATCGGCCGGCATCTGGGGATGGCGATCGATAAGGCACGCTCCGAGGACGAGGCGCAACGTCTGTCGATCATGGAAGAGCGCACCCGGCTCGCCCATGAGCTGCACGACTCGCTGGCCCAGACCCTGGCCAGTCTGCGTTTCCAGATCCGCGTCCTGGATGAAACCATCCGCCAGGGTGAAGAACCCTCCATCTGGTACGAGCTGGAGAAAATCGAAAACAATATCGACGAGGCCTATGCCGAATTGCGCGAGCTGATCACCCACTTCCGGGCACCGATCGACAAGCGTGGTCTGGTACCGGCAGTCGAACATCTGGTGGATCGTTTCCGCAACCAGAGCGAGATTTCCATCTACCTGCAAAAGGAATGGAATGTGCTCTATCTGCCGGCCAGTGTCGAAGTTCAGGCATTACGTATTATCCAGGAAGCCCTCAACAATATCCGCAAACACAGCCAGGCGCATGCCGTTCGTGTTATTATGCGCAGCGATGTCAACGGCGACTGCCGTATCCTGATCGAAGATGATGGCGTCGGCATGAATATCCTGCCGTCCTCCGATCGCACCTCCGGCGATCATCTCGGTCTGAGCATTATGGATGAGCGGGCCAAACGCATCGGCGGCACCGTCCGCATCGAAAGCGAACCCAACGAAGGCACCCGGGTTCTGCTGCGCTTCCGTTATCCCGAAGTTCAGACCGTCGAAGTACCGCTACAACTACAGGGTTGATTATGAGTCTGCGCGTTCTGTTAATTGATGATCACACCCTGTTCCGTGTGGGTCTCGAAGGTTTGCTGGCCAGTCGGGGCATCGAAATCGTCGCCTCGGTCGGTTCCGGCCAGGACTGCCTGCGACTGGTCGAGGAACTCAAACCCGATGTGGTCCTGCTGGATATGCGCATGCCGGGCATCGATGGCCTCAGTGTACTGAAATTATTACGCCAGAATGACGAAAATCTGCCGGTTGTTATGCTCACCACCAGCAGCGACGAAGGCGATCTGCTCGAATCCCTGCGTGAAGGCGCGCAGGGTTATCTGCTCAAGGACATGGAACCCGATGATCTGGTTCTGGCCCTGCGCGACATCGTCAACAACGGCAAGACCGTCGTCGCCCCGGACCTCGCCCCGATTCTGGCCAAGGCGGTCCAGGGCAGCCACAGCGACGACGAGAACGCCAACGCCAGTCCGTTTGACGAACTGACCCCGCGGGAGACCGAAATCCTCGGCCTGCTGGCCGAAGGCCAGAGCAACAAAGCCATCGCCCGCAACCTGGGGATCTCCGACGGCACCGTCAAACTCCACGTCAAAGCCATCCTGCGCAAACTGGATGTCCACTCCCGGGTCGAGGCCGCGGTCATGGCCGTCGAATACGGCCTGTCTCGCGCCAGCCCCGAATAACTGTATCGCTCGTCAATAACCGCGTGTTTATTCGGGACCGGCAGATTGACCACCGATGACACCGAAAACACTGAAAATCGAATGTGAGGGACAGGCTGGACTCGATTTTTATGCAGTTTATTACTCAGTGTATTCGGTGTGTTCGGTGATTCCGTTATTCTATCGATAACAAATGACATTTAATTTATTGGGCAGGCTGTAACGATGAGAAAATTTACCGAACTGGTCGCCGAGAGCGCCAAACATGTGGATGAACTCTTCCCCTGGGACCTGGAAGAACAGCTTCAGGAAAACCCCGATATCCTGATCGTGGATGTGCGGGAACCCTACGAATACGACGCCATGCATATCCCGGGCTCGATCAACGTCCCGCGCGGCATTCTGGAGACGGCCTGTGAATACGATTACGAAGATACCGTGCCCGAGCTGGTCGAAGCCCGGGATCGGGAGGTCGTGGTCGTCTGCCGCTCCGGCAACCGCAGCATCTTCGCCGCCGAAGTCATGCAAAAACTCGGCTACAAAAACGTCACCTCTTTAAAAACCGGCCTGCGCGGCTGGAGCGACTACGAACAGCCCTTCTACGACAACAGCGGAAACGAAGTGGACGAAGACACCGTCATCGACTTCTTCACCCCCAAACTCCGCCCGGAACAAATGAGCAAGAAATAACCTCTTTTTAGAATCCGATTAAAAACGCGGAGTTCGCAGAGGCGCGGAGACGCAGAGGAATAAAATTATTGTTATCCGCAAAGTCACAAGATTACGAAGAAGATATTGCTGTATAACTTGTGGTATTGGGACAGATGGGCATTTAACTTTTGGTCACACAAATAACTCAGTGACGAGATAAAATGATTTTCTCCGCGCCTCTGCGTCTCCGCGCCCTCTGCGTTTATTCCCAGTAACCCGGCTAGTCTTCGTAGCGCTTGCGGTCCTTGCGGCGGCCGTGGGGGCCGGACTGCTGGACGACCACGCCCTGGATGGCTCTGAGTTCGATCGGGCGTTTCTCGTGCATATACGCTTCATTGAGCGGCTGCAGATAGTACTGTTCATTTTCCAGAACCAGCTGGCGAAAAATATAGCCGTTTTCGATCAGAGCGATGACGTAGCTGCCATGACGGGCATGGCCGGTTGGATCGACCACGATGATACAACGGCGCCGGAACTCCGGCTCCATGCTGTCATCGATCACCTGCAGGGCAAACGGCTCCGCACCGCCGCAGCTTGACTCGGCGGCGGACTCGATTGCGCTTTTCAACTCTTGTTGCATGGCCTCACCTCATACGTTCTTCGGACAGATTATAGCGCGAATCAGGCCCTGACACAGCCGCTGCAAATCCCCTGTCAGGCTGGCGGTTATCAGACCTTCGGTTCCGACTGGAGCGTCTCGCGATGGTGCTCTTTCTGCTGCAGAGCCCACATGTGGCTGTACAGGCCGTCGCGCGCCAGCAGGCTGGCATGGGTCCCGCGCTCGCGGATTTGCCCCTCCTCCATCACCAGAATCTCATCCGCATCGACGATGGTCGAGAGGCGGTGTGCCACCACCAGTGTCGTGTGCTGCTCGGCGACTTCCCGCAGCGCCTTGAGGATCGCCTGCTCGGACTGGCTGTCCAGGGACGAGGTGGCCTCGTCAAAGACCAGAATCACCGGATTTTTCAGGATCACCCGGGCGATCGCCACCCGCTGCTTCTCACCACCGGAGAGCTTCAACCCGCGCTCGCCCACCACCGTGTCATAACCCTGCGGCAGATTGACGATAAAATCGTGAATATGCGCATGCCGTGCCGCCTGCTCCACCTCGTCGCGGCTGGCACCGGGGCGGGCGTACTGGATATTGTAGAAAATGCTTTCGTTAAACAGCACCGTATCCTGGGGCACGATGCCGATGGCGGCACGCAGGCTCTCCTGGGTCACATGGCGGATATCCTGGTCATCGATCAGGATTCGCCCGTCGGTCACATCGTAAAACCGGAACAGCAGTCGGGCCAGCGTCGACTTGCCGGCCCCGGACGGCCCGACGACCGCGACCTTGCGCCCCGGCTGAATGGCAAACGTAATATCCTTGAGAATCGGACGATCTTCGTTATATGCAAAACTGATATTGTCAAAATCGACCTTGCCCCGGGTGACCTGCAACGGCCGGGCATCCGGCGCGTCCTGAATCTCCTCTTCGCGATGCAGCAGCTTCAGTACCAGATCCATGTCCGCCAGTGTGTATTTGAGCATTCGGTAAATTATCCCCAAAAAACTCAATGGCATGAACATCTGCAACATGAGGGTATTGACCAACACCAGATCGCCCAGCGTCATCTCGCCATTGACCACGCCGTGACCGGCATAAATCATGATCATGGTCAGGCCGGCGGCGATGATCGCGCCCTGACCGAAATTGAGTAACGACATGGAAGTCTGGCTCTTGACCGCCGCATGCTCCCATTCGTCAAGGGTGTCGTGATAACGCTGCAGCTCGAACCGTTCGTTATTAAAGTACTTGACTGTTTCATAGTTCAGCAGGCTGTCGACCGCCTGCCCGTTGGCTTGCGAGTCCATGGCATTCATTCGATGCCGAAAACTCATGCGCCACTCACTGACCAGCAAGGTATAGGCGACATACACCCCGACCGTCAAAAAGGTGACAATCGTAAACTTGATGTCATACTGACCCAGCAGAATGACAGCCACCATCAGAAATTCGGCCAGCGTCGGCAGGATATTGAAGACCATGTAGTTCATGATCGAGCTGACACTCTGGGCGCCCCGCTCAAGGTCGCGGGTAATATTGCCGGTGCGACGCTCCAGATGAAAGCGCAGGGACAACCGGTGCAGGTGCCGCAAGACCTGCAGGGATAACTTGCGCATTGCGCCATAACGCACCCGGGCGAACACGGCATCACGCATTTCATTAAAGAACGAGCTGCCCAGACGTAATGCACCGTAGGCCAGAAGCAGCACAATCGGCACCGCCACGGCCTGCGCCTGCCCTTGTGAGGTATCGAGGGTATCGACAATCTCCTTGAGCAGGACCGGAATTCCCACTGTCGCCACTTTGGCCAGTACCAGGCTGATCAGCGCCGCCAGTACCCGGCCCCGGTAATCCCACAAATACGGCAACATGTGGCGCAGATTGCGCAGATCCTGGCGGTTCTTGTGCGGTGCATCGGTGTACCGGGGAATACTCATAAAATTATTACTGCCAAACCAAAAAATGAAATATTATCATATCTTTAGGGGGGCTTTATAAGAGAAAGACAGGTTTTCCGGCGAATCGATATTATCCGCCTTATATCCTGACAGAAGCTCAGGAATTATATAAAGTAAACCGGAGCCGGCAGCCGGTTCAGTAACCGGGGATAAGCAGTCGATTTTAATAACTAACATGACACTTGCACGCGACACACAGCTCCCTGCTGACTTTTGGCCGCCCGGCCTCCTTGCCCGGATTGCAGGACAATTCCTTAATGTCGCGAAAAAACGAATTGACGGTATTATTGGAACAGATAATGCCTGAGCGCACATCCTTTTATGTAACGAATCTGTTCAGGTCTCGCTGCCTGCAGTGGCCTGGCCGTCTCATAATACTCGCGATACTGTTTCTGTTTACAGCAGGTACCCTTCCCGCACAAAACAACGGCAAGATTGTTTTGTTTTTGAGCGGTGAAAATGATGCCTACAAGATTTTCAGGAAGCGGATCGAACAACTCAGCCTGGCTAACCCGGAATCACGAAACCGCCCGCTATTTTTCAATATCAATCATTTAGACCACGAAAAGCTCCAGCAAATCACTCGCGATGCCAGTCTTGTTGTCACGGCAGGGAAAAAAAGCAGCATAGCGCTTTCCCGCATTAACAGCCCTGTCCCGCATATCGCCACGTTATTGACCCGCGAAGACTACGCATCGAGCCTCAGCTTGCGCGCGGACAAAACAACCGATTATTGCGGAGTCGTCATTGATCAGCCGCTTGATAGAATCATCAGCATCATCAACCGGGAACTACCGGATATCAAGCGGGTCGGTATTATCGAAGCCGCAAACGACAACACCCCGTGGTCAGGCAATACTGACTCATCAAGTTCCGAAATCGAAGTTATCCGTGAAAAACTGGATGGCGACCTACACGCCACGATCAAACTGCTGGCGAAAAAAGAAACAGACGCCATCGTCGCGTTACACAACAAGGCAGTATATAACCGCGGGACGGCAAGAAATATCCTTATATCAAGCTACCATTTCAATATTCCTGTAATCGGATATTCCAGCGCCTTTGTCAAGGCGGGCGCTCTCATCGGCATTTATTCCAAACCGGAGTCGCTTGCCGACGAGACATACAATTACATAAAAGATCCAAAAATGTGCAAAAACGGAAAAGTCATACACCCCGGGACCTACACGATCGAGGTCAACCCCCAGGTAGCCAAATCACTTGGCATAAACATTTTAACGGATGACCTGGAAAAAACAGTCAGTAAAGGGTCAAGACCATGAATAGTCTTAAGTTTAAAATCCTTGCAATTGTAATCTTTCCCCTGTTGATCGTTGCTTTGATACTAACAGCTTCACACATAAGCAATCGTATGAGTGATGCTGAATACAGGCTCACAAGCAAGGTCAAAACCATGACAAGAATTCTTGCCAACTCCCTTGAATATGGCATCATCTCCGGAAATGATGCCTACACAAAATCATTGCTTTCTGACTTTGCAGAAAGCAACGAAATAATCAGGGCCAACCTATACAATAATGAAGGCAAAACCATCGGCTCCATAACAGATGAAAAATATGACGCCACACTCGACAGCGATAAACTCTACATTGAGACCGGAATATTTCGCTCAACAGAGTCAATAGACGATTTTTCTTCTGAAGATATTGATTATAAAAATGAAGTAGGCACTCTTCGTGTAACTGTATCTACGCAGGAACTGGAAAAAGAAAAAAATGCAATAATCTTCGAAGGGATTATTATAACACTCCTTCTCGTCCTGATCACTCTCATCGTCACGCTCGCTTTTATCAAGCGCATAACAAGACCATTCATGAAAATATTAAACGGCATCGATATTATTCGTAAAGGAAACGTTGGATACCAGCTTGAATCCTCGACCATAAAAGAACTTGACTCACTTACCAGAAATATTAACGCCATGTCGACCTCCCTGAAGGCGGCGCAGGATGAGCTTGTCAACAAAAGCGATAACGCACTCTATGTCGAACGAAGCAAGGCACTGGTAACGCTGGAATCGATTGGCGAAGGAGTGATTACCACGGATACCGCATCAAATATCACCTACATGAACCCGGCCGCCGAGATACTGACGGGCACCCGCTTTGAAAATATGCAAAACCAGAGTATCCATAAGGCATTAAGAATACGCTATGCAAACTCCGACGCCATCACTGAATACCCTGTAGAAAAGGTTGTTCAGGACAAAAATAACCTGAGCCACGATCCGCATTTAACCCTCGTCAAAGCGGATAACACTGAGCTGGTAATCAAGGATACAGCAAGCCCGATCATGGACCGAACAGGAAACGTGATCGGGATTGCTCTGATATTTCATGACTTCTCTAACGTCAAGCATATGTCCGATAAACTCGCCTATCAGGCATCTCACGACGATCTGACTGATCTGTACAACAGGCGGGAGTTTGAACGTCAGCTGAAGGATGCGCTCAAGGATGCCTGCGATCGCGATACAGAACATACTCTATGCTATATCGATCTTGATCAATTTAAAATCATAAATGACACATGTGGTCATCTTGCCGGTGACATTCTGCTCAAACAAATCAGCCATCAAATCAAGAACCGGATTCGTCGACATGATCTTCTCGCCCGTCTTGGCGGCGACGAATTTGGCATTATTTTTTACGACACGCCCGTCAGTGAAGCAAAATCCCTGGCCGAGCAAATCAAAGGCGCTGTCGCGGACTTTAAATATATATGGCATGATAGCTCATTCGATATCGGCATAAGTATCGGACTCGCGCCTATCAACGCGAGCATAAACTCGCACTCCGAGCTTCTTATGCTTGCTGATTCCGCATGCTATATAGCCAAAGATAAGGGCAGAAACGCCATTCACGCCTACTCCCCCAGCGACAAAGACTTCATTCCTCGCAACACAGAACTTCAGTGGTACAACAAAATAACTGATGCACTTGACGCTGATGACTTTTTTCTTTTTTGCCAGGAAATACAGCCTTCAAGCCCGCCCGAAGGCGAAAAATCCGGACACTACGAGATCCTTTTGAGATTGCGGTCCGAAGACAAAACAGTCCTCGCCGAGGAATTTATTCCGGCCGCGGAACGCTATCTGTTGATGCCCCGTATCGATCGCTGGGTTGTGGATACTTTCTTATCCTGCTTTGAGGACAAGGCCATCGATAACTTTGGCGGTAACCACTACAACATTAATCTGTCCGGACAGTCTTTGTGTGACGACGAATTCCTTGATTACACCATACAGCGGCTGCAGGGGAGGTACGTCAACCCGGCGGTGCTTACCTTTGAAATCACCGAAACCGCCGCAATCTCCAACCTTGATAAAGCCTTACACTTTATCAATACCCTGAAAAAACTGGGATGCCGATTTGCACTCGATGACTTTGGAACCGGCGTCAGCTCGTTTCAATACCTGCATGATCTTCCCATTGACTATATTAAAATCGACGGAAAGTTTGTCCGCAACGTCGACAACAACGATATCAACCACTCTATCGTCAACGCAATCACGGACATTGGTCATGAGCTGGGGCTTGAAATCATCGCTGAATACGTGGAAGACGAAACAATCCGCGAAAAGCTGAAAAACTGCAATATCGACTATATTCAGGGCTTCGCCGTCGGAAAACCGTTTCCATTAGACAAAGTAGGCAGTAGGCAGTAGGCAGTAGGCAGTAGGCAGAAAAATTCTAAATGCTGAATGTTTAATTTTTAATTACAGGCGTGGCTGCGCCACACTAAAATTCAACATTTAAAATTCAACATTCAAAATTAACCATCCTGCTTTTGATTTCCGACTGTTAACTGACGACTGCCAACTATTTCTTATTTTCATGCCCCGTCGGGTCGAACCACTTCAGCTTGTCGTGTAAAGCAACCACCTCGCCGACGATGATCAGCGTGGGCGGCTTGATGTCGTTGTTTTGCACCAGATCCGGCAGCGTCGCCAGGGTGCCGAGGTGGACCTTCTGTTCCTGGCTGGTGCCCTTCTCTACCAGCGCGGCCGGAGTTCTGTCCGCCAGACCATGCGCGACCAGATTCTCGCAAATCCCCCGGACACCGTGCAGGCCCATGTAAAACACCAGGGTCTGACCCGGCTGCGCCAGGGCGGGCCAGTTCAGATTGATGCTGCCGTCCTTGAGATGGCCGGTGACGAAGGTGCAGGACTGGACATAATCCCGATGCGTTAACGGGATACCGGCATAAGCGGCACAGCCGGCGGCGGCGGTAATACCCGGCACCACCTGGAAGCTGACGCCCTCTTTCATCAGGGTTTCGATCTCCTCACCCCCGCGACCGAAGATAAACGGATCACCGCCTTTGAGGCGCAGGACTTTCTTGCCTTCCTTGGCCAGTCGCGCCAGCAGAGTATTGATATCCTCCTGCTGGATCGTGTGCTTGTTGCGCTCCTTGCCGGCATAGATAAATTCCGCATCGCGGCGCACCATATCCAGAATACCCTGCGACACCAGCCGGTCGTAAACCACCACGTCGGCCTGTTGCATCAACCGCAGCGCCTTGAAGGTCAGCAGATCCGGATCGCCCGGTCCCGCACCGACCAGATAGACTTCACCTTCCAGAGAAGGTGCCTGCCCCGAGACAACCGCCTGTTCAAGCAGGGCTTCGGCTTCGCGCTCCTTACCGGCCAACAGCCGATCGGCGACCGGCCCTTCCAGAATCGCTTCCCAGAAACGGCGAATCTCGGTGATGGAACCGAAGCGTTGTTTGACCTTCTCCCGATAACGTTCCAACAGCGAGGCCAGATGCCCGTAGGCAGGAGGGATGACCGTTTCCAGTCGGGAACGCAGCAAACGGGCCAGTACCGGCGAGGCACCGCCGGTGGAAATGGCAATCTGCACCGGCGAACGATCGATAATCGAGGGCATGGTGAAACTGCACAGTTCCGGGGCATCCACCACGTTGACCGGAATATTCTTTCGTTTGGCCAGTTCCGAAACCCGTCGGTTGACCGCTTCATTATCGGTTGCCGCAATGACAATATAGGGTTGATCGATGTCCGCATCGGCAAAGTCACGGGCAATGTGTTCGAGATCACCGGCCTGCTGGCGTTCCACCAGTTCGTGGCACAATGCGGGCGCGACCACCGTGACCCGCGCACCGGCGCGCAACAGTAAAAAAACCTTGCGTGCGGCAATCCCGCCACCGCCCACCACCAGACAGGGCTTGTCCCTGATATCGAGAAAAATCGGTAAAAATTTCATGCTGGAAAATTCCGGAATAACCCGTTGAAATAGCAGGATATTTTACTATATATTAGTAGTGCGCGCATTATTTTAATTTCATGGCCTCGCCAAACCACGGGAAACCGCATGACTGCACCAAACAACAACGTCGTCTGGCACGCCGCCAGCGTCGATCGCGAACAGCGCGAAAGCCTGCATCACCATAAAAGCGTGGTGCTATGGTTCACCGGACTGTCTGCCTCGGGCAAATCCACCCTCGCCCACGCCGTGGAAAAAGAGCTCTACGCCCGGGGCTGTCACAGCTTCGTGCTCGATGGCGACAACGTCCGCCACGGCCTGTGCAGCGATCTCAGTTTCTCGCTCGAGGATCGGCACGAGAATATCCGCCGCATCGCCAATGTGGCCAAACTGTTCATCGAGGCCGGGGTCATCGTCCTCACCGCCTTCATTTCCCCCCTGCGCCAGGATCGGGAAATCGCCCGCAATCTCATGCCCCACGGCGATTTTCTGGAAATCTATTGCGATGCGCCGGTGGAAGTGTGCGAAAAACGCGATCCCAAAGGACTCTACCAGAAAGCCCGCGAAGGCAAGATCGCCGAATTCACCGGCATCAGCTCACCCTACGAAGCCCCGCTCAAACCCGAACTGCACCTCAACACTGGCGAACAACCCCTGGAGGAATCAGTCAATGCCGTGATCGAGATGCTGCTTGAACGGGGGATCATCTGAAAAGCAATGATGAATGTTGAATTTTGAATGTTGAATTGAAATTCAGCAGCTGTAGGAGCGGCTGCGCCGCGATTTAAAAGATAGTTAGCAGTTGGCAGTTGGCAGAATATAAAAGTGCTGAGTGCTGAGTGCTGAGTTCTTGGAACTTACGAACTTAGAACTTAGAACTATTTGTTGTAGGAGGGGCTTGACGTACATGGATGTACTAATGTCGCGGTAGGCATGGTGCCCCGACCCGGGACGGGTGGGGTACTCATGATGAACGCTGAAAGCGTTCTATGAGACAGGCCGTGAGCGACGCAGCCGCGACCCTTCGAAGCCCAGGCAAGTCGCCGCTACAAGCGTCTCCCACAAGGCCCTTCGGGCAGGGATAAGTGCTGAAGAGAAAGTTGGCAGCCGCGATTTAAAAACAGGGTAGGTGCGTTCTATGCACCTTTTCGACCTCAATTTAAAAGGCTAATGGTGCGTGAGACGCACCCTACCCGACGGTATTCCCCAAAGATTGGTTTCCAGTTCAACGAAGCAATCGGCAGAGAGACCGCACCCTGTCAAAATAAGGGGCCAGGACCTGGTAACTAGGACCTGGTAACTGAGAAGTTGGTCGGGACGGCAGGATTTGAACCTGCGACCCTCTGCACCCCATGCAGATGCGCTACCAGGCTGCGCTACGCCCCGACGGTTTCGAACCGCGTGAATCATACAACACATCAAACCCAGGGCCAAGGGACGAGTGACGAGGGACGAGGAAAAACAATTCCAAATGCCGCTCCCGGCGTCCTCCGGACGCAGTAACGAGTTACGAGGGACGAGGGACGAGGGACGAGGGACGAGGGACGAGGAAAAACACCCTATCCCGTAAGCTGGGATCGCCTTCGGCGCGATGGGTTGTGCGGGTGGAAAGGTCTGTCGCGGTCGCAGCCCGCTCCTACAAGTCAGAAGACCGGGCGATGCGGGCTTTCCTCGTCACTCGTCCCTTGGCCCTGGATGTTCTGTAGGAGCGCCTTCGGCGCGATGGATTGTGCCGGGGGAAAGGTCTGTCGCGGTCGCAGCCCGCTCCTACAATCAGAAGACCAGGACGATGCGGGGCTTCCTCGTCCCTCGTAACTCGTCCCTCGGCCCTCGGCCCTGTATTTTCTGTAGGAGCGCCCCACGGGCGCGATTGGTGGGGCTACGACCGCGTCAGAATCGAGGCGATTTCCTCGAGTTCCATGCGCATCTGGCGCAGGGTTTCCTTGTCGGCCTTGCCGGTTTTTTTCGGCTGGTTGTTGCTTTCGGTCAGTTGCAACCGCGCGCCGCCAATGGTGTAGCCCTGTTCGTACAGGAGGCTGCGGATCTCGCGGATCATAATCACGTCCTGGCGCTGGTAGTAGCGGCGGTTGCCGCGGCGCTTGACCGGTTTGAGCTGGGGGAATTCCTGCTCCCAGTAGCGCAGCACGTGGGGTTTGACGGCGCACAGCTCGCTCACCTCACCGATAGTGAAGTAGCGCTTGCCGGGAATCGGGGGAAGTTCGTTATTGTTGGTGGGTTCCAGCATATGCTTCGACTCTGGCCTTCAGTTTTTGTCCGGGTCGGAAAGTCACGACTCGCCGTGCGGTTATCGGGATCTCTTCCCCGGTCTTGGGGTTGCGTCCGGGCCGCTGTTTCTTGTCACGCAAATCGAAATTGCCGAAGCCGGAGAGCTTGACCTGCTGGCCATTTTCCAGGGCGTTGCGAACCTCCTCGAAAAACATCTCCACAATTTCCTTGGCTTCCCGCTTGTTCAGCCCCAGCTCTTCGAACAAACGCTCGGCCATCACCGCTTTTGTCAGCGCCATAATTGTTATTCTCTAAGTGTAGCCCCAAGTTCGCGATTCAGCGCCGTCAGAATGGTGCTGATCTCGCTCTCGACATCTGTGTCCTTAAGAGTGCGTGAAAGATCCTGCAAGGTCAAGCCCAGGGCCAGACTTTTTCTTCCAGAATCAATACCTTCGCCCACATAGACATCAAACAACTCGATGTTTGTCAGCCGTTTCGAGCCCGCTTTTTCGATGCAATCCTTGACTTTCTGCGCGGATATGACCTCATCCAGCACGATCGCAATATCCCGACGAATAGATGGGTATTTCGACAGCGGCACGAAAGCCGGCAGTCGGCGTTCGACCAGCGCGGCCTGCGTAATCTCGAACAGATAGACCCGTTGCGATAATCCCAGGCTTTGCTGCAGCGCCGGATGCAGGGCCCCCAGACGGCCTACCGGCCTGCCCTCACGCAAAATCACGGCCGCCTGGCCGGGATGCAGGGCCGGGTGGCGCTCGTCGGCGTCAAAGCGGAATTGTTCGGCGTTCCCTGTCTGTGCCAGCAACTGCTCAACGTGTCCCTTGCAATCGTAAAAATCGGCCTGGCGGCTGGTGCTGCCCCACTGCGGCGGCAGCAGCGGCCCGGATACCAAACCTGCGAGTACCGGTTCCTGTTTTAATTCAGTATCTTGGAAAATAAACCTGAGACCCTGCTCGAACAATAATACCCGATCCTGCTGGCGATTCAAGTTATATAACGCGGTTTGCAGCAATCCCGGCCACAGTGAGGTGCGCATCGCCGCCATGTCAGCCGAGATCGGATTGGCCAGCTGCAGGGTCTCGGCCTGCGGATCGAGCTGCTGCTGCAGCTTCGGATCCACAAAACTGTAAGTGATCGCCTCCTGGTAGCCCAGATCCACCAGCAGCCGCTTGTAATGCGCCGCCGGCCGACGGGTTTCCGAACGCGGTCCCATCCGCAGGCTCACCTGCGGCCGACTGGCCGGCAGATTGTCATACCCGTAAATCCGCCCCAACTCCTCGATCAGATCCACTTCGAGGTTGATATCAAACCGGAAGGACGGCGGCGTCACCTCCCACACAAGGTGTTCCTCGTCCCTCGTCCCTCGTCCCTCGTCCCTGTCCGGATTCATTCCAAGCCGTTGCAAAATGTCTTCCACCGAATCCACGGGAATGTCCGCTCCAAGAACACGAGCAATCCGGACACGACGCAACCTCACCGGCGCCCTGACGGGCAATTGATCGGCCTGCTGGGCATGCACCACCGGCCCCGCCTCGCCGCCACAAATGGCCTGCAACAGCGCCGTGGCACGTTCCAGTGCCGGGACCTGCAGTTGGGGATCCACCCCGCGTTCAAAACGATGCGAGGAGTCGGTATGCAGGCCGTAACCCCGGGCCTTGCCGGCAATGGCCTGCGGTGCGAAGTACGCGCTTTCCAGGAAAATATCGATCGTCCCCGCGCCCACGGCGGACTCGGCGCCACCCATGATACCGGCCAGCGCCACCGGCGCCTTGTCATCGGCGATCACCAGCGTCCCGGCATCCAGTTCGAGGGTCTGCTCGTCCAGCAGGGTCAGGGATTCGCCGGCGCTGGCGTAGCGGACCTGGATGCCGCCCTGCAGCCTGCCCAGATCGAAGGCGTGCATCGGCTGGCCCAGCTCCAGCAACACGTAGTTGGTCACATCCACCACCGGGCCCAGGCTGCGCAGGCCACTGCGCCGCAGGCGCTCGGCCAGCCACAGCGGCGTCCTGGCGGCGGGATCAATCCCCCGCAACACCCGCCCGGCGTATTGCGGACAGGCCCCGGGCGCTTCCAGCGCGACGCTGAGCGTGTCCTTGATCTGCACATCAAGGATCTGCGCGTCGCGACCGCCGATATCCGGCCCATGGACCGATAACTTGTTCAGCACGCCCACTTCCCGGGCAATCCCCGCCACGCTCAGGCAGTCGCCCCGGTTGGGGGTCAGCCCCAGCTCGATGGTCACATCATCCAGATCCAGATAATCACGGATCGACTCGCCCACCGGCGCATCGGCGGGCAGTTCCATCAACCCTTCGGCACTGTCCGCCAGCCCCAGCTCCTTCTCGGAACAAAGCATGCCCTGCGACGGCACGCCGCGCAGTTTGGATTTTTTGATCTTCAGATCGCCGGGCAGCGTCGTCCCCACCAGCGCCGTCGGTGCCTTCAGTCCCTCGCGCACATTGGCCGCGCCACAAACGATCTGCAGCGGCGCATCGGCACCCACATTCACCGTCGCCACGCGCAGCTTGTCCGCATCAGGATGCGGTTCCAGCCCGATCACCTCACCGACCACCACCTGGTCGAATTGACCTGCCACCGGCTCGATCGCATCCACCTCCAGCCCGGCCATCGTCAACTGATGCGCCAACGCCCCGGTGTCAATCTCGGGATTAACCCACTCGCGTAACCATTTTTCACTGAATTTCATTTGTCTTTATCCGTAGGGTGCGTCCCACGCACCATTAACCTTCAATCCAGGATCGAAACGGTACGTAGAACGCACCCTGCCTGCTGAATCTCATTTTTCAACATCTGTTATTCAACGCGGAGTTCGCAGAGGCGCAGAGCCGCGGAGGTTTATTTTTACCTACAAAACTATGCGTTAAATTGAAAATCAATTTCGTCGATAAACCCGATCCTGACAATTTATACACAGATGATTTGTTTTCCTCTGCGACTCCGCGCCTCTGCGTCCTCCGCGTTTATTCCCAGAGAACTCGCTATTCACTCACCAGGTCGGTGCGTAGCACGCACCCTACCCTGTTTTAAATCGCGGCGCAGCCGCTCCTACAACTGCCAACTTCGAATCAAAATAAGAGGCGCTACAGCGCCACAACAATTCAAAATTAAAAATTCAACATTCACCATTAATTAAAGACTGCAAACTGCCAACTTTGTTTAATTAAATTGCTTCAAAAACCGCAGGTCGTTTTCGAAGAACAGGCGCAGGTCGTTGACGCCATAGCGCAACATCGCCAGCCGTTCGACGCCCATGCCGAAGGCGAAGCCGGTCCAGGTTTCGTTGTCGATCTCGACATGCTCGAACACGTTGGGATGGACCATGCCGCAACCCAGCACTTCCAGCCAGCCGGTGTGGCTGCAGACCCGGCAGCCTTCGCCACTGCACATCACGCACTCGATATCCGCCTCGGCGGAGGGCTCGGTAAACGGGAAATAGGAGGGGCGAAAGCGCACGGCGAGATCGTCGCGTTCGAAAAAGCGGTGCAGAAAGTCGTTCAGAATCGCCTTGAGATCGGTAAAGGTGACGTTCTCGTCGACCATCAATCCCTCCACCTGGTGGAACATCGGCGTGTGGGTCAGATCCGAATCGCAGCGATAGACCCGCCCCGGCGCGATCACGCGCAACGGCGGTTTGTTCTGTTGCATGACGCGGATCTGCACCGGTGAGGTATGCGTGCGCAACAACCGACCGTCCTCGAAATAAAACGTATCGTGCATGGCCCGCGCCGGATGGGATTCGGGGATGTTCAGCGCCTCGAAGTTATGAAAGTCATCCTCGACCTCCGGCCCCTCGGCCACGTCAAAACCCAGTTGCGCGAACAGCGCCTCGATGCGCTGCAGGGTCAACGTCACCGGATGCAGGCCGCCGGTCTGCTGACCGCGCCCCGGCAGGGTGACATCGATGGTCTCCTTCGCCAGCTTCTCGTTCAGCGCCGCGTTTTGCAATACCTCCCGCCGCGCCTCGATCGCCTGCTGGATCCGCTGCTTGGCCTGATTGATCGCCTGTCCCGCCTTCGGCTTCTCCTCCGGCGACAGCTTGCCCAGCGACTTCATCTGCTCGGTGATCAGCCCCTTCTTGCCCAGATACCGCACCCGCACCTGGTCCAGCGCCTGCAGATCGCCAGCGGTATTAATCCCCTGCTCGGCGTCTTTGATAAGTTGTTCGAGTTGTTCCTGCATCAGCTTTTTTATCTATTATGTAGGGTGCGTCCCACGCACCATTAATCTTTAATCCAAGACCTGTCGCGGTCAAAGCCCGCTCCTACAATCCGCAAACTATGTTGCCTCGTCACTCGTCCCGGCCCGAAGGGCGAGTAGGAGCGCCCCGCGGGCGCGAAGGCGGTGCCAGACCCTGTCGCGGTCAAAGCCCGCTCCTACATCAGCACGCACTCTACCCTGTTTTTAAATCGCGGCGCAGCCGCTCCTACAGCTGCCGACTTTCAATTCAAAATTCAAAATTCAAAATTCAACATTGCAGTGCCAGACCCTGTCGCGGTCAAAGCCCGCTCCTACAATCCGCAAACCGTATTACCTCGTCACTCGGCCCTCGTTCCGGCCCGAAGGGCTGGTAGGAGCGCCCCGCGGGCGCGAAGGCGGTGCCAGACCCTGTCGCGGTCAACGCCCGCTCCTACATCAGCACGCACTCTACCCTGTTTTTAAATCGCGGCGCAGCCGCTCCTACATCTGCTGACTTTCAATTCAACATTCAACATTCAAAATTCAAAATTCAAAATTCAACATTCAACATTGCAGTCCCGCTGCCAACTTTCTTTTCTGAAACAAAAAAGGGAAGACCAGCCAGACCGGGCTTGTCTTCCCTTTTTTGAATTCGGGCTTCGCCGCTCCTGGACATCCCTGTCCTCGCGGCGTTAGCACATCCATGTGCGTCAGTTCGACAAGTTGGCCTTGGCTTGTTCTGCCAGCGCCGCGAAGGCGCTCTTGTCAAACACGGCCAGATCCGCCAGCAGCTTGCGATCGATTTCGATCTCGGCTTTTTTCAGGCCGTTGATGAACCGGCTGTAGGACAGGCCGTGTTCACGGGCACCGGCGTTGATACGCGCGATCCACAGCGCACGGAACTGGCGCTTGCGCTGCTTGCGGCCGATATAGGCATACTGGCCGGCCTTGGTGACGGCCTGTTCGGCGACACGAAAGACGTTTTTACGGCGTCCACGATAGCCCTTGGCCTGGTCGACAACTTTTTTGTGCCGCGCATGGGCGGTCACACCACGTTTTACTCTTGGCATTATCCTTACCTCTCGTTAGCTATAGGGCATCAGGCGACGAATCATCGTCACGTCAGCGTCGGCGATCTGCTCGATCGTGCGCAGATGACGCTTGCGCTTGGTGCTCTTCTTGGTAAGGATATGGTTCTTGTGCGACTGGGCGCGCTTGAACCCGCCTGAGGCAGTACGTTTAAAACGTTTCGCTGCCCCGCGATTGGTTTTCATCTTGGGCATTTTTCAATACTCCGCATTCGATTGTTAAATAACCGACCTGTCCAAATGAACAGATCATTTCTTTTTCGGGGCAATCACCATCACCATCTGCCGGCCTTCCATCCTGGGAAATTGCTCGACAGAGGCTATCTCGGCAAGATCGTTCTCGACACGTTCGAGAAGTTGCCTGCCCAGCTCCTGGTGGGCCATTTCACGACCGCGAAACCGCAGCGTGACCTTGGCCTTATCCCCCTGACTCAGGAAACGTATCAGGTTGCGTAGTTTGACCTGATAATCCCCTTCTTCCGTCCCGGGACGGAATTTCACTTCCTTGATCTGAATCTGTTTCTGTTTCTTCTTGGCCGCATGGCGCTTCTTGTTCTCTTCGAACTTGTACTTGCCGTAATCCATGATGCGACAAACCGGCGGATCGGCGTCGGGCGAGACCTCCACCAGATCCATTTCAAGTTCTTCGGCCTTTTTGAGAGCGTCTTCCAGCGACATCACGCCGGCCTGTTCACCCTCTGAATCAATAACCCGCAACTCGGGCGCGGTAATGTCGTCATTGATTCGTGTTTTTTTCGTTGCGATACTTTATTCCTCCATTAAATCACAGGTACGAGGGACGAGTTACGAGTAACGAGTAACGAGGATATTCTATCACCCCTCCCTGACCCTCCCCTTGAAGGGGAGGGAATGATCTTGGCAAACTTCCAAGATCTGTTCCCCCTCCCTCAGGGAGGGGGTCAGGGGGAGGGAGTATAAAAGCCTCGTCCCTCGTAACTCGTCCCCGGCTACTGTTCTAAAAGAATACGGCCGCGGCTCGCGATTTCCTGCTCGAGGTGCCCGATGAATTCATCGAGGGGCAGACTGCCCAGATCCTCGCCGGTTCGCGTGCGCACGGCCACAGTAGAATTTTCAACTTCCCGATCGCCGATCACCAGCAGATAGGGAATGCGCTGTAGCGTATGTTCCCGGATTTTAAAGCCGATCTTCTCATTTCTCAAGTCAGCTTTTGCCCGCAAGCCCCTTGAACGCAAGGTTTTTTCGATCTTTTTGACTGTTTCGGCCTGTTTGTCGGTAATTCCCATCACCACCACCTGCTCGGGGGCCAGCCAGAGCGGAAACGCGCCGGCGTATTCCTCGATCAGAATCCCGATAAAGCGCTCCAGCGAGCCGAGGATCGCCCGGTGCAGCATCACCGGGGTGTGGCGGTCGCCGTCCTCGCCCACGTACTCGGCACCCAGGCGCCCCGGCATGGAAAAGTCCACCTGGATAGTCCCACACTGCCAGACCCGGCCCAGGCAGTCCTTGAGCGAGAATTCGATCTTGGGCCCGTAGAAGGCCCCCTCGCCCGGCTGCAGATCCCAGTCCAGCCCCTTGTCGTTCAGGGCCCGCTCCAGGGCGTGCTCGGCCTTATCCCACACCGCGTCGGAACCGACGCGCTGCTCGGGCCGGGTAGAGAGCTTGATGATGACCTCTTCAAAACCGAAATCGCGGTACACCTCGAACAGCAGATCGATAAAGCTCGACACTTCGGGCTGGATCTGGTCCTCGGTACAAAAGATATGCGCGTCGTCCTGGGTGAAAGCGCGCACCCGCATCAGTCCGTGCAGCGTGCCGGAAGGCTCATTGCGGTGGCAGGAGCCGAACTCGCCCATACGCAGCGGCAGGTCCCGGTAGCTCTTCAGCCCCTGGTTGAAGATCTGCACATGGCACGGGCAATTCATCGGCTTGACCGCGTAGTGGCGATCTTCCGAGTGGGTGGTGAACATCATGTCGTGGAACTTGTCCCAGTGACCCGACTTCTCCCACAGGGAACGGTCCACCACCTGCGGGGTGCGGACCTCTTCATAATCGTGCTCGCGCAGTTTGGCGCGGATGTACTGCTCGACTTGTTGATAAAGTGTCCAGCCCTTGTCGTGCCAGAACACCATCCCGGGCGCCTCTTCCTGGGTGTGGAACAGGTCCTGCTGGCGGCCCAGCTTGCGGTGGTCGCGCTTTTCGGCCTCTTCCAGGCGGTGCAGATAGCCCTTGAGCTGTTTCTTGTCGGGCCAGGCAGTACCATAGACCCGCTGCAGCATCTCGTTGTTGGAGTCGCCGCGCCAGTAGGCCCCGGCCAGCTTCATCAGCTTGAAGGCCCTGAGTTTACCCGTGGAGGGCACGTGCGGGCCGCGGCACAGGTCGATAAAGTCGCCCTGGCGATAGAGGGAAAGTTCCTCGCCTCTGGGGATGTCCTCGATGATTTTGGCCTTGTATTCCTCGCCCATCCGGCGGAAGAACTCGACCGCCTCCTCACGCTGCATCACCGTGCGCTCGACCGGGAGGTCCTGCTTGGCCAGCTCGGCCATTTTCTGCTCGATCTTTTCCAGATCCGACTCGGAGAAGCCGTTTTCGTAGGCAAAATCGTAATAGAAGCCGTCCTCGATCACCGGCCCGATGGTCACCTGGGCGTCCGGGAACAGCTGTTTCACGGCCTGGGCCAGCAGATGGGCGGTGGAGTGGCGAATGACCTCGAGGCCCTCCGCGTCGCGCTCGGTGACGATGGCCAGCTCGGCATCGTGATCGATCTTGTAGGAGGTGTCCACCAGCTTCCCGTCGACCTTGCCCGCCAGGGCGGCCTTGGCCAGACCGGCGCCGATATCGGCGGCCACGTCGGCAACGGTAACAGGATTGGCATAATCGCGCTGACTGCCGTCAGGCAGGGCAATAGAAGGCATGTCGTGCTCCTCATCTCTTCAGTGGCGACCCGTACCAGGGGCCGCTTGGTGCATGTCACGCCGGCCCCCACAATGGGCCGGCGCCGAATTCCCGCCGCAGCCTCCACGAGGGGCTGACGACAAGAGGATCCAAGTTGGCAGATGGCAGTTCACAGTCGGCAGCAAATTAACTGCCAACTGCGACTGCATACTGCCAACTTTATCGAATTTGGTAGTCGCGAGTGGATTACTCCGGGCATCCCTGCCCTCCGCCCTTCGGGCCAGCGTCGCTACGCTCCGCTGTTCAAATTCGCTCCCGGCGAATTTGTCGAACTCCGTTCTCGTCCACTCGCACATCCAGTTGTACAAGTGCAAAAATTGGTAGTCGCGAGTGGATTCGAACCACCGACCCCCACCATGTCAAGGTGGTGCTCTAACCAACTGAGCTACGCGACTGGAGAGGCGGGAAAGATACAGAAAAGAACAAGTTATGGCAAGTACCAAAGCCGTTCGGACAGGATGTAGGAGCGCCTGCGGCGCGATATTCCGTGCGGACCGAGACTGTAAATAATTCTGTGTAACTGCCCGCTTAGAACTGCTCCGGCATTCTGTCCGGGAATTCAATCATAAAGCGATTGAGCGCGTTCTTCCAATGGTGAATGGGCATGGTCCATTTTTTCGATGCCGCCTGGATGGCCAGGTAGACGACCTTGAGGGCGGATTCATCGTTAGGGAAAACCTTGCGATTTTTGACCGCCTTGCGGATCACGCTGTTCAGTGATTCGATGGCGTTGGTCGTGTAGATCACCCGACGGATGTCATCCGGATAGTCGAACAGGGTAATCAGGTTGGGCCAGTGTCGCCGCCAGCTGGCACTGATCGACGGGAACTGATCATCCCAGCGAGCCGCAAAGGCGTCGAGCTCCTGCTCGGCTTCGGCCACCGTCAGGGAGGTGTAGATCTTTTTCAAATCCGCGGCGACCGCCTTGCGCTGTTTCCAGGCCACGAACTTCAGCGAGTTGCGCACCATGTGGACGATACACAGCTGGATTTTTGTTTTGGGGTAGACGGTATTGATCGCCTCGGGGAAGCCGGTCAGACCGTCCACGGCGGCGATAAAGATATCCCGGACACCCCGCTGCTGGAGTTCGGTCAACACGGACAACCAGAACTTAGCCCCCTCGTTCTCATTGAGCCAGAGCCCCAGCAGTTCTTTCTGGCCGTCCAGGTTGATACCCAGCGCCAGATAGATGGCCTTGTTGCTGACCCGCTTGTCCTGGCGGATCTTGATGTGGATGCAGTCCAGATAGACGATGGGATAGATCTCGTCCAGCGGTCGGCACTGCCACTGCTGCACTTCCTCAATCACCTGCGCGGTGACCTGGGAGATGAGCGTAGGGGAAACCTCGACGCCGTAGAGCTCTAGTAGCATGGCAACGATATCGCGGGTACTCATGCCCCGACTGTAGAGCGCCAGGATTTTATCGTTGAACATCGGCAGACGCGTCTGCCCCTTGGGAATAATGAGCGGCTCAAACTCGCCGTTACGGTCTCGAGGCACATCGAGGGTCAGTGCGCCCTGTTCGCCTTTGAGGGTTTTGGCGCTATACCCGTTACGGCTGTTGCCGGTGTTGTGGCCGGCTGTGGCGTGCTTGGGATAGCCGAGATGGTCAGTCATCTCGCCTTCGAGCATGGCCTCAAAGGCTTTTTGCTGAAGCTGCTGGGTCAATGCGGCAAGCTGTTCTGGCGTTTTGACTGCCTTGACCAGTTCTTCAAGCTGCGGGTCGAGATCGGTTTTGGTTTTTGTTCTTCTGCTCATGTGTCTTCTCCTTTATTATCAAGGGTATGGGACTTTGAGCAGTTACACAATTTAATTTACAGTCTCTGCGGACCGGCAAGACCTGTCGCGGTCAAAGCCCGCTCCTACACAGACCTGCGATCGGAAATGGAAATAAAAAAAGCGCCAAAGGCGCCGCATCAATTCAACATTCAAAATCCAAAATTGTACTGACGACTGCTTGTAGGAGCGCCCTGCGGGCGCGAAGGCGGTGCCAGGTTCCATCGCGGTCAAAGCCCGCTCCCACAAGAGATAGTTCTTAGTTCTTAGTTCTTAGTTCTTAGTTCTTAGTTCTTAGTTCTTAGTTCTTAGTTCTTAGTTCTTAGTTCTTAGTTCTTAGTTCTTAGTTCTTAGTCCTCAGTTATGTTAGTCAAAACCAAAAAAAGCACCAAAGGCGCCTCATCAATTCAACATTCAAAATTCAACATTGACTGCCAACTGCCAACTGCAAACTGCCGACTTTCTCTTCAATAGCGGCGACTTGCCTGGGTTCGAGAGGTCGCGGCTGCAAGCCGCTCCTACAACTGCCAACTTTTACATTGGTAACTTTTTCACATTCTCCGCCGTCATCCCCACGGCGTTCTTGTAGACGATGTCTTCAATCCCGCACTGCGGATTGAAGCCTGCAATGGCTTCCAGTAACACGTCACGAATGGCGTGCTGGTCGTGGCTGTGGGCCGCCCGCTCCAGCCTGGCGAGGTACTGCTCCATGGTGGCCCAGTCGAGGGTGTCTTCTTCGGCACGCATGATGGCCGGGTGACCGGTCTCGCTGACGTTCTCGCCGATCAGCAGTTCTTCATAGAGCTTCTCGCCGGGGCGCAGGCCGGTAATCTGAATTTCGATATCGCCGTCGGGATTGGTCTCATCTTTCACTTCCAGCCCGCTCAGGCGAATCATCTGCCGGGCCAGTTCCAGAATCCTGACCGGCTCGCCCATATCCAGCACAAATACCTCGCCGCCCCGGCCCATCGCCCCGGCCTGGATCACCAGCTCGGCCGCTTCGGGGATGGTCATGAAGTAGCGAATAATCCGCTCGTCGGTCACCGTCACCGGCCCGCCGTTTTGAATCTGACGCCGGAACAGCGGAATCACCGATCCGGAGGAATCGAGCACATTGCCGAAGCGCACCATGCTGAAACAGGTTCTGTTGTCCGCGCGTTTGCTCAGCGCCTGCAGGATCAGCTCGGCAAAGCGCTTGGTGGCGCCCATGGTATTGGTCGGGCGCACGGCCTTGTCGGTGGAGATCAGCACAAAGGATTCCACCCCGGTATTGATCGCCGCCCGCGCCGCCACGAGGGTGCCGAAGATGTTGTTGCGAATCGCCGCGACGGGGTTCATCTCCACCATCGGCACATGCTTGTAGGCCGCCGCGTGATAGATCGTCTGCACCCCGAAAGCCGTGCACAACCGCTCCAGCCGTTCCTGGTCCAGCACCGTGCCCAACATGGGCAACACCTGACGTTGGGGGACGGGCAGATCCGGCGCCCCCTGATAAAACGCTGAATGAATCAACTCATGATCGATGTTGTAGAGGGCATATTCATTATGCTCATACAACAATAACTGACGCGGCCCGTACTTGAGGATCTGCCGGCACAGCTCCGAGCCGATGGAGCCCCCGGCACCGGTGACCATCACCACCTTGTCGCGCACATTGGCCTCAATCAGATCCGGACGCGGCACCACATTATCCCGGCCCAGCAGATCGTCGATCTCCACCTCCTTGATGTCCTCGACCCTGATCCGCCCGTCGGCCAGCTCGGAAAGCCCCGGCAGGGTTTTGACATGGACGGTGTACGGCTCCAGCTGTCGGATAATCGCCTTGCGCCGGCTGCGCGGCGCCGAGGGCATGGCCAGCAGCACTTCGCGCACCCGCCGTTTATTGATCAATTTTGCCAGTTCGGGGAAGTCAAACACCGGCAGGCCGTTGATCTGTTGCCCCTGCAAGGCCGGATTATCGTCAATATAGGCCAGCGGCCGGTACTGCTGGCTGAAGCTCAGTGCGGTGGCCAGCTGAATCCCCGACGCTCCGGCCCCGTAGATCACCACGTTACGCCGATCCGGCTCCGGCTGATCGAACGCGGTCTGCATGCGCAAAAACCACCAGCGGGCCACCATCCGGCTGCCGCCGATCAGCAGAATCGCCACCAGCCAGTTGATCAGCGTGACCGAACGCGGGATCCCCGGCACCCCGCTTAAAAACGCCAGCGCCGCCCAGCACACCGCATACAGCGTCACCGCCTGCACCACCACCCAGATCGCCTTGAGGCCGATATAACGGACAATCGCCCGATACAGACCGAAATAGACAAACGTCGGAATCGCCACCAGCGGTGCCGCCCCGATCAGGATCAGCACCGGCAGCTCGGGCACATACAGCGTCCCCAGGCGCAGCGAAAACGCCGCCCACAACCCCACCACCAGCAGCAGTGCATCCGACGTCACCATCACCGCCTGCTTGTGCAAGCGGGACAACCCGTCCAGCCAACTTGTGATGCCCTTCACGCTTTTTCTCATACTGAGATTATAGCCATTATTCATCCATTAGCCTATCAGGGAAAACCCTCACCTCCATTGAGCAGCCCGGCTACCATCATATTAGCCCAAAGCCTCATCTTAATGTCGGCTCGAAAAACAAAAATTTGACCGGCCACCCTCGTCTACCCTCGTCACTCGTACCTCGCTCCTCGCCCCTGCCCGAAGGGCTTCGCGGGAGCCGACCCGTCGGCGACTTGCCTGAATTCGAGAAGTCGCGGCTGCAAGCCGCTCCTACATAGACCTGCTACCGGAAGCGCAAATAAAAACAGCGCCAAAGCGCCGCATCAATTCAACATTCACCATTCAAAATTCAACATTGCCGCAGGCGCCCCATCAATTCAAAATTCAACATTCAAAATTCAACATTCAAAATTCAAAATTCAAAATTCAAAATTCAACATTACCGCAGGCGCCCCATAAATTCAAAATTCACCATTCAAAATTCAAAATTCAAAATTGCACTGCCAACTGCCAACTGCCAACTGCCAACTGCCGACTGCCAACTTTGTTTTATTGCCAACTTTCTCTTACGCTCTTGACTCCCGGCCAACCAGAGTTACAATAAAAAGTGAAACTTATGAGAGGCTCGCTGATGGAAGCCACCACCCGGGATCTGCGTCTGCATACCGCCGAAGTCCTCGCCGCCATTGAGCGCGGTGAGCAGGTGATCATTACCTACCACGGCAAACGCCGCGCCGTACTCACGCGCTGGCAGGAGGCGGACACCAGGCGGCACAGGCACCAGACCAATCCGGCATTTGGCCTCTGGGCCGATAAAACCGACAGTGTCGACAACGAAATTCGTCAACTCAGACAACGCCGGGATTTGCCGTGATCCTGGTGGACACGGATGTCCTGATCTGGAACCTGCGCGGCAACCGCAAAGCCGCCGATCTGCTCGATACCCACCCCGGCTTTTCCCTGTCCGCCGTCAGCTACATGGAACTGGTCCAGGGCGTGCGCGGTGTTTTTCAAGATAGTTGTCGCCTTTTCCGTTCTTAAGCCGCTTGCTGCACCCGCTCAGGGTTGAGGGCCGTCGGTCCTACCGCTACCCAGTTTCTCGTTCTGCCGGACCATCGCTGCGGGTTCCGCACCTTGGCCTGCTCGTAGATCCGATCACGCTGTTTCAGGATATCCCGGTCGTCGCCTCGATGCCGCTGCGCCGGCGTCACAAATTTCAGCGCACTGTGGCAGTGGCGGTTGTTGTACCAGTCGACAAATTTCAGCATCCAGTCACGAGCCTCTTCCAGCGTGGCAAATCCCTGCGATGGCCAGGCCGGACAATACTTCAGTGTCCGAAACAGCGACTCGGAAAACGCATTGTCGTTGCTCACTCGCGGCCGACTGTATGACGGCGATATGCCCAGATCCGCCAGCTTGATCCGCAGCGTCTGCGATTTCATCGGGCTGCCGTTGTCCGCATGCAAGACCAGCGGTTGGCGAAAGCACCGCTCGGCCAGCACGCTGCGCTGCACCAGCGGTGCGGCCAACTCGCCGGCCTCTCGCTCGTGGACTTCCCAGCCGACGATTTTGCGGCTGTAGATGTCCTCAATGAGGTACAGGTACCAAAACAGTCCACGCACCCGGCTGGGCATCCAGCTGATGTCCCACGACCACACCTGGTTCGGCCCGTCGGCCACATGCGTGGTCGGCGCCTTCGTTTTCTTCGGCGCCTGGGCCCGGCCCCGGTGATGCCGCTGGCCCGCCGCATGCAGTACCCGGTAGAAGCTCGACTCACAGGCGATATATTCACCCCGGTCCGCCAGCTTCGGCACGATCTGGCTCGGCGGCAGTGACGCAAACTCGGGTTCATTGCACACGGTCAGGATACGCTCGCGCTCCTCGGGCGTGAGCTTGTTCGCCGGCTCGGGCCTGATAGCATCAGGCCGTCGGTCGGCATGAACTTCCCCACCCTGGGTCCATCGCTGCAGAGTGCGTACAGTGATGCCGATTTCCTTGCAGGCCCGCGCCTTGCGGGCTCCAGCGCTCACCGCCTCCTCAATATAACCCACCAGTTTGCGCCGCTCCGGGAGCGAGGTCATCCTTCCTCGTCGTCCCCCCAGAGGGCGTTCAACTTTTTTCGCAGGGCCAGCAGCGCGGCGGTCTCTGCCAGCGCCTTGTCCTTGCGCCGCAGTTCCCGCTCCAGCTCCTTGATACGCTTTTTATCCTCGCGGGCCTGGGCCTTCTCAGCCTGTCGCCGACTGGCCGCCTGGTCCGCTCCGGTCTCACAGGCCGTGCGCCAGGCCTTCACCTGCTCGGGGTATAACCCCTTACCACGGCAATACTCACTCAGCTCCGCTTCACTCAGGCCGGCGGTCTCCACCACCACCGCCAGCTTCGCTTCACCCGACCAGTCGTCGCTTTGTTTTCCGTTTCCCGGCACCGGGACCCCCTGTTCTCTGGCTTGTTTTCGCCAATTATACAGGGTCATTTCGCTGATCCCTTCCTCTCGAGCCACATCGGCTACACTTCGGTTTTGCGGGGGCAACAGCATGCACATCACGGCAGCCTTGCGTTCTTCTGAATAACGGGGCATTTCTCGTCGCTTTCCACCCCCTGTCTTGGTTACTTTCTGATTCAGAAGAGGCGACAACTATCCTGACACAGGGGGTGCGCAACAAACAGGAATTGCGCCTCATCAAACAGGCCCTCACATTCTGGGATGCCGGCATCATCCATATCGACGAAGGCATCTCCAACCGCGCCACATTTTTAATCGAACAACACGCCCTGGCCAATTCCATGCAACTCGCCGACGCCCTCATCGCCGCCACCGCGCTTGAACAGGGAATCCCCCTCCTGACCGCCAACGACAAACACTACCGCCCCATCGACAACCTGGAACTCACCATCTTCCGTCACTGACGCCACCCGACAGCTTTTGATTCTGCCTGCTGAGAACTGCATACTGCCAACTTGTTTCCCTCAGCACTCAGCACTCAGCACTCAGCACTCAGCACTCAGCACTCAGTAATTCTGCCAACTGCAATCTGCCGACTGCCAACTTTCTTTCCTACCTGCTACCGCAAGCGCAAATAAAAAAAGCGCCGCAGGCGCCCCATCAATTCAAAATCCACCATTCAAAATTCAACATTGCCGCAGGCGCCGCATCAATTCAACATTCACCATTCAAAATTCAACATTACCGCAGGCGCCCCATCAATTCAAAATCCATCATTCAAAATTCAACATTGCCGCAGGCGCCGCATCAATTCAACATTCACCATTCAAAATTCAACATTACCGCAGGCGCCCCATCAATTCAAAATCCATCATTCAAAATTCAACATTGCCGCAGGCGCCGCATCAATTCAACATTCACCATTCAAAATTCAACATTACCAGGAAGCAGTACCTTGAGATCTTTAATCATAATAAACAAATGATAAGGATCGGTCGGACTGGGTTCGAAGTCCCAGGAAGCGTACCACTGTCGTGCTGCATCATCCTTGGCATGCACCAACAGGCAACGAATGCCGGCGATATCGGCAGCCTGTGCGGTGCGCAACAATGCATCTTTGAGCAGAGCCCTGCCCAACCCCTTGCGCTGATGATCCTGATCCACGGCAAGACGCGCCAGGATCATGACCGGCACGGGGTGTCGTGCCAATCCCTTCGTGACCCGGGCAGGCGCCTCTTGCGGGTCAACGCTCCCCACCGCCAGGCTATAAAAACCCACCACATCACTACCGTGGCAGCAGACATAGGTTCGCGCGCTGTTGGCTTTTTGGTTTAGAAGGGCGTAGCGCTGCAGAAACTGATTAAGCGCCGGCTGTCCACAATCGAACAGCTCGAGCCGGTCCGCCGTCGAGAGTTTGCGGACCGGCTCATAGCCTGTACTCAATCCAGCACTCCGGGCTCATCGAGCAACTTCTTCAAGCGCGGGCGGGCCTGAACGGGGCGATCCAGCGCCTCCTGGAATGCCTGCCAGCGGGCCTCGTCGAGCACAAAATGACGGCGATCCGCCAGCGTCTGGTTGGCCGCCGTCACGCCCGCGTCCAGCAGGAATTCGCTGACACTCTTGTGACTGGCACACGCCGCCTCCTGCAGCAGTTGCTTGACGGAGCTACTGGTCCGGACATCAATGCGGGTGGTTTTTGAACGATTCAAAGTACTCATGGCGACCTCGAGATTCGGCGAATAGCTTCCAGTATAACGTCCGGACATTGTCCTGACAAGGGCGTCTGTGGGAGGCGATTGACGCACATGGATGTGCTAACACCCAAAACACTCGCCTTGCTCGCGGGGTGGGCTCTGTCGCGGAAGGGTGCCCTGACCCATCGGAGATGGGTAGGGTTGCCCTGACGCTGGAAGCGTAGGGTACTCGCAATGAACCCGGAGGGTTCTGCGAGACAACATGATGAAACCTGTAAGGGTTCTATGAGACATGACCTGAGCAACGCGAAGTAATGCTGAATGAAACCCGAAGGGGTTCTACAGCGAGCCGTGAGCGACCCATCGGCGACCCTGCCTGGATTCGAGATATCGCGGCTGCAAGCCGCTCCTACACTGCTATCTGTGAACTGCGACTGCCAGCTTCGAACCTAAAATACCGCCCAAAGGGCACATCAATTCAAAATTCACCATTCAAAATTCAACATTGCCGCAGGCGCCCCATCAATTCAAAATTCAACATTCAAAATTCAACATTGCCGCAGGCGCCCCATCAATTCAAAATCCACCATTCAAAATTCAAAATTAACTGAAGACTGCCAACTTTTTACTCAGCACTCAGAACTTAGAACTTAGAACCATATCAAACAGGCGAAGTACGGCGAGGCTCATCAACAGATTCCGATGACCGGGATTTCGGTGACTTGTCTGAAGTCACGATCATGCACGACCAGAGCCGCAGAATTGGTATAGATTGCGGTTGCAACCTGGATGGCATCGGGGAGTTTAAGACCATAACGGATCCGGATTCGTGCTGCCGTAAAGGCAAGGGAGGCATTCATTTCCTGAACCTGCCAATGGCTGCTCGAACTCAGGCTCTGATAATATCGATCCGCAAGAATTTCATCCCCGTTGCGCAGCGGCCCGGCCAACAACTCCGCCAGCGTCACCACCGAGACAACCCCCCGGAGGCGCCCTGCCTCAATCTCCTCAAACAAGGGCAGATACGTCTCAAGAAAAGTCGTGTTGTCTTCCAGCAAATAAATCAGGGGCGCTGTATCAATGGTGACCCATGACCCCTCTGCCAGATCGGAGAGATCGATCATTCCCACTCGCTTCGATAGGCTTCCACCGTTTTCGTTGCAGACTCGCCCCACAATCCAGCACCAGAACCACGCAAGGCGAACAGACCGCCATGCCCTGACGGCTCAAGGCATTGTTCCAGGGACACCAGGGCTGCATAGGGCACACCTCGCTTGAGGATGATTGTCCCCTCACCGGCACGAGCCTGTTCCAATAACTCAGGCAACCGCCTGCGCGCCGTTTCAGAACCGATCCTGCGCATCATTAGACCCCCAGATATGTACTGTACGTACAGTACATAAAGCCTACCCGAAAGTCAACGCACCATCCCCAAACAATCGGCCAGAGGGCTGGCCTCCTACATCCAACAAACCGGCCCTCATCGTCTTTCCTCGTCACTCGTCCCTCGTCCCGGCCCGAAGGGCTTGTGGGAGGCGACTCCGTCGGCGACTGACCTGTCAGAATCGCACCATCCCCACCAATCAGCCACAGGGCTGGCCACCTAACCCCCAAGCCATCATCGTCTTTCCTCGTCACTCGTCACTCGTCCCTCGTCCCTCGTAACTCGCCCCTGCCCAATGGGCCTGTGGTAGCCGAGCCTCTCGGCGCTCTACCTGGATTCAATAGGTCGCGGCTGCAAGCCGCTCCTACATAGACCTGCTACCAGAAGCCCCAAACAAAAAAAGCGCCAAAGGCGCCCCATCAATTCAAAATTCAACATTGCC
The DNA here is from genome assembly GCF_034522235.1 of Thiohalophilus sp. Lineage (NCBI taxonomy): Bacteria > Pseudomonadati > Pseudomonadota > Gammaproteobacteria > Thiohalomonadales > Thiohalophilaceae > Thiohalophilus > Thiohalophilus sp. The sequence goes on along the minus strand of NZ_JAXHLN010000003.1, from coordinate 1,580,988 downwards.
GAAGGCGCCCCATCAATTCAAAATTCAAAATTCAAAATTCAAAATTCAACATTGCCGCAGGCGCCCCATCAATTCAAAATTCAAAATTCAACATTGCCGCAGGCGCCGCATCAATTCACCATTCAAAATTCAAAATTATACTGATAACTGCCAACTTTGTTTTAAGGTTGCCGGACATGCAATCCCAAATATTCCGCCGCTCTGAACAGCGCATCATCCAGCGTCACCAGGGTCGCTTCATTGCCCGCGGCACAGGCAAGGTGCAATGCATCCAACGTTCTTAAAGTCGTCTTTCGGGCTAATAACCAGTGATTCGCGCGATCAAACTGCGACACAGTGAGGGCCTTGATCATAAACCGCCCCTCGTCACAATCTTCAAAAAAGGCCGCCTCGATACGATTGGCCTGGGCCTCGCTCAACTCCCTGGTTCGCACCCAGCGGGCCAGCGCCGAAGCGACCTCCAGCTTCGTCAGCCGGCTGATCAGCACCGGCGATTGTTGCGCACTGAACAGGGCCTGCACCTGTTCGCTGGCCGGCTCCTGGCGGTAATAAGGCAACAGCGCGGAGGTATCAATATAGAGCATCAATAGCGTTCCTGATCCCGCAGCTCACGCACCGCCTCAGCCGCTGTCGTCTCCATTGGCGGCAAGGTTTCACGCAACTGTCGCCTGTCGGGGAAGCTGACGCTTTTCGCCACCATACCCACCAGGCGCGCAGCAGGTACCCCCCGGCGCAGGATGATAATCTCCTCGCCGGCCGCCACCTCATCCAGTAGCTGCGCAAACCGCTCCCGCGCATCCCGCACATTCACCGTGGTCATAACCGCCTCCTTTTTATGTACACATAAAGTGTACACAAAGATCTCCGCCATGACCAGCCCACCAGGGCTCCAAAACAAAAAAAGCGCCAAAGGCGCCCCATCAATTCAAAATTCACCATTCAAAATTCACAATTGCACTAACGACTGCCGACTGCCAACTTCGAACCTCAAACAGCGCCCAAAGGGCACATCAATTCAAAATTCACCATTCAAAATTCAACATTGCCGCAGGCGCCCCATAAATTCAAAATCCACCATTCAAAATTCAACATTGCCAAAGACTAACAATCGGCCACAGGGCTAATCTCCTACATCCAACAAACCGACCATCATCGTCTTTCCTCGTCACTCGTCCCTCGTAACTCGCCCCTCGTAACTCGCCCCTGCCCGAAGGGCTTTGTAGGAGCCGAGGCCTCCTCGGCGATTCACCCTCAACGATCGCATCCTCCCCATACTGCTAACCCTTTCGGTAAGGGACCAGGAGATTATCCAGCATCGGAAAATGTTTCTCGTTCAGCGTCACCAGCCGACTCGCCGACGCACTGGCACAGGCCGCAATGAGTGCGTCCATCAATCCCGTGCCATGACTCTTTCCATAGTCACGGCGCCATAGTCCCGCCTGTTTGGCCAGATCACCGGTCACCGGAACCACGTCAAACGTGTCGACAAACCGGTCCAGTACCTTGTGCTCTCTTCCAGCGCGCACCCCTACATATAATTCCGCGACAGTCGCGGACGATATACGTAACTCCGCGGTCGCGGACTGCAAAAAATCAACAGCGTCGACCTGGCCGCGCAGGTAATCGATCAGGACATCCGTATCCAGCAGCCAGCTTTCCGCCATCAGCCTTCACCGGGTTCAATGCGGTCGGCTTCCGCACGCAAGGCCATAAAATCAGGCCTGTTTGCCGCATCAGCCCATAACCCCGCCGCTTCACGAAGCACAGCGCCCCGATCCTCGCTTTGCAACATCTCAATAAAATGATCCACCGCCGCCCGAATCAACTCGCTCTGACTGCGGCCCGTACGCCCCGCCAGTACACGCAGCGCCTTCTGTTCATCATCAGTGAGATACACCTGTGTCCGGTTCATAAGAACCTCCCGATCAATAACATACACCTATAATGTATACATCATCCACATATGTCAACTATACTTTAAAAACCCCGATGATTCTCCTAAAACAGCGCCCAAAGGGCCCCTCAATTCACCATTCAAAATTCAACATTGCACTGCCAACTGCCCACTTTCCCTCGCGCCCGGCTTGCAATTCGTACATATTTGTACGAGACTTACCCCATGAAGGGACACGAGTTTGTGAAACGAGTCAAACGACTCGGCCAGCAAACAGGCAGGGAAGTTCGCTATGAACCCCATTGCAAAGGCAGCCATGGGCGCCTGTACTACGGCGGGCGTTTTACCACCCTCAAGGATCGCAAAAAGGAGATCGGCAAAGGATTGCGCAGAGCAATGTGCGCGCAGCTCGGCATCGATCCCGATTAACTTCAGGAGTTTGACTATGCGCTACGTTTACCCGGTAACCCTGGAACAGGATGAAGATGGACGCTTTGTGGCGACGGCCACCGATGTACCCGAAGCCATCACCGACGGAGCAACAGCCGAAGAAGCGCTGCGTGAAATGAGTGACGCACTCGGCACGGCCCTGGCCGCTTATTCACTGGCAGGTCGAGATATCCCGCGACCATCGGATACGGTCAAAAATGCCTGTTCCGTGCCTGTCGCACCGCTGGTCGCCGCCAAGCTCGCGCTGCGCTCCGCCATGCAGGAACAAGGGATTACGAATGTTGAGCTGGCCAGGCGGCTGGACATCTCCGAGGGGGCGGTCCGCCGCCTGGTTGATCCGGACCATGCCTCGCGCCTCGATGGTGTCGTCGATGCGCTGGCTGTCCTCGGGCATAGCCTGATCGTTGAGGATCAAAAACAAGACGCGGCATAACATTTCGCACTGTGCGAACAACATAAAAATACGTCATCGCCCCTGCCCGAAGGACTTTGTAGGAGGCGATTGACGCACATGGATGTGCTAACACCCAAAACACTCGCCTTGCTCGCGGGGTGGGCTCTGTCGCGGAAGGCATGGATGACCTGAGCAACGCGAAGTAATGCTGAATGAAACCCGAAGGGGTTCTACAGTGAGCCGTGAGCGACCCATCGGCGACCCTGCCTGGATTCGAGAGGTCGCGGCTGCAGAGACTGTAAATTAAATTGTGTAACTGCTCAAAGTCCCATACCCTTGATAATAAAGGAAAAGACACATGAGCAGAAGAACAAAAACCAAAACCGATATCGACCCGCAGCTTGAAGCCCTGGTGAACAGTATCAAAACACCGGAGGAACTCGAGGACCTCACCCGCTTGCTGCGCCAAAAAACCTTTGAAGCTATGCTCGAAGGCGAGATGGATGACCACCTTGGCTATCCCAAGCATGACAAAGCCGGTCAGCATAGCGGCAACAGCCGTAACGGTTACAGCAGTAAAACCTTGAAGGGCGAGCTTGGCGAGCTGCCAATTGCCATTCCCCGGGACCGCAACGGGGAATTTGAGCCGCTCATTATCTCCAAAAACCAGACCCGGCTACCGATTTTCAACGACAAGATCATCATGCTCTACAGCAAGGGCATGAGCACGCGGGACATAGCTTCCACCTTGTTGGAACTGTACGGCGTTGAGGTCTCTCCTACGCTGATTTCACGGGTCACCGAGCAGGTGCTGGAACAGGTCCAGCAATGGCAATCCCGACCCCTGGATGAGGTCTATCCCATCGTCTATCTCGACTGCATCCGGGTGAAGATCCGTCAGGACAAACGCGTCATCAACAAAGCCATTTACCTGGCGCTGGGCATCAACCTGGACGGCCAGAAAGAACTGCTGGGGCTGTGGCTCGCGGAAAACGAGGGTGCCAAGTTCTGGCTGTCCGTGCTCACCGAACTGCAACAACGGGGCCTGAAGGACATTTTCATCGCCTCGGTGGATGGGCTGACAGGCTTCCCGGAAGCCATTAACACCGTTTACCCGAAGACCCAGATCCAGCTATGCATCGTGCATATGGTGCGCAACTCGCTCAAATTCGTCTCCTGGAAAGAACGCAAGACCGTTGCCGCTGACCTGAAAAAGATCTACGCCTCCCTCACTGTCGAGGAGGCCGAGCGAGAGCTGGCCGCCTTTGCCGAGCGCTGGGATGAGAAGTTTCCGTCCATCAGCACGGCCTGGCGCAAACACTGGCCGAATCTCATCACCCTGTTTAACTACCCGGATGATATTCGTAAAGTAATTTACACCACCAACGCTATCGAATCCCTCAATAGCGTTATCCGTAAGGCCGTCAACAACCGTAAGGTCTTTCCGAATGACGACGCGGCACTCAAGGTCGTCTATCTGGCCATGCAGGCGGCCTCCAAGAAATGGACCATGCCCATTCATCATTGGAAGGACGCCTTGAATCGTTTTATGATTGAGTTTCCGGATAGAATGCCGGAGCAGTTCTAACCGGGCAGTTACACAGAATTATTTACAGTCTCCGGCTGCAAGCCCCTCCTACAAATAAAAAAAGCGCCAAAGGCGCCACATCAATTCAAAATCCACCATTCAAAATTCAACATTGACGCAGGCAGCCCCTCCTACACTGCTATCTGTGAACTGCGACTGCCAGCTTCGAACCTAAAATACCGCCCAAAGGGCACATCAATTCAAAATTCACCATTCAAAATTCAACATTGCCGCATCCGGATTATCGTCAGAGATGTAATCTACTATCGACAGAAGGTCTGCGCGAGCCAATTCCAGCCATTCCAATTCAGGCACGGCGCCGTTTCCGGTCAATCAACGCTTGCGCCTCATCCATCACCTGTTTATGCGATACAGCAGGTCGCGTGTCCGCCAGGGCCTCTTTCACCTTGTCGCGGAACCAGGCGTCGTAAGTTTCCGGATCGGCTGTTAGTCCAACGGGCAACCCGCCCTCTTTGCTTATGCGAGTCAGCAGAATGCGGACAGCATCTGATACTGTCAGGCCGAAGCTTGCAAGTTTTTCCGCCGCATCAGCCTTCAGTTCGTCGTCGACCCGAACGTGCAACATTGAAGTGTGAGCCATGATCAGGTTCTCCAGTTGTCATTCACAGCTAATTATGTATCTCAATTGCGATACAGTCAAGGTGTCAGCCTTCATTACAAATGAACCCCCAACAAACCGGCCATCATCGTCTTTCCTCGTCCCTCGTAACTCGCCCCTGCCCGAAGGGCTTTGTAGGAGGCGCCCCGTCGGCGACGACCTGCCTGAATTCGAGATATCGCGGCTGCAAGCCGCTCCTACACTGCCAACTGATGACTGCGACAGCCAACTTTCCCCTCAGCACTTTTATATTCTGCCAACTTTCCCTGCCTGTCCCATTAACAATTCTCTATCACGCAATCAGCGTCAGCAGCTCGTCGTGCACACTCGCATCCACATCATCCAACTCCCTGACGATATTCAATTCCATCGTCACCCTGGCCAGCTCTATCAGCGAATCATCCACAGCATAATGACCGTTCTCCCCCAGCCACTGCAGGATCTTGGCCAAATGCCAAATCGATGGTCGGCCCTCATGCACAGGAGGAGGAAAGGCAGTGCCTGCGCCAAGCATAATCTTGCGCATATTCTGGCGAGAAAAACCGAGAATTTCCGCAACATCGGTCAGCCCGACAAGATCCGGCGCGGCCTCGACAAGCCTGGCTCCGGGGATAACCCGCTTTATATCTTTGATAGCGCTCTGTACTGCCTCCATTGCGGTCACTGCATCGCGCATAAAATTGAGGGCGATACGCCCCTGCTGGCCAATACCGATGAGAGCATCATCGCACCCGTTTGCAATCAACGCTTCCACATAGTCCTCAGGCCTGATACCCACATCAGGGAGGCTGAATTTAAGCGTGAAATCATATTCATTCATTACGTGGCCCCTCACTGTCACTGCGGTATCGCATGCAATTATCGACAACGCGGCGGAGCTGTTTGGCATGCGCGGATGGATTCCTGGGGGTACTAGTGTACTGCTTCACTCTTGGAGGCACTTTCAGCGAACCGCTGGCCGGTTAGCTGCAAGGCGCGTTCTCGCAGGAATGGCAGGGTCCTTTCAAGAGAGCGCAACGCCGCAGATGGCCGGCCAGCGGCTCGCCCGAAGGGAGCCCCCCGAAAGCGCCATGACCGCGTTGCGGCGCTTGACAAGGACCGGGCCATTGCCTGCGCACCGCGCCTTGTCCTGGCACTTTCGGGGGGCTCTGAATGTACCGCCAAGAGTGAAGCAGTACACTAACTATCGAGACGATGCAAAACTCTCCACATCGGCACTCCTGATCGTTGTAAGGGCAATATAACTTTCCCCAGGCATGGCCACCGCCAACCTCGATACGCCACCCGCACGTCTCGGCATACTGAAGCGCCAGCTCCACCTCCTTTTTAGAGTGTCTGATCCTTGCCATAACGATCCTTCACTTTGGCTAACACTAGCCGCCTCGCCAGAGGTTGTCAAGTGACAACTGTGCAAGACTGGAGACTGCCCCCTCCCTCGGCGACACACTTGTCAGGATCGCACCATCGCCAATCCATCAGCCAGAGAGCTGGCCTCCTACATTACAAATGACCCAACAAACCAGCCATCATCGTCTTTCCTCGTAACTCGTAACTCCCCCTGCCCAAAGGGCTTTGTAGGAGGCGATTGACGCACATGGATGTGCTACCCCGGCTCTGTTCCCGACAGAGCCGGGATACACACCATCCCTGGCGATAATGTCGCGGGAGGCAGGACGCCGTGAGCGACCCATCGGCGACCCTGCCTGAATTCGAGATATCGCGGCTGCAAGCCGCTCCTACACTGCCATCTGTGAACTGCGACTGCCAGCTTCGAACCTAAAATACCGCCCAAAGGGCACATCAATTCAAAATTCACCATTCAAAATTCAACATTGCCGCAGGCGCCCCATCAATTCAAAATTAAAAATTCAACATTCACAATTGCACTAACGACTGCCAACTGCAATCTGCCGACTGCCAACTTTCTTTTTATACAGCCCTGACAACAAAAGTCAGCCCCTCATTAGCTTCCAGAACACGAAGTACAGTTGTTAAATTGGAAAGCGTCGGGTTGCCTTTCGCACCAAACATCCGGTGCAGGCTTTTCGCACTGATGCCTGTTTCATCGGCCAGGGTCTCAAAACCAAGCGTCGCATTAATATAATCCCGCAGCAGCGCGCGTGCTGTAGCCGCCTCGCCGGTAACAATCGCCTCTGCAGCTTCCGTCAACATGGCAACCCTGAATTCCACATCCGTTTGCGCACGTTCTCGAACTGTCTCGGAAAATTCACGTGTTAGTGCCATTGGTTGTTCCTCCAATACGACGCTGCCGGTACGCCATCCAGTATCGCTTTGCCTGCTCGATGTCCCGATGCTGGCCCTGCTTCGTACCGCCACCCGGCAAAACAATCAGTCGGTCACCTTCACGGCCAAAGTAAACCCGATATCCCGGACCAAAATGGATCCGCCGCTCAAACACCCCGGCGCCAACGCTTTTCACCTCGGACAAGTTACCCGCCTCGAGTCGAGCCAACACCGTGGTCACTTTTGCCGCCGCCCTGGCATCCAGGCCTTTGAACCAGCGAGCAAAAACCGACCTGCCGGCCTCATCCAGATATTCCCTTATCTCCAACGCGACCTCCTCCCTCGATCACGATAGTAATATATACGTTACCATAAAAAATTTCCACAAAAAAAGCGCCAAAGGCGCCCCATCAATTCAAAATTAAAAATTCAACATTCACAATTGCACTAACAACTGCCGATTTCCTTACGTAGGAGCGGCTCCGCCGCGATATCCCGTGCGGACCGGCAAGACCTGTCGCGCCAGAGGCGCTCCTACACCGGCCCCGCGACCAGAAGCCCCAAACAAAAAAAGCGCCAAAGGCGCCGCATCAATTCAAAATTCAAAATTCAACATTGCCGCAGGCGCCCCATCAATTCAAAATTCACCATTCAAAATTCACAATTGTACTGCCAACTGCCAACTGCCAACTGCCATCTGCAAACTGCCGACTTAGAACTTAGAACTTAGAACTTAGAACTCAGAACTTAGAACTCAGAACTCAGCACTTTATTCATAGTGGCTCCAGAGCCGCAGGACCTTGACCACTCGCTCTTCTTCCAGAACCTGATACACAAGACGGTGTTGGATGTTGATTCGGCGTGAATAGGCGCCGGACAGATCGCCGATCAGCTTTTCATAGGGCGGAGGATTTTGGAAAGGATTGTTCTCCAGAACAGCGAGCAGCGCCTGGGCCTTGTTCTTCAGCCCCGAAGCGGCAAGCTTCCTGGCATCTTTTTGCGCTTGTTGGGTATAGACCAGCGTCCAGCTCACCAATCCAGTTCCCTGGCACATTCATCGACAGGCTCTTCCATGCCTGACTTGATTGACTCGCGCATTCCCGGCACGGCCAACAAATGCAGGGTTTCCGTAATGGCGTTCCAGTCTTCTTCCGAGATCAGGACCGCATTGGCCCGCTTGCCGGTGATCACGGCGGGCTGGTGCGATTCAGCCACCTCATCAATCAGGCTGTAAAGTTTGGCCCGGGCCTCAGTGGCAGTAATATTGCTCATAGCGTATACCTCCACCACAAAACGTACGCTATAACGTTCGTTTTGTCAATACAGCCAACCTGCCTCCCTTGCCCGAGGGGCCTTGTGGGAGGCGACTGACGTACAGGGACGTACTAACACCCAAAACACTCGCGTTGCTCGCGGGGTGGGCTCTGTCGCGGGAGGCATGGTGCCCCGACCCGGGATGGGTGGGGTTGCCCTGACGCTGGAAGCGTAGGGTACTCGCAATGAACCAGGGGGTTCTACGAGACAACATGATAAACGCTGAAAGCGTTCTATGAGACATGACCTGAGCAACGCGAAGTAATGCTGAATGAAACCCGAAGGGGTTCTACAGTGAGCCGTGAGCGACGCGTCGGCGACCTGCCTGAATGATTCGAGAGGTCGCGGCTGCAAGCCGCTCCTACACTGCTATCTGTGAACTGCGACTGTCAGCTTCGAACCTAAAATAGAGCCCAAAGGGCACATCAATTCAAAATTCACCATTCAAAATTCAACATTGCCGCAGGCGCCCCACCAATTCAAAATTGTACTGCCGACTGCCAACTGAAGACTGCCAACTTTGTTTTATTGCCATCTGCAAACTGCGACTGCCAGCTTCGAACCTAAAATACCGCCCAAAGGGCACATCAATTCAAAATCCACCATTCAAAATTCAACATTGCCGCATCCGGATTATCGTCAGAGATGTAATCTACTATCGACAGAAGGTCTGCGCGAGCCAATTCCAGCCATTCCAATTCAGGCACGGCGCCGTTTCCGGTCAATCAACGCTTGCGCCTCATCCATCACCTGTTTATGCGACACAGCAGGTCGCGTGTCCGCCAGGGCCTCTTTCACCTTGTCGCGGAACCAGGCGTCGTAAGTTTCCGGATCGGCTGTCAGTCCAACGGGCAACCCGCCCTCTTTGCTTATGCGAGTCAGCAGAATGCGGACAGCATCTGATACTGTCAGGCCGAAGCTTGCGAGCTTTTCCGCCGCATCAGCCTTCAGTTCGTCGTCGACCCGAACGTGCAACATTGAAGTGTGAGCCATGATCAGGTTCTCCAGTTGTCATTCACAGCTAATTATGTATCTCAATTGCGACACAGTCAAGGTGTCAGCCTTCATTACAAATGAACCCCCAACAAACCGGCCATCATCCTCTTTCCTCGTCCCTCGTAACTCGCCCCTGCCCGAAGGGCTTTGTAGGAGGCGCCCCGTCGGCGACGACCTGCCTGAATTCGAGATATCGCGGCTGCAAGCCGCTCCTACACTGCCAACTGATGACTGCGACAGCCAACTTTCCCCTCAGCACTTTTATATTCTGCCAACTTTCCCTGCCTGTCCCATTAACAATTCTCTATCACGCAATCAGCGTCAGCAGCTCGTCGTGCACACTCGCATCCACATCATCCAACTCCCTGACGATATTCAATTCCATCGCCACCCTGGCCAGCTCTATCAGCGAATCATCCACAGCATAATGACCGTTATCCCCCAGCCACTGCAGGATCTTGGCCAAATGCCAAATCGATGGCCGGCCCTCGTGCACAGGAGGAGGAAAGGCAGTGCCTGCGCCAAGCATAATCTTGCGCATATTCTGGCGAGAAAAACCGAGAATTTCCGCAACATCGGTCAGCCCGACAAGATCCGGCGCGGCCTCGACAAGCCTGGCTCCGGGGATAACCCGCTTTATATCTTTGATAGCGCTCTGTACTGCCTCCATTGCGGTCACTGCATCGCGCATAAAATTGAGGGCGATACGCCCCTGCTGGCCAATACCGATGAGAGCATCATCGCACCCGTTTGCAATCAACGCTTCCACATAGTCCTCAGGCCTGATACCCACATCAGGGAGGCTGAATTTAAGCGTGAAATCATATTCATTCATTACGTGGCCCCTCACTGTCACTGCGGTATCGCATGCAATTATCGACAACGCGGCGGAGCTGTTTGGCATGCGCGGATGGATTCCTGGGGGTACTAGTGTACTGCTTCACTCTTGGAGGCACTTTCAGCGAACCGCTGGCCGGTTAGCTGCAAGGCGCGTTCTCGCAGGAATGGCAGGGTCCTTTCAAGAGAGCGCAACGCCGCAGATGGCCGGCCAGCGGCTCGCCCGAAGGGAGCCCCCCGAAAGCGCCATGACCGCGTTGCGGCGCTTGACAAGGACCGGGCCATTGCCTGCGCACCGCGCCTTGTCCTGGCACTTTCGGGGGGCTCTGAATGTACCGCCAAGAGTGAAGCAGTACACTAACTATCGAGACGATGCAAAACTCTCCACATCGGCACTCCTGATCGTTGTAAGGGCAATATAACTTTCCCCAGGCATGGCCACCGCCAACCTCGATACGCCACCCGCACGTCTCGGCATACTGAAGCGCCAGCTCCACCTCCTTTTTAGAGTGTCTGATCCTTGCCATAACGATCCTTCACTTTGGCTAACACTAGCCGCCTCGCCAGAGGTTGTCAAGTGACAACTGTGCAAGACTGGAGACTGCCCCCTCCCTCGGCGACACACTTGTCAGGATCGCACCATCGCCAATCCATCAGCCAGAGAGCTGGCCTCCTACATTACAAATGACCCAACAAACCAGCCATCATCGTCTTTCCTCGTAACTCGTAACTCCCCCTGCCCAAAGGGCTTTGTAGGAGGCGATTGACGCACATGGATGTGCTACCCCGGCTCTGTTCCCGACAGAGCCGGGATACACACCATCCCTGGCGATAATGTCGCGGGAGGCAGGACGCCGTGAGCGACCCATCGGCGACCCTGCCTGAATTCGAGATATCGCGGCTGCAAGCCGCTCCTACACTGCCATCTGTGAACTGCGACTGCCAGCTTCGAACCTAAAATACCGCCCAAAGGGCACATCAATTCAAAATTCACCATTCAAAATTCAACATTGCCGCAGGCGCCCCATCAATTCAAAATTCACCATTCAAAATTCAACATTGCCGCAGGCGCCCCATCAATTCAAAATTCACCATTCAAAATTCAAAATTGCACTGCCAACTGCCATCTGCAAACTGCCAACTATCCCTTAATCCTATCCCCCGTCCCCTTCCCCGTCACGGTCAAAAAGATATACCAAAAATAATCCCGCACCCCCAACGACGCGATCATTTTCGCATCCGTCTCGGCCAGCAACGCCGGTGTCGACATATCAATATCATTGACCTGCGCCAGCCCGGTAATCCCCGGCCGCACCTTATAGACGCCTCGTTTTTCACGCTCTTCAATCAACTCCGTTTGATTAAACAAACACGGCCGCGGTCCCACCAGGCTCATCTCCCCCTTCAAGACATTCCACAACTGCGGCAACTCATCCAGCTTGGTGCGGCGCAAAAACCGCCCGAACCCCGTCACCGCCGACGCATCCGCCAGGTGAGAGGCCACCGACACCGTCTCCGGCCGCATCGTCCGAAACTTCACCAGCACAAACGGCCTTTTAAACCGCCCCACCCGCTCCTGGCGAAACAACGGCGAACCCGTATCGAACAGGCCAATCACCCACAACACCAGCAACACCGGCATCCCGACGATCAGCCCCAGCAGAGAAAACAACACATCAAAAACCCGAATCAACAATCCAATCTCCAAACCATGTGGGAGGCGACTGACGTACCTGGATGTACTAATGTCGCGGAAGGCATGGATGCCGTAAGCGACCCGTCGGCGACTTTCTGAATCAAGAAGTCGAGGCTGCAAGCAGCTCCTACAACTGCCATCTGCAAACTGCGACTGCCAGCTTCGAACCTAAAATAGCGCCCAAAGGGCTCATCAATTCAAAATTCATCATTCAAAATTCAACATTGCCACAGGCAGTCCTTCTACAACAAAGGCCCAACCGCCCTTTTCAAACCTTCATCGACAGAGATGGGCGGCTCCCACCCCAACACCTCCCTGGCCTTGGAAATATCCACCCGCAGCGACCCAAGAAGCCGGCGGGCCAGATCGCGTTTACCAAGCGCCGCTGCAGAGATCGCCAGCAGGCGGGGCGGGATCGGCACCAGCCGCGCCGGTTTGCCCATCACCACCGCCGTGCGGCGCAGCAATTCGGTAGTCGACAAATCTTCCCCATCACTGACCAGAAACACCTCATTTGCCGCCGCAGGATGATCAATACAGGTCACGATGAAATCCACCAGATTATCCAATCCCACATACGAACGCAGATTGTGGGTAGAACCTAATGGCAACGGTACGCCACGGGCCACCCACTCAAGGAGTTTGCCGAAATTGCCAGGCGCCCCGGGACCGTATACCAGCGGCGGACGGATGATAACAATCTCCATCCCGGTTTTCGTGGAAAGCTGTTGCAATGCCTCTTCGGCTTCAAGCTTGGATTGCGCATAGGGCTCAACGGGACCGGGGCTATCAGCCTCGGTAAAGGGCTTGATGTTTGAGTTTCCGTTAACCCCGATCGAACTGAGAAAAACAAAGCGCTTGACCCCGGCGGCGGCTGCCTGGCGTGCCAGATTCAATGTCCCATCAATGTTAACTCTGCGTAATTCCGACAATGAGTTATTACCATTATCATTAATGACATGTGCACGAGCCGCCAAATGTATAACAATGTCCATACCGCTGAGAGCGGAGGACCAGTCCGATTTCAGTGCTATATCAGCAACGTGCGCCAGTTTGACCGAGGAGGGGAAATCTACCCTATTATTATTGCGAACAACTGCGACAAGAGAATGACTGTTTTGCTCGAGAATTTTTCCGGCAAGAGCTTTTCCAATAAACCCGGTTGCACCTGTTAGTAGAATAGAAGACATGGACTTCTATCTTTTTAAGTAGCTGGCTAATTTAAATGGAATTTTCAGCATCACCAGGAAAATATTGGTATAAATGCCATTCTTCCTGCAAGCCCGGACGATCTCCATATTTTGGTGAATTCGCCACCAGAAGCCGGTACTACTGATACCGCCCTCACTCATTTTAACCATTATTCGTGGATTTCTTGCGTAACTGACGCCACTCATAATTATTCTCGCCATCATCTCAAAATCCGCAGCAACCCTGTAATTGAGCTTATAAAGACCCAGTTTTCTGAATACTTCGGGTCTCACATATAAAGTAGGATGCGGAAAAATAAGACCAAATCGTATCTGCCAGGGCGAAAAGTTTTTAGATGAATAATATCTTGTCACCTGGTTTACATTATTTCTGTCGACGTAAACCAGATCACCAAAGACCGCATCGATATCAGGCCGTGAGGATAAAAAATCGGCCAGTTCAGAAATTGTTTCCTGAGAAAAGAGAATATCGTCGGAATTTAATAGCCCGACAAAGTCACCGGATGCGGCACGGATTCCTTTGTTCATGGCGTCGTAAATACCCTGATCCGGCTCGGAAATCAGCACTGAGACACTGTCATCATATTCCTTTACAATTTCCAGCGTACCATCAGTTGAGCCACCATCAATAATAATGTATTCGATATCCGGATAATTCTGGGAGCGGACTGATTCGATTGTATCGCGGATGGTTGATGCGCTGTTAAAACAGACCGTGATAATACTGACCGTTAACATCAAATAAATTACCGCATCGCCTGATACGCAGCAACATGCCGTTCGGCGCATTGTGCAATATCGAGCTTATGAACAGCAACATCACGCGCACGTTGACCGAATTCACGACACTTCTCCAAGTTCGTGGCAAATTGCGTCAACCTGTCCGCCAGGGCTTGTGAATTCCCGACCTCGATGATAAAACCGTTGTGGTCATCATGGATATACAACGACACATCGCCTACGTCCGTAGAAACGACAGGTTTACCCATAGCCATGGCTTCCCAAACCGCTATTGGTGAGGATTCGGCACGGGAGCTGCACACATAAGCATTAAATCGTTGCAAAAGGGGTCGCACATCCGAACGGCTGCCAACAAACTCGATATTATCCACCGACAACTCTTTGCACAGTCGCTGCAGCGAAGCATAATATCCTTGCTGATTTTTATATACTGGCCCGACAACTACAAAGTGGACCTCGTCGATTTGCTTATTCAGAATGGCAGCAGCATGGATAAAGGTTTCAAGCCCCTTGATAGGGTTAATATTGGCCACGGTTCCGATAATGAATTTCCCGGCCAATTTATCGAGCAGGTCTTCATCGCCGACATAGCTTCCTTTCGGATCGAATCGCGACGTGTCCACCGGTGCTGGAATAACAAACTCGGGCTTATTGGCCTTCATTAGCGGGAGATAATAGGCTCTGGAACGTTCTGAGGCGAAAATGAAGCCGTCAGCCAGAGGGCTGATCAGGGAGAAGAGATGCCGAATGAATCCCGGCATAGCTGTATCATTCAAATGCCATACGACTTTTATACCCGCAAGCCTACCTGCGATAACACCTTTATACTGCCAGCTTCCGCCACTTGCGTGAATCAAATCAAATTTTTCCCGTCGAAAATAAAAGGCAAGACAAACAATCTCGACAAAGGAAAAAATTATATATTGAAAAGCCACTCGCCACTCCTTGGTGATCCGACTAATCAGAAAGGTTTTGTAGGGGACATCATATTCAATGCACCGTTTCCTGAATGCATCCGAGTTTTTAGATGGCATAATCACAGTGGTTTCTACGACTCCTTTTAATGATGCTGCAATCATAGAAATCCTTACCTGCGGCCCACCCAGCTTGCCCTCCTCGATAATGTTAGCAACGCGCATACTTACACAAACCTAAACGGCAGTTTGTTTTTGACCTCACCAACCTTCACCCACGCATCATCATCTTCATACCCAAGACGAATTAATGCATCGCCTGCGTAAGCGTGAAACCGCTCACGAGCTTCGCAAGTAAAATAGTTCTTCCAGTCACCGACAACGCCTTTTCTCATGAAAGAGTGTGAATTCTCTTCTCCAGGTTTGCGCCCAGCTTTTTTTTCGAACGAGTGGCAGCACACGATTTTTTTACACTGATCAGCATCCAAAGAGATACCCGAAAGACTATTAATAATTCTCTGTAACTCACGAGCTGGATGTGAGCGAAGATCTTCATAAAATACGTGCGTGCAGTGTTCGCAACCCACCCATCTGTTTGCAAAATCAACCCATGAGAATCGCGGATGATGTTTTGTTTCATAGATATATTCCATGAATTGAACGAGGTTTGCAGAGATATTTTCATAATCTTGAAACCCAAGATCAGCTCGACAAGAATCCACAAGAACGGAGTTACCTTTTTCATTTTTAAAAAGCGAATGAAAATATTGTGAGATTAATATGTCACGACCATCTCTCCATACAACCAGTACATTATCCATATTCCAAGAATGCATCATATGCCCATGAAGAATACTAGACCGAAGAATTGGTAGCCTGTTCCGTGGAAAAGGAATATTAAGTGCATCGCTGAGCATATCACCTACCCAGCTACCTCCAGACTTTGGATATTCATTTACGATATATAATGGTAAATATGAACTGCATGTATGGGCGAGAAGATAACGTAAAGCTCCATTTGTTTTGTGCCAGAAAACATTATTCCTCTGTTGAAACATACTGTATTTACCCTAGCGATTTGCAGGTTAACTCACGACTTACTCATCGTTGTAATATCTAGAAGCCCACGATCACGTAATGATACGGCTTCTCGTAGAACGACAAGAAGGCCATCCAGCAAGCGAGGTGTTTCAGCAAGATTATAAGGATGCAACCAGAAATGTGTATCTCCATTTCCTAGCGCAGTTCGTAATAATGCCCGTTTTGCCTGCCTTAATATTAATAAACGACGTATACTTGAAGACTTCCCAACTCCCCAGTTAAAGAACAAAGTAGCTGCATGGGAAATGACTCCTGGTACACACTCTTTCTCATAAACAGGCGGAGGTTCTTTAAGAATTTGTTGAGCAAAACGCGTAAATCGGTTTTTAACTGTTGAGTTCGAAGAATCATGAGGTACACGTGCGACTTTAAAGCCTGCACTGGCAGCAGCAGCATAAGAAGGAACAATATTCTGTGGAAAGACAAGCGAAACCGGCCTAACCCCTGAATAACTTTCCAAAATATCAATACTTTTATTAAGATCTTCTGACTGTGATCTCACATCATAACCATGATAGTCGAAACGAGTATGCGAGAAAGTATGTGAGGCTATTTCATGTGCCACACTACTGGATAAGAGCGCATCAAACAAATCACGCCCGTCCTGAGTCTTCGACTCTGATTCAACTAAAAAACGACATATTCTTTCCTGTACACTTTCAGGAAGATGACTGAAATCACCGGGCTCAGGTGAAGATACCATTGCGCCAACTGTTGCCCATACAGCCGGGAACTCTAGAGCATCTAACTCAACGAGAAATTGTTTTAGTATAGGTCGAAGCCTTTTGTATACTCCATTCTTTTCACGAGTCAAATATCGTCCGCTTTCTATACCACCCCAACCACATTCAAAATCTAAGCTGAGAATAACCCGAGAATTGACATTATAGTTAACAGCATCATCCATTCTTAGCCTTCCAATCAGACAAGTATCCATAATATTGCAATTTATCGCGCATAATATCTGTTATTTCGTTTATTTCAGTACTACTTAACCGAGCATAACTTTCAGGGTTCATATTTTTAATTTTGAAAGTATTTGATTCAATTTCAAGCACACCGTCCTTAAAGGACATTTTTGGTCTATTTAACCCTAAAAACGAAAACAATTTTTCTAGTGTTTGTATAGGATACATCACAAGCTCTTCGTATGATATACTGTACACGTTATGCAAATTAACAATTTGCTCATCAATTTTTTCATTAATTGCGACCCATTGTTCTGCTGCGAGTGATACTGGATATTTAGTGGATCCAAGTTCAGTACTAGCTGGTCCAGATGGTGCCGCTTTGCGGCGAATGCCCTCTGAAACGCAGTAACCATTTCGTACAATAGTAATAAAATATGGCGAATCAAACGCCTCTTCGAGCCATTCCAAACGAACAGAGTGCTCAATTGATTTCTCTAAAAATATTTCCCTCCCATTTTTCCACATAGGGGACCAGTCACTAATTATCCTGTTTGTTCGCTTTTGCATGTCTGATCGAGGCATTTTCCAGTCCTTTCTGTTTTTCAACAACATCCTTTGCCACCCACCGGACTGTAGATCAGGGAATTGTTCTGTGAATTTTACACCTTCACGTTCAAGGGTTGCTATTGAAGGGTGACTCCCAAGCATTTCACGCAAAAGGGTAGTTCCTGAATTATAACAACCAACCACAAAAGCCCATCTACGCGGATAACGCACAGGAACAATAAAATGTATAGTTCTACGGAATATGGAAAGCATATAAAGTCGACTGATAAGATCGTGTCTCAGCGCTCGTAATATACGGCCTTCATTTCGATTGCAAAATCGTTCCCATTTTACCAATAATTTTTTCATCTTGATTTTTCACCTTGCCTTTAAGTGAATATTTAATTGATTTTTGATCGATCAGTATTCATTACCTTATCAAACAGTTTTAGATAACTATTTTTTTGCTCTTCCCATTTCATATCATTGGGTAAGACATCTATAACCAAGCGATCAGAAACTATTAATTCAGCGAACTCATTGTCGCTGCAGGCAATATTGGTGACATAGTTTGGTATTTCCCCCACAGGTGAAGCAATGACTGGAATACCAGAAGCTATCGCCTCCAGAATAACATTTGGGAGCGCATCACGACGAGTCGGATGAATTAAAACATCAGCTGCACGGAAGTAATCTATAACCTTATCATGCGAGACATTACCAGGTAATACGATACATGAGTCATTCATTGCTTGGAGGCAATGTAATTTTGGCCCTTCGCCAAGCACACAAAACTGATATACATCACTATTTTTTTCCACCAGCTTAATAATATTGACAAGTCTATCAACCCCCTTCCCCCAAGTTAAACTACCTATAAAGAGAACTGTTTTTTTATATGGATCAAGTTTGAGCCTTTTTCTTGCTGACATCTTCTCGGCATGGTCAACGTAACTAAACGAATGCACATCAAATGGTTGCGGTCTAACATAAATTTTTTTACTAGATATACCTATTTTCTCAATAACATTACTTAGTATGGTCCCAACCGGTACAATCATAGTAGCTTTTGAGTAAATAAGTCTTCCAAAAAGCAATTCATGGACTAATTTCTTTCGAATTCGCAGATATAAACTATTATAAAGCTTCCTCTCCGTAAAAGGGTCTCCGGTCATTCTAAGAAGTACAGGGACGCCCCTAAGACGTCCACAAGCTATAACTGCAACACCAAGTGGAAATGGGTGTGACACATTCATAATAACATCAGGATTTGCCTCACGCAGACCTGTCCTAGCTGCAAAAAAAGCTGACATAATGCCATAAGGATCAAAGATGGGAGTAGCTGAACGATGTACTATGTAATAATCACGAAGGACACCTATGTCTTCTCCATGACCGACAACGAGATGTAACTGGACTTTAGCATGTAGTAATTTCCCAAAATTCAGAAGAACAGTCTTTTGATTATTTTTTAGGGCACGTCCTGCAACCAGGCATATATTTTTTTTTTCAGTTGTTATATTCAAAATTACGGAATCTCAGAGTATTAAATATAATCAGGAAGAATTGGTAGATTAAATCTTTTCGATTCACAGTTTACGGATTGACAAGATTATACTTTTTACCAGTTGCTATTGGTGTTCTCAAATATCGCAGAAGTATCACTATTTGGCTAAGAAAAGCCCAGTAAGTAATAGATTCATAACCGCGAAATAAGTTTAATTCAACTTGGACAGCCAAGAAACCAGAAAAAGCGATTATGGCAATAGTCCGACGCATGGAGGATAATCTTAATATACATTTAACTAGCCAATATGCAATGGATAAATTGAGAAGAATAAATAAAACTAGAGCAGGATAACCTAACTCGACCAATATTGCTATATATGCATTATGAATCACACGTTGTAGTTTGCTGGCATCGGCACCCAACAAATTTAGGTCTTTGATAATACTCAACCCTTCAAGATAGGTCGTCAAACGTATATCAACACTACTCTTTCTTATATTAACTACGGCCTCAATAAGATTACCTATTAACCCACTAAAAATTAATACTATAAATATAGCAAAAGACATGGTAATAGCAATAGCAAAAAGAGGAAATCTCTCTCCAGATAAAACGACATTCCTTGTAAAGATTTTAAAAAAGGAAAAGACCAATATAAATATGATCGCAGCGACCCATGTACTTCGGGAGAACGTGATAACTACGCCATAAATTATAAGAAAAGCTATGGCTATAGTAAGTATCTTTTTTGCTTTAGAGTTAGCTAGAAAAAAAAGCAGAAACGTTGACATCAAACCAGTAATTAGCCAAATACCATAAGCACCTCTAGATGATATTAGCCCTGTAAAACCTTTATAATTCGATTCACGGAAAGTCGCGATCCTCTCGAAATCAAAAAGTGGAATTATATCGAATTGATGACCTACTGCCACAGTTACCATGATGACAACACCCCATAATACTGGCCAAAGAAAAGCATTAAGTGCTAAAGGACGATAAATAATCAGGGCATATAAAAATGAAAACGACCAAAACAAGAATTGAATTATATTCAGAATTTCTTCATGAGCTATTTTTGAAAGAGAATAAAATATTGTAAATAACAAAAAAAGTAGCAGTGTTGTCAAGTGTTTACGCCAGAACGTTACTTCCTGGTAATTGAAAACCAAAAAAATACTAATAATAAATACAAGGAGAGATACGATCTCATAAACTGATACGCCAAATATTAATGTAAAAGACTGCAGTGGCACAGAAAACAATAACAGAGCTATAGACAGTTTTCTAAGATTTTCTTCAGTATTTTTATTATTAATACTTACATTGCTCATATTTTGGTTTTTCATCAAAGAAGTGGTCGCCAAAAACTGGACAGCACGATAAGTGCTGCCTCGGGTTATGCCGCCATCCTGCTGTCGGCGTCCTGGTAATAAACACTGTCCGGCGTTTGCCTGTCAAGCGACTGATGTCGACGCCGGGTATTGTAGAACATGAAGTACTTACCTAACGATTCCCGAGCATCGCCGATGCTGTCATAGGCCCGCAGGTAGACCTCCTCGTACTTGACACTGCGCCATAGCCGCTCCACAAGGACGTTATCGACCCAGCGGCCCTTGCCGTCCATGCTGATTTGTATCTCATGCTGTTTGAGCACACCGGTAAAGTCCTCGCTCGTAAACTGACAGCCCTGATCGGTGTTGAAGATCGCTGGTTTTCCGTGGGTCTCGATCGCGTCGTTCAACGCCTCAACACAGAAGCTGGCATCCAGTGTGTTGGATACCCGCCAGGACAGCACCCGCCGTGAGTACCAGTCCATGATAACCACCAGATACACGAACCCCCGGGCCATCGGAATATAGGTGATATCGGTTGCCCAGACCTGGTTCGGGCGGCCGATCTCCAGACCCCGCAATAGGTACGGATAGACCTTGTGCGCCGGGTTGGCCTGACTCAGATGGCGTTTGGGGTACAGCGCCACCAGGCCCATGGTGCGCATCAGGCGCTGGACCCGCTTGCGATTGACCGAGTAGCCCTCGTCCTCCAGCCAGTCCCGGATGCGCCTGCTGCCATAGTAGGGATGCTCCAGGTGACAGCGGTCAATTAGCCTCATCAGCTCGAGTTCCTCGTCAGTGACTGGCTTCGGTACGTGATAGAACGACGAACGTGGCAGTGCCAGAAGCTCGCATTGACGGCTTACCGGCAACGGATCCGTCCGCTCTACCATTTCTTTCCTTTGGGCCCGTGAATCCGTTCGAGCCCGCGTTCTAAAAAAACGTTCTCCATCGTCAGTTGACCAATCTTGGCGCGCAGCGCCTGGACCGTCTCCTCCGATTCCTCGGCCTTCTTGGCCCCCTTACCGAACACGTCGGGTGCCCCGTTCAGCAAATGCTTCTTCCAGTCGGTGATCTGGTTGGCATGGACATCAAACTTCTTGACCATCTCCGCCATCGTCAGATCCCCCTGGACCGCGGCCAGAGCGACTTTGGATTTAAATTCGGGTGAATGCGTACGTCTTTTTCTCTTCATTGCGTTTCTCCAGAGCCTGTCGCTCATCATGGAGGAAAACACTTATCTCCGTCCAGTCACTATCCAATAGGTGGGGTCCACCTCTGACGAACAGAAGATGCACAGAAAAATTCAGCTGTATAATCGCCCGATAACTTAAAGATCTACACTTTAAATTCCCAGTATTTTATTGCCCTCCAGACACTAAAAACCAGTTTTCGCGGCATAACAATCAATATACTAACAAATAACGAAAATAGTGGATCTCTTTTCCAGTACAAGTTTTTTATAATCATCAAACTAGAGAAATATCTTGTCGGGCTTCTTTTCCATACTTTGAATAACCAGTAGTTAAGATATTTTGCCAAAAGTATTTTTTCTTTACGCTTCAAATCTCTCGAAAATTCATTATAAACATCATGCCCCATAAGACTGATACTGGTTGGCGCGACTTTTACAACCTGACCAGGTATGTCTTTATAGTAATTTTCGCCGAGGTGATTGCTCCATGCCATTTGTTTGTAATGACACATAAGTTTAAGCCACGCATATAAATCACCACCACGTTTTACATTCATATTATCAGGAAATAATCTTGTAACTACAGTTTTATCATTTTTTATACAGGCAGTACCTGTCCTTACAGGCCGTTTATTATCAAGACAGGATGACAAATATTCAGAAAGTGAAATTAGGTGTGGGCCTTTATGCTCGTTACATGCCCAATACGCATTGGGTTGAATATTATGTCCATTTATAACTCTGCTTCCAGCTGCCATAAATCTGGCATCGGGAAACATGCATGATAGTTTGTACATGGATTCAAGGTGATCAGGATCCCATTTGTCATCAGCATCCAGAAATGCAATCCAGATTCCACGCGAATGAGTAATTCCTAGATTACGAGCAGCATATCCACCGGGGCCAGGTGTGTCTCGATTAAAAACTCTTATTCTTGGGTCGTCAAATGAACGTACCACATCCATGCTGTTATCATTGGAGGCATCGTTGACAATAATAATTTCAAAATTATCAAACGTTTGATTAATAACAGATTGTATGCTGCGCGACACATATTTTTCCTTGTTGTAAACTGGTATTACAACGGAGAAAAATGGCGAATTCAGGTTCATGTGTACATGTATCCTATTACTGTGACGAATGACGGACGATTAGCAAACGTAACAATAAGAAACCAAACAAAAGCGTTTAACAGATAAGGTCATGTTGGTTTCTTTGATAAAACGTAATATCCTTGTGATTCTAGACTCCAGTTCCTGTCTATTTTATCAAGTAGTGGAGCAATATATTGGTCAATTTGCCAAAACGGCCACAAAACACCGTACATAACTCGACGTAACCATTTTGGTCCTCGGATAAAACAACGCTTTGTAAAATAGTTAAACTTCATTACAGATGTTGTGAAATACCCGGTTTGAGGATAGATTGCAATATCCGTAAAACCTGATTTTTCTAAAAGATACCGCAGTCCATATGGCGTATAACGAAAGAAATCATATGGCGCTTCATGAATCTGCCACTGCCACGGGACTTGAATAATTATATTTCCGCCAGGCTTAAGGATTCGATAAGCTTCATTAAGCATAGTCTGAGGTTCGCATAGATGCTCGAGTACCGAAAGTGAGACAATAGTATCAGCCACATTTGGTTCAATCGGCAGTGGCTCATTTAAATTGGCTGAGACATCAGTATTAGTATTATGATAACTACTCGACCAATCAACTCCTACATATTTATCTGCGTATTGTAGAAAAAAATCTTTATAAGGAGTTTCGCCACAACCTAAATCATATAGTACGCCACGATAGAGATGAGAATGTTTTTCCAGAAACCGATCACCTATATTATAAACAAGCCAATTATATGCCTACGATTACTGTGATTTTTGCTAATCATATTTACCATCAAAATATTTGAAAATAGTATCACTCACATAAAATACATGAGCGTCTGTCATTCCATACCAAACGGGCAACCGCAAAATACGCTCACTTTCCTTTGTCGTGAATTTGTCTTGACCATGAAATTCACCATATTCCAATCCTGCAGGCGAAGAGTGCAGCGGCACATAATGGAATGTTGAAACAATTTCATGCTTTTTTAGATATTTCATTAGTTCTGTACGTATTTCCAGATTACTTACCTTTATATAAAACATATGGGCATTGTGCTGACAATAACCAGGTACTACAGGCAATTCGATCAAGCCAGAATTCCGATAATTCATAAGTTTTTCATAGTACGCATTCCAAATCGACAGACGATTTTGATTAATTTCATCAGCTTTTTCCAATTGGCCCCAAAGATATGCCGCCTGCAACTCACCAGGAAGATAGCTACTGCCAATATCAACCCAGGTATATTTATCCACCTCACCCCGAAAAAACTGGCTACGGTTCGTGCCTTTCTCGCGGATAATCTCGGCGCGCTCCACAAAACGTTCGTCATTAATGATCAACAACCCACCTTCACCACCACTAGTGTAGTTTTTGGTTTCGTGAAAGCTGTAAGCCGCCAAATGACCAATCGAGCCGAGCGGTTTTCCTTTATAGGTGCTCATCATACCTTGTGCGGCATCTTCTACTACATATAAACCATGTCGACCGGCGATTGCCATAATCACATCCATCTCACAGCCTACACCAGCATAGTGCACCGGAATGATAGCTTTAGTTTTGGGGGTAATAGCAGCCTCAATTAAGGATTCGTCTATATTCATCGTATCAGGACGAATATCGACAAATACAACCTTCGCGCCGCGCAAAACAAAGGGATTGGCGGTACTGACAAAGGTGTAGCTGGGCATAACCACTTCATCGCCCGGCTGGATGTCCAGCAAAATCGCCGCCATCTCCAATGCAGCCGTGCAAGATGGTGTTAATAAGGCTTTTTTACATCCTAATTTTTTTTCAAACCAAG